>NZ_CP026518.1 GCF_002953415.1 Deinococcus sp. NW-56 | reverse complement strand
CGGAACCGGGCGTTCACGCCGTACCCCGCATCCGCCAGAACCATGCCGAAGGTGACGTGTGGACGCACCCGGTCCAACTCTTTCAGCGCCAGTTCGCACTTGGTCTGTGGCGGCTGGTGTTCCAACGGAACACCAGCCGCCCTGAGCCGAGCGGGATCGTTGGTCCACTCCTGTGGCAAGAAGAGCCGTAGGGCGAGCGGAACCGGCAAGTCGTGCTGGGCCAACGTCAGGGAGACGAGGCATTGACAGGGGGTGATCTTCCCGACCTGCCCGGAATACTGACGGGCGACGCCGACAGACTTGGTGCCGAACTTTGTCAAGCAGGTGTCGTCGATGATCAGCACGGCGTCTTTGCCACCCAGCATCTGCTGAGCCCGCTGAGCGAGCAGGGTTTCCAGGGGTTCGGTCAGCCAGGGGCTGTCGGTGATGAACTGCTGGAGATGGTCCTCTTTCCCGGGCGCCACGACGGCAGCCAAGGGCTGCATGCTTTTTCGGTGGACCGTGCTGCACAATCCACGGACGTACAGAGGCGCCCAGGTCCGCTGGGCTCGGTGGCGAAAATGCACCAGAAAGGGCGCAAACCAGGTAGGGAAATGTCGGGTCCAGCGAGGCAGAGAACGAGCCATAGCACAGGGGCCAGCATCCGAGATGCTGGCCCCTGTGTCCCCTCCCTGAATATTCCCGAAGTACAGCTAGAAGAAGCTTACACAACGAAAGTTTGAAGGAATCAGGATCGCAGAGAAAACGCGCATGCCCTTGAACTGCTCTCCCCCACCCTTTACTCCTTGCCTTGTAGGTAGGCGCGGAGTGCGGCTTCCACAACGTGATGGTGCTTCATCCGGTGTCGCACGGCGTACAACTTGAGGGCGGTGACCAGTTCGGTATCCAGGTAGGTACTGTACTTTTCCCGCTCCGGCCCTTGCCTCTCCGGCTGACCCGTTTCCAGGATTTCAGGCGTTCCGGGTTTCATGGATTCAGGCTTGCTGGTTTTCTTGTTTTCAGGTTTTCCTGTATCCGGGAGACCCGAGGTGCTTTCCTCGGATTCCGTGGACTGCGTCTGAACCGCCTGCAATTTCTTGAGGGCACCACCGAACTTGCTCATGCCAGGACCTCCCGGAGGACCAGTTCGTAGTCCATATGCGCGAGTTTCGCTCGCTGGTCGCCTTTTACGTCACGAACACGGGTGCCCGCGAGCGCGGCCTTGTTGAAGGCGCTGGCCCGGCGAATGTCCCGGCTGAACACGGGCACACCGAGGTCCATCAAAGCGGCACGCGCCTCATGCCCATCGGTGCTGGGGGATGGTGGCACGTCCGTTATCAGCACCCGGTAGTTCTTGATGCCACGCTCGATCAGCGGCGCCAGGGTTTTGGGGAGGGCTCGGAGGCTCAAAGCATCCGGCTTGGTGGGAACGATCAACAGGTCGACCGCTTGCGAGAGTTCCAACAGATCCCCAGCATCTTCCCCGGCTTTCGTGTCGAACACCAGATAGGTGTAGGGGCTGAGGTCCGTGGCGTCCAGGTTCTCCACAGGAATCACGGTGCAGGCCAGACCTGGGCCAGCGGCCGCCCACTCCGTGGCACTCGCTGTCTTTTCGTCAGCGTCAATCAGAAGGGTCGGCCCCTTGTCAGCCAGCAAGGTGGCCAGCATGACGGCGGTCGTGGTCTTCCCGACCCCACCCTTGTCGTTCGCAACGGCAATCCTGAACATGGCTCCACAGTAGCGAAATCGGGCTTTCTGGTATACCTGTTTTCAGGTATTCTTGTTTTCAGGAGTCGATATGACGTACCCACAGGTGTACAACCGGAGAACGAAGCGGATGGAGTATCTCCACCGCGTGGTTGCGGCTCAGCAGTTGGGCCGGGCTCTGGAACCAGGCGAGGTCGTCCACCACATCAACGGCGATAAGCAGGACGCACGCCCGGAGAACCTGGCGGTGCTCCGTGTTGGAGAGCATGCCTGGGTAGAGTGGTTGATCCGCCGCTGGCGCCGCGGTCAACCCTTGCTCCTGCCTGATGTCATACCAGAAAACCTGAAAGCCTGTTTTCCAGAAAGTGTGTTCACCTGAAAACCTGATCCGCTTGACGTGACCCCCCCGCCTCAAGCACAGAACACGCCGGGCGAGAACTGTGCTTTCAATAGAGGGGCTTGGCTGCTCGACACTCCGTTTCTCCCAGCGGCTGAGCAGGAGAACGCCATGACGAATGTTCGCGTTCAGGTGTCTAAGGGACCGGATCTGGGCTTCCACTCCTTCGTACAGGTGCCGGCCACTGGGGACTTTGTGTCCACGCCCCAAGGCAACTTCAAAGTCATTGGGGTCCACCATCTCTCGGGCAACCCCGCGGGGGGCCGCCCTTACGCGGAAGTCCGAATCTTCGTTGTGAGATCGAACTAGTACAGCGTTTTTGAATTTGTCATAGTGAGGTATGAGCCGTCCTCTTCGCTATCCAGTGACTTTGAGTGCTGAGCAAGAACAGACTCTGCACGGCATGACCATGAAGGGCAGTGGCAAGGCGCGGGTCATGACCCGCGCCCGGATTCTGCTGCTGGCCCATCGACAGGTCACGGACTCGGCCATCAAGGACGCCCTCGGTATCAGCGTCCAGATGGTGCAAGCGACCCGAAAACGCTTTGCCCTGGGGGACTGGACGCGGCGCTGTTCGCTGCGCCGCATACGGGGCGACCCGCGAAGTTCGACGGCAAAGACCGGGCGGCCATCACCGCGCTGGCGTGCAGTGAGGCGCCCGAAGGTCACGCACAATGGAGTATTCGCTTGCTGGCAGAGAAGGCTGTAGAGCTGAACTTGGTCGACCACATCGCTCCGTCGACGGTGTTCTACATTCTGAAAAAAACGCGGTCCAGCCGCACCGCAAAAGGCAGTGGTGCATCGCGCACCTGACGGCGAATTTCCTCTGCGAGATGGAACGCGTTCTGGACGTGTACTCTCGGCCCTACGACGACCGTTTTCCCGTGTTGTGCTTCGATGAGCAACCCTGCTTCCTGATCGGTGACGTCATGGCCCCGGTTCCATCGGAACCGGGGCGAGTCGCCAAACAAGACTACGAATACCAGCGCTTTGGGAGCGCGGCTGTGTTGCTGGCCGTCGAGCCGAAAACAGGCCGACGGTTTGTCCAGGTCTGTGCCCGACGGACCGCCGAGGAGTACACCGCCTTCATGCAGAACCTGGAACGGGCCTATCCAGCAGCCGTCCAGATCACCCTGGTTCAGGACCACCTCAATACGCATCACGGCGGCAGTTTCTACAAGTTCATGTCGCCACAGGCGGCCCACCGGTTGGTGGGCCGCTTCGAGTGGGTCTACACGCCCAAACATGCCTCGTGGCTGAACATGGCAGAACTGGAATTCAGTGCCCTTCAGCGGCAGTGCTTGAACCGGCGTATTCCAGTGCTGGAACGGCTTCGGTCGGAAGTCGAGGCTTGGGTGGCAGCGCGTTCACGCGCGGGCGTCACCCTCAACTGGCAGTTCTCCACCCAGGTCGCCCGCCGGACGCTAGGACGGCACTACGAAGCCATTCGTATTAAATGAACGCTGTACTAGTCCTTTTGCGAGCAGACGCAGCTTCCCTGACGGACCCCCATCCCCGGACGCTGAACTGCAGCGCTTCTGGCGCACCTGGTGCCCTCACCATCTGCCCCGCCTCACAACAACCAGTAGATGAAGGTGTCCAGCAACCCGGTGAGGAGGAACGCGGCACCGGCGAGGGGCGTGGCCAATCGGTGGGCCTGCCGGAGGTGCCCCAGGTACGTGCGGCGCGCCTCGGTCCTCCCAGCCGGTAGCATGGCGACCAACAGCAGCAGCGGAAGCATCATGCCCAGCACGAACGCCACTGGATAGAGCGCACCCACCGGGGCCGTCACCGCCAAGGGGAGCGTCAGCCCGAAGTAGAGGAGGAAGAGGGTCGGGCAAAACGCCAGACTGAAGGCCAGGCCCAGGGCGAACGCGCCGAGGGTGTCCCGCCGCAGGCGCGCCCGCACCTCGAACCGCTCAGCGAGTCCCATCCCCACCGTAAAACGGGGGCGAAACACTCCGACCATCACCAGTCCCAAGGAGAACATCAGCGGGCCCAGCACCCGCCGCACACCCGTAAAGAAGTCTCCAGACGCCGTCAGGGTGCCGCCAAAGGCAAACACGGCCACGGCACCAAGCGCGAGGTACACCAGCATGCGGGCCAACAGGAAGGCTAAACTTCGCGGCCAGGCCCCGCCTGCATGGCCATCTCGGGCCACATACGCGAGCGTCGCCACGCCGGTGGACAACTGGCAGGGAGCAGTGGCCGCCAGCAGGCCCAGCAGAAATGGGGTGAGCAGCGAAACTCCAGTCCGGGCACGCAGGGCGCTCACTGGACCCGCCAGGACCGCGTTCAGCGTGCCACCCAGCCGGTATAGGTCGAGGGCCATGTCCCGCAGGGTCGGGGCGATGGTCGGCCAGATGAGGGTCAGCGCGCCGACGGCAGCCGCCACTCCCGCTGTCAGCCCCCAGGTTCTTCCTGCTGCCACGTTCTCCCTCCCTCTCCTCCCAGGACGCTGGGCCACTTCCCTCGGCAGTGCAGGGGCCGGAGTGGGGCTACTCGCCGCTTCGCCCACCGTCCAGGGAAACTCTCGGGGCGTGGTCGCCGGCAGTCAGGCACGCCGCGGCCCCGAGACGGTTTCACCTGGTGCTCCTCCCAAAGCTCTGTTACCCAACCAGCGCTATATTCGTCAGCTTGGTTCTGGCCGTGCCACCACGTCCGCGGAGCGGGTTTCACGGGAACGTACGCCAGAGCAAGCTCGGGCTGCGCAGATCGGTGGCCGTGAGGGAGAAGCCGCATCGACACCACCGGGAGCAGGCACATGCCAACCAACAGGAAGGGCAACGTGCCGGGTGACACAGAGAAGTACAGCGCCCCGGCGATCATGGCGACCCCAACCAGCATCTTCCAGTTCCAGCCCATCCTGAAGAACTCCATACCCTCACGGTAGAGGCCCTCTGTTCAATTTCAGTAAACCCGGTTGCCGCAATCAGGTTGAGGCCGAAGACAACGGAACGATCTCTCTGGCGATGCTGAACGTGGCGCATGGTCCATGTTGGACCTGTCAGGACGCGGGACCGTGCTGTGTGTCTTGGCCAGCTCGGGGTGCGGCGACCAGGGCGCAGGCATCCCTCTACAGATTCGCCATCTGCCGCACACGCCCCAGCACGATTTCTTTCCGGCCGTCGGTCTGGCAAAACCCCAGCACAGTGTCTTCAAAGTCGGCGTGGGCCAGGAGGACCTTGAACTCTGCGGCCACGAAGCGCTGGAGCTCCACTGGAGCCACCTGCACCTCGTCCGGCAGTTCGGGGCGACCGTCCACGACCACGAGAATGTCTTCGAGGTCGGGGTGATACATATCTCCCCCTCCTCTGCTGTTCCAGGCAACGAACTTCGTGGCGATCAGGTGGGGCGCGTCCATCACCCGGACCTTCAGCCCTGAGGGGAGGGTGTGGTCGTGCGCCTGCTGGATGGCCGAGGCGTACCAGGGATTTGTGAACCCCTGGATCTCCGCATTGTCGGACATCAGGTCTACCTGAAGGTCGCCTTTGACGTACCGGCAGATGGAACCCGAGGGGTCCGGGGAGAACCCCAGCTTGCGCATTTGGGATTCAAGGCGCTGGAAGGCCGAGCGGTTGGCGACGTGCGTGGCCACGTCCACGTCCAGGGTTGGCCGGGGTTCTTCGGCCGCTGGGTCCGTCAGGAGCAAGCCCACGGTCGCTCCTCCCACGAAGACGAGCTCGCCCAGAAGGGGCTGGAGCTCTCTGGCCGCTTGATCCATCAGGTCCAGGGGTGTAGGCATCAGCACCAACTGTAGAGCCGAGCTTTGAGGAGGTCCCGCGCGAGGTGCTGCTCGCGCGCGCGGCCCACGCGCAGGGCATCGATCAGCGTCAGGAGTTCATACACTCTGGAGTCCTGTGCGGCGGTCAGGGCACTCGGATGGACAGGTTCCAGAGCGGGTCCGCGAACGTTACCGTCAGCCGAGGGCCATACCGGCACCCCTTCCCCCGTGACCGGGAAGAGTGCAGAAAGGGGCAACGCACCCACCGAAGTGGCCATGCCGCGCGAGGGGGCACCCAGTTCCGCCGGGTAGACGTACTTCAGGCCATGCACCCAGAACTCCAGAAGTGCCTGACGTTTGGGATAGGGAACCTGTCGGTCCTTGTCCCGAAACAGTCGAGCCTTGATCAACCGTCTGGACGCTGCGTGGGCTTCGGCAGCACTGATCCCCAGACTTTCACTGAGCCCCTGGTAACTAATCCCATTGATGGCAACACTCACCAGCTTCGCTGCCACCACGGTGTCTACGGGCTTCATGGCTTCAGTATATTCAAAATTCGCGAATTTTGAATTTCACGTCATAGGGCGTGAATATAGCTACTGACTGGCCAAACCTAGCGAGATTTTATCACTGTTGACAAAGGGTGTGTTGCTGTTTGTAATGGGCCAGAAATGCAGTACCTCGCGATTCTCACCCACTATCAGGGACAGTGGACGGGTATCCTGCCCGACCTTGACCTCCGCGCTTCCGGGACGACAGAGGAAGACGTGGTGCAGCGTCTGGGCGTGCAAGCTGGAGACCTCCTGACGCTGTACGTTGCGCAGGGGCTTGAATGGCCGCCGATCCGTACGAAAGACCTCACTGACCTGGCTGACGATGACCGGCTTGGTGCCAATGAAGCACGCGTTCACTGGATTGAGCCCGTGTCTCCCAATCCGGTCAGCTTGGCCATTGATCAGGCGATCCGACGGAGCGGCAAAACGGAAGTAGAAGTGGCCCGACTCATGGGAACCAGCCCAGCAGCATTGCACCGTATGACCGATCCTCAGTACGGGGGGCATAGTCTCCTGACGCTCAGGAAGCTTGCCCGGGTCCTCAGACTTCCCCTGCACCGCTTTATAGGCCTGAAACATTTGGCGCTCGACGAATTCGTATCTGTCGGCTCCCCAGGAATGTCTGCCCCTGGTCACGTCACGCTCAGGCGTACGCCGGAACTGGAACGGCTCTCTCTTCCAACCCTCGTGAGCTGGGAAGGACTTCTCTTCTGGCTCGATGCCCCTGCGAAGCCTCCATTCTCTGTTTCCGACGCCGACTATCTCCGCTTTGAGGGCGCCCAGGTCGACGGCGAAGGCTTCGAGCTCGGCATCCTGGATTGACTGGGGCCTGCCGCGCCGCTTCCAGAGCAGCGGAGTTGGATGGTTCCCTCAGAACGACAGGCGTCAGCTCTGCTGCATGTGCTGTTTCAACCGGTCGTCCGCCCACTTGCCGTACGTGCGCGCGGTCTGCACGTCACTGTGTCCCAGGTGCTCGGCCACATCCTGAAGCTGGAAGCCCGCTCGCACCAGCCGTGTTCCCGCCGTGTGGCGCAGCGCGTGCAGGCCCAGGTAGGGAATGCCTTCCCGCTGGCACAGGGTGCGCAGTCTCCCCCGTGCCGCTTCCGGGGTTCGTCCGATCACCGCCACCTCCTCGTGTTGCGGACCGAGTTCTCGTAAGTCCGCCATCAAAGAGGACGACAGCAGAACCCGCCGGGTCTTCCCACCCTTGCCGTTCCGCACGGTGAGTGCTCCTCCCTCCAGGTCCAAGTCACCCCACTTCAGGGACGTGATCTCCGAAGCGCGGAGTCCGGCGATGCTCCCCAGCCTCAGCAGAACCCGCATCTCAATCGATGCCCCGGCGATCAGCTTCCCCACATCCCCTTCCGGGTAAGGCTGCCGTTTATCCCAGGGACGGCGTTTATCCTTGCGCGGCCTCACGTCAGTGAAGGGGTGATCGGTCGTCGCCTTGGCCCAGCGCAGGGCAGCGTAAAGTGCCCGTGCTCCGGCAAGCAGCACACCCACCGAGGCTGGAGATTTCCCACTGGCCTCCAGCTCACGCACCCACAGATCGGCGTGCTCCGTCTCCGGACGCAGCACCTTGACCGCGTTGTCCTGGGCGTACTCCAGCCAGGTGCGGGCGCCCAGGCGGTACTTGCGCAACGTCTCCTTGCTGACGTGCCCGTGGGTGCGGACATGGTGGGCTTCGAGCAGGTCGAGCAGGGTCCCCACATCCCCTTCCGCAATCGCAGCGACTGCCCGACGCCGCCGCTCCTCGGGCTGGAGGCTCACCCACGTCCGCGACGGCGCCAGTTGCCCGTGTTTGTATCGGTCGAGCGTCATGGTCGCCCCCCAGCTTGATGGGCCACAAGGAGTTTGCCGAGCCCAATCAGGGCCAGTACAGACCAAGCTTCATGGGTGCCCACCAGCGCGCCGGTATCCTCACGAACGATGCCCTGTTCTCCCAACTCCACACGTTGCAGCACTGGGGTCAGGTCGCACACGTCGTGCGCCACCAGCACCCCGTCCCCTTGCAGGATGCCGGACGCAGCGCTGTGGTTGCCGTTCTCCACGCAGTACAGACCCCAGGGCAGGTACACGACACCAGTCTGGTCGTTGTGTTGTTTCCACGTGGGTTGTCGCCACCCCGGACCGGAGCGCAGCAGCGCACGGCGGTACCGCTCCGGTTCCCAGGGCGAGGCCCAGATCAAGCCGTCTTTGAGTTGGAGGGTGGTGGGCTCTTCACGCCAGGGGGCGAGGGCGAAGAAGTTGCGCCCCTCTGCATCAAGGGGGCCGTGGAAGAGCGATGCGAAAGGGTCACTGTCCGCCGCATGACCTCTGCCGCTAAGGGGAGCAGTCAGCAACTCTGCTTGGTACTGACGGACGCAGAGGGCCACGAGGGCGTTGAGAGCTTGCATGGCTTGCTGAGGTCCCACTGGAGAGCTGTGGTCAGCCAGAGATTTGGCAAAGGTCAAAAACTGCCGTGCGGTTGCCGCCGCCCGCTGTGTGTCCTCGTTCACTTCAAGGCCAACGGAGCTGACAGCGTGCACCAGAGTTTGCGAGGTGTCCCTTTCGGTCATCGGCGTCTCTTCCTGTACGGCTGACACTATCACCTTTTGGTAAGCCCGATTACCAGAAGGACAGAGTCACTCCAGGCAAACTGGCTCCTCCCCATCCGGCCAACCCCCACACCAACCCATGTCACCCACTCGCTGCTCGCGAATTGCACCTGAACTCAAAAGGTGTTGAAGCCGCAGGCCCCTCCCGTCTCCCGCACTCCAGCGGGACCTCCCACGAAAAGCCCACCCCGAGCGTGGGCCTGAGCGCCTCTGAAGTTCATGCATGACCCAAACGGCTGAACCAATTCCTCTTGGTCAAGGGTGAGACCATCTCAGTCCGCTCTGCCGTGCCTGACCAGAGGTTGCAGAACCCCTGGACCTTCTCCGTCTCCGCCATCCGCTATGCCGAGCGGTCGGGCCTGCCCAGCGGAAGGTGCCTTCGGGACACCACCGCTGCCGCCGACCTGGCCACCGAGTTGGTGGCCCTTGCGGGGCGCGACCACGGCGCCTACAGGAGAGTCATGACATGCGCCACGCTGTGGCGGTGCTCGGCGGTCGCCCGGAGCTGACCGCTGATACCGCCAGAAGTGACCGTGGGGTTAACTCCTGGTCAGCGCAGCCCAAGACCGGCCTACTGAACCGGCTTTCCTTGACACGTTCTGCTCCCATCTGCTGCCGGACGCCGCCAGCCAAGCTCGCGAGGCATTGATCCTCCATCGTCTCAGAGAACCCGTCGGGTTGACCGTAAAACCTCAGGTAACAGAGGCCGATGAGCTGCAGCGCTGCCACTGACAGCAGTCAACCTAGTACAGCGTTCATTTAATACGAATGGCTTCGTAGTGCCGTCCTAGCGTCCGGCGGGCGACCTGGGTGGAGAACTGCCAGTTGAGGGTGACGCCCGCGCGTGAACGCGCTGCCACCCAAGCCTCGACTTCCGACCGAAGCCGTTCCAGCACTGGAATACGCCGGTTCAAGCACTGCCGCTGAAGGGCACTGAATTCCAGTTCTGCCATGTTCAGCCACGAGGCATGTTTGGGCGTGTAGACCCACTCGAAGCGGCCCACCAACCGGTGGGCCGCCTGTGGCGACATGAACTTGTAGAAACTGCCGCCGTGATGCGTATTGAGGTGGTCCTGAACCAGGGTGATCTGGACGGCTGCTGGATAGGCCCGTTCCAGGTTCTGCATGAAGGCGGTGTACTCCTCGGCGGTCCGTCGGGCACAGACCTGGACAAACCGTCGGCCTGTTTTCGGCTCGACGGCCAGCAACACAGCCGCGCTCCCAAAGCGCTGGTATTCGTAGTCTTGTTTGGCGACTCGCCCCGGTTCCGATGGAACCGGGGCCATGACGTCACCGATCAGGAAGCAGGGTTGCTCATCGAAGCACAACACGGGAAAACGGTCGTCGTAGGGCCGAGAGTACACGTCCAGAACGCGTTCCATCTCGCAGAGGAAATTCGCCGTCAGGTGCGCGATGCACCACTGCCTTTTGCGGTGCGGCTGGACCGCGTTTTTTTCAGAATGTAGAACACCGTCGACGGAGCGATGTGGTCGACCAAGTTCAGCTCTACAGCCTTCTCTGCCAGCAAGCGAATACTCCATTGTGCGTGACCTTCGGGCGCCTCACTGCACGCCAGCGCGGTGATGGCCGCCCGGTCTTTGCCGTCGAACTTCGCGGGTCGCCCCGTATGCGGCGCAGCGAACAGCGCCGCGTCCAGTCCCCCCAGGGCAAAGCGTTTTCGGGTCGCTTGCACCATCTGGACGCTGATACCGAGGGCGTCCTTGATGGCCGAGTCCGTGACCTGTCGATGGGCCAGCAGCAGAATCCGGGCGCGGGTCATGACCCGCGCCTTGCCACTGCCCTTCATGGTCATGCCGTGCAGAGTCTGTTCTTGCTCAGCACTCAAAGTCACTGGATAGCGAAGAGGACGGCTCATACCTCACTATGACAAATTCAAAAACGCTGTACTAGGCAAGTTAGCGACTTTGGCGACGAGCAAAACGTTTCCCCACCCGAGCTGCGAGACCAAGAAGGGCACCCCCTCGGCGGCCCCTTGCGCCTTCAATGTCCTTCGTCTTACCGAGAGAGCTTGAGAATCCGCAGCGCCCCCGAGGCCACCAAGGCGAACACCAGGGCACCAACCACCAGATCAGGCAGCCGCGAGCCGGTCAGGTAGACCAGCACCCCCGCCGCGATGACTCCCAGGTTCACCAGCACATCGTTGGTGGTGAAAATCCAACTGGCCCGCATGTGTGCCTCCTGGCTCCGGGCACGTTGCAGCACCAACAGCGCGGCGACGTTCCCTGCCAGGGCAATCAGGGAAATCCCGATCATCAGGCCGAAGCTCGGCTCCTCCCCCGTCCCCAGGACACGGCGCACGACCTCCAGTGCCCCGAAGGCCGCCAGCGCCAATTGGAAGTACCCGCTCACCCGCGCGACCCGCTTCTTGTAAATGGCCGCCCTGCCCACCGCGAACAGGCTCAGCCCGTAGACCAAGGTATCGGCCAGCATGTCCAGGCTGTCGGCCACCAGGCCCATCGAGCGAGCAATCAGGCCCGTGGTGAGTTCGAGGATAAACAGCCCAGCGTTGATAAAAAGCACGATCCAGAGCAGGCGGCGCTGCTGATCGTCGCTCGCATCCACCACCTCGTCCTCTTCCACCTCAGCACGTTCAACCAAGGACGCGCCCAGCTTCAACTCGCCCATCAGGCGTTCAATGGTCGGGGCGTTGCCGCTGTGGGTGACCATGACCGTGCGGGCGGGGAGGTCAAAGGCAAGGTGGGCGATGTCGGGTTGGCCCTCCAGCTTCATGCGGACGAGCTGCTCTTCGGCGGAACAGTCCATCTGGGGCACCTTGAAGGTCAGGCGCTCCATCACGAGAGGCCCCCTTCCACCTGCGGCGTGTCCGTCTCGGCGTAGCGGGTGCAGGCGTAGACGCCGCGCGCCACCTCGGCCACCAGAGCGTCCGCGAGGCCCAGGAGGGTAGTGATCCGCCCGTCGCTGAGCCGGTAATGGACATAGCGGCCCTGTTGCGCCGATGAGACCAGGCCGCACTCGCGCAGACAGGACAGGTGATTGGAAACGTTGGGTTGTTGCAGGCCGACGTGGGCCGCAAGGTCCCCGACAGTGCGGGGGCCGTCACGCAAGGCTTCGAGGATGGCGAGGCGGGAAGGGTCGGCCAGGCCACGGAACAGCTTGGCCCGCAGGGCGAGCAGTTCGGGGGATACAGCGAGAGTCATCGGAACGCATCATTACATCATGATGTAATGATACAAGTGAGGGCCGCCTCTTTTCCTGCGCTTTCCGCTTCTGACTGCTCAAGTTCCGTCTTCGCCTCAGGCGATGGCACTTTGGGTATGGCAGGTAGATTTCTACGCTGCCGCTCCCCTATCAGCGGCTCCTTTTTCCCACAAAAATGCCGCCACGGGCAGAAAGCAGCACTTCCTCACCAACCTGTCTAATCCTTTTGCGACCAGACGCAGCTTCCCTGACGGACCCCCGGGATCGGGCACTGTGGCCTTCGGTTCCTACCCTCAGGCTCCCAAAGAGGGCATCCGGCCCTTGCACGAGTCTTCGACGGCTCCAACAAGACGGCTCAGCGCCAGGAGACAACATGGGTGCAGGAGTCCCTCAGTGATCTGTGCGGTGGACGGCGCCCTGGGGATCCACCCAGACCGCTTCGGCTGGCCGTTTCGGATTCACGGCAATGAGCAGGACCGCTTCATCTGAAATACGCGCCCAGGCGTTGCCCTGCTGCCGCCACACCCCACTTTTCCCACCTACCCACAGGGCACCGTCGGCAGCCACGCTGAGCGTGGTGGGCTGAGCTTCCGGCGTTTGCAGGGCGGTGAAGGACTTTCCGCTGTTCGTGGAGCGCCAGAGGCCGGCACGAGCAGACAGGGCGTACAGGGTGCCTTTCGGACCTGCAGCGAGCTTCATCACGTCCGGCGGGAGCTTCTGCGCCGTGAGTGGTCTCCAGATTGCGCCACTATCCGTGCTGCCATACAGGCCAGTCCCAGCTTCCCAGGCGTAGTGGCGCGCGGCGTTCCCAGGGTCCACGGCGTACCCATGCAGGTCCTTGCCACCCAGGCCTTTGGGCGTGCGGTTCATCCACCGCTTTCCGTCTGGCGAGGTCGCGTACACACCGTGCCCGGCCAGGATGATGCTCCTGCCCGCCAACTGGAGGTTCATGGCGTCGAAATCGGGCTTGTCGAATAGCTTTTTCCAGGTGGAGCCCTGGTCAGGACTGACCTGCACGCCGTCATGGTGACCGAACAGGAGGCGGCCGTCGGGGAGCCACAACAGCGCGTGGGCGTCACGGGCGCGGAGCTGACCCACCGGTTTTCCTTCGTTGCCATGTGCGCTGGCGGCCGACAGAGTCAGGGTCGCCAGCACATGCGTACGCTGGCGTAATCCGGCGGGGGTCGCTGGAGTTATCCGGCACCTTCCGCTGGTCTAATCCGGCACCCTGCGCTGGTTGATTCCGGCACCCTCCGGTCGCGGACGAGACTCCCCTGGTCATCCTTGCAGGATGACCAGAAAGCGAGCGTCCATGCGAAAAATCAGGGAAGTCTTGCGGTTGAAACTGGAACTGAAGCTCAGTGACCGCCTCATTGGACAAAGCGTCCAACTCGCCCGCAGCACCGTGCAGGATTACGTCGCACGCGCTCAGCAAGCGGGGCTGAGCTGGCCTCTCCCCCCAGAGCTGGACGATGTCCAGCTCGAAGTGCTGCTCTTTCGTACCCGTGAGCAGGCTGCCGTCAGTGTCACCCACCAGCCCGACTGGGCCGCCATTGACCGGGAACTGCGGCGCAAAGGCGTCACTCGTCAACTGCTGTGGGAAGAGTACCGTCGGCACCATCCGGACGGCTGGCAATACGCAACCTTCAACGAGAATTACCGGAAGTGGAAGGCCACAACGGGCCTGACCATGCGCCAGACCCACCGGGCAGGTGAGAAGCTCTTCGTCGACTACGCCGGACTGACGTTGCCCTTGACCGACCCGAGGAATGGGGTCGTCCAGGCTGGCCAGGTGTTCGTGGCCACCCTGGGTGCCAGCGACTACACCTACGCCGAAGTGACCCGAACCCAGGGCATTCACGATTGGATCGCGTCGCATGTCCGGGCGCTGGACTTCTTCGGTGGAGTGCCCGAGATCATCGTCCCGGACAACCTCAAGGCTGGCGTGACCCACGCCAGCCGCTACGAACCCGAGCTGAACCGCACCTATCAGGAATTCGCACAGCACTACGACGTCGCCGTCATCCCTGCCCGGGTCCGCAAACCCAAAGACAAGGCCCTGGTGGAAGTGCACGTGCAGATCGTGGAACGCCGCATTCTCGCCCCGCTGCGCGACCGGGTGTTCTTCAGCCTGTCCGAGGCGAACGAAGCGGTCTGGGAACTGCTGAACACCCTCAATGGGCAACCCTTTCAGAAGAGGCCAGGCAGTCGCCGCAGTGAGTTCGAAACCCTGGATCAACCCCTGCTGCGCCCCTTGCCCGCCCAGCCCTTCGAGGTGGCCGAGTGGAAGCACGCCACGGTCGGTCTGGACTACCACGTCGTCGTCCAGGGGCACGCGTACAGCGTGCCCCATCACCACGTCAAGACCCGGGTGGATCTGCGACTCACCGCGCGGTTGATCGAGATCTACCGTTCAGGCGTACGGATCGCGGTTCATCACCGGGTCCCCGACGCGCTGACGTCGGCCCGGCAACAGACCACGGTGCCGGACCACATGCCCGCCCACCACCGGTACTACCGCGAGGTGGGTCCGGACCAACTCCTGGGTCAGGCTCAGCAGATTGGGGAGGCCACGACGACCCTGGTGCGCGCCATCTTCGACGGAGATCAACATGGGCCTGCCTCGGTTTTGCGTACTTTCGGTTACGCCGCTACGGGTTCCCTGATCCGCTCGAATTCTACCGGGCTTCGGTAGCCCAGGAACGAGTGCCGCCGTTGCCGGTTGTAGAACATCTCCACGTACTCGAACACCTGTGATCGCCCCTCCTGGCGCGTGTGGAACACGTGGTCCAACAACAGCTCTCGCTTCAGGGTCGAGAAAAAGCTCTCCACGACGGCGTTATCGAAACAATCCCCTTTCTTGCCCATGCTCGCTAGGGCGCCCTGGGCCTCCAGGGCGCCTCGGTAAGCGGAACTCGTGTATTGGCTGCCCCTATCGCTATGGTGGATCAGTCCCGGCGGCGGTCGCCGCCGGTCCAAGGCCATCTTGAGTGCCGAGAGCGGCAGGTCCGTGGTGAGCCGTTCCCCCATCGACCAGCCCACCACCAGCCGGGAGTGCAGGTCCAGCACGACGGCCAGATACAACCAGCCCTCTTTTGTGGGCAGGTACGACATGTCGCTGACCCACACCGTGTTCGGTGCGGTGACCTCGAAGTTGCGGCGCACCAGGTCCTCGGCGGGTGGGTGAGCCGGGTCCGCCTGGGTGGTGGCTTTGTACCTTTTGCGGACCTTGCCCCGCAGGCCCGCCTCACGCATGAGGCGGGCCACCCGACGACGCGAGCACGCCGTCCCAGCAGCTCGCAACTCGGCGTGAACCCGGGGGACGCCGTAGCGGCCCTTGCTCCTGATATGGATGCGCTCAATCTCGTCCTTCAGCTCGGCATCCTTGGTTTTCCTCGTGCTGATCGGCCTTCCTCGCCAAGTGAAGTACCCGCTCTTGGTCACGCCGAGCATGCGGCACATCACGTCGAGACGAAACTCGTCCCGGTGCCCTTCGATGAACTCGAAGGCCGTCATTGTTCCCGGGCGAAGAAGGCCACGGCTTTTTTCAGGACATCACGCTCCTGACGTGCAATGTCCAACTCCCGTTGCAACCGCTTGATTTCGGCCTGCTCAGGGGTCAGGACCTGCTTCCCGTGCCCGGGAAAGGCCGCCCCTCCCTGCCCTGCGAACTCACGCATCCAGCGGTGCAGGGCCGAGTCGCTGATCCCCAGGCCCTGCGCGACCTGGAGCACGCTCCGGTCCGGCTCTTTGGCGAGCCGGACGGCCTCCTGCTTGAACTCTTTGCTGTACCTCTTTCGCTCTCCCACACCCCACCTCGCTTGAATTGTCGAGGCGTTTCCTCAGGTACGCAAAACCGCGGTACTTCCAACATCCTGAACAGAGAAAGCGCGTCGTGACGGGTCTGCTTCGCCTGCACCGCGAGTACGGGGAGCGGCTGGAAGCGGCCTGTCGGCGGGCGTTGGCTCTGCAAGCGCACAGCTTGCAGAGCGTGAAATCCATCCTGAAGCACCGTCTGGACGAAGCGCCACTCCCCGATGCCCCCACCGCACTCCCTGTAGCCGACCACAGCAATCTGCGTGGTCCTGGGTACTTCGCAGAGATCGACGAACCGGGTGCCGAGCGCACCCTGAATTGAGGTTGACATGTTGCCCCATCCGGTGATTCAACAGTTGCGCGCCCTGAAGCTCGATGGCATGGCGCTCGCTTTGCAAGAACAACAGGAACAACCTGGTCTCCGCGAGCTGAGCTTCGAGGAACGACTCACCTTGCTGGTCGACCGTGAGCGGGCCTGCCGGGATACCCGGGGCTTGCAGCGCCGCCTGACGGCGGCGCGTTTGAAGGTCAATGCGAGCCTGGAAGAGGTGGATGTGAAACACCCGAGGGGGCTGGATGCCCGGTTGCTGCGTTCACTGGCCCAGGGTCAGTGGCTCGCCGAAAAAAGGGGGGTCATCATCACCGGCCCCACGGGCGTCGGGAAGACGTTCATCGGGTGTGCCCTGGCGCACCAGGCTTGCCGTCAGGGCTTCACGGCGTTGTATGCGCAAACCGGGCGACTGTTGCAGGAACTGACCCTGGCGAAAGGGGATGGACGGTATCTGAAGCTCCTGGCGAGCATCGCCAGGGTGAACGTCCTGATTCTGGATGACTGGGGGCTGGATGTGCCCACAGCGGAAGGTCGAAGGATTTTGCTGGAGATTCTGGATGACCGCTATGAACGGGCTTCGACGATCATTACCAGTCAGTTCCCGACCCCGGCCTGGCACGCGAATCTGGGAGATCCCACGCTGGCGGACGCGATCTTGGATCGCGTCCTGCATCACGCCTACCGGATCGAACTTCGGGGAGAAAGCCTCAGAAAGAAGAGCAGGAAGTTGACCCCGGAGACGGTCAGCCTTTCATAATGGGGACAGCTCGTCCGTTGGCTGGGAGGGTGCCGGATAACTCCAGCAGCGGGTGCCGGATTGGCCAGCATACGCACGCAGCCGGATGTTGATCATCTGCCCTGCCATTGAAAGGAGAGACGGAGGAACAGGCAGTCTGAGCAGGACAGGGCTCCTGGTGGTCAGAAGCGTTCGGGTGGGGAACAGGAGCCCAAGCTCACGCCTGACATATTTGCCCAAGGGGCGTTTTTCATCGCGCTGATGGCAGTCTACCCACGCTGTACGCACCCACTGGACGTAAGCTCCCCAGGGGCTTACGTCCATCTGGCGGGGGGCGTACCCCAATGAGGCGGCTACCCGCCCAGCGCCCTGCTCGCGCGACTGCGGAACTCGATCAGTTCCTTGCTTCGCGGGTACGACTTCAGGGCGCGGGTCGTCAGGCGCAGCGTCTTCTCGTGTTCGCCGGACCGTGTCCAGGCTTCAAAGGCTTCCTGGCGGTACAGGTAGTACATGGTGGGCACCCCGATCTGCACGGCCCGGTCAAACTGCTGCGCTGCAAGCTTGATGTTGCCCAGTCGCAGGTTCGCTTTGGCCAGCCCCCACCAGGCGTACGGGTCGTTCGGGCGTGCCTTCACGTCCTCCTCGCCGTGGCGTTTGGCGTGCTGCCAGTTCGCGGTCAGGTCGAAATCTTCCCCGAGCGCCGCCCGCACCAGGCCCTCTTTCCCAGGCGGGTACGCGACCAGATACTCGCCGTTGTAGTACCGCCACAAGTCCTGAAGCTCCGCAGTGGACAGGCTCAGGGAAGGTCCGCGGATCGAATCGCTGGTCAGGAAGCGCCCAGCGCTATACCCGTACACGGTGCGGAAGTGCACGACATTGCTCCCAGGCCGCAGGCGCTGCTGCACCACGACCGGGAAACCCCGTGATACGAGTTCGCGCAGCACCTCCGCATCCCCCGCATACCGGATGACGCTGCGAAGTCCAAATCGGCCCAGATAGGCCGCAAGTTCGAGGCTGGTGACCTGGGGATCCCCCCGGTAATCTTTCATGGCCCCGGCCGCTTGAGTTTGAGTGACCTGAGTACCGTAGTACCCGAGAATGCTCAGCGCCGTCACGGGCGCGCAGTTGTCCGGACCCTGGTACTCATGGCGGATGTTCTTCAGCGTGACACTGGCAGGCGCAGCCAATCCCACCCCGCCCAATATCGCCCACGCCACCGAACCAAGCAAAAACAGTTGAGTCGCCATACGGCATCCTGCTGGACCCCTGTAAAGAAGCTGTTAAGCGCATTGGGGGACGGAGAGGCCGAGTTGGCCAGACAGGCCAGGTCACCGGGCGGAGTATTGAATGCCTGCATGTCTGCGGACGCGAAATGACTTGCCTTGCTACCATCAGGGTGTGGCGCTTAGCTGTACTTCGGGAATATTCAGGGAGGGGACACAGGGGCCAGCATCTCGGATGCTGGCCCCTGTGCTATGGCTCGTTCTCTGCCTCGCTGGACCCGACATTTCCCTACCTGGTTTGCGCCCTTTCTGGTGCATTTTCGCCACCGAGCCCAGCGGACCTGGGCGCCTCTGTACGTCCGTGGATTGTGCAGCACGGTCCACCGAAAAAGCATGCAGCCCTTGGCTGCCGTCGTGGCGCCCGGGAAAGAGGACCATCTCCAGCAGTTCATCACCGACAGCCCCTGGCTGACCGAACCCCTGGAAACCCTGCTCGCTCAGCGGGCTCAGCAGATGCTGGGTGGCAAAGACGCCGTGCTGATCATCGACGACACCTGCTTGACAAAGTTCGGCACCAAGTCTGTCGGCGTCGCCCGTCAGTATTCCGGGCAGGTCGGGAAGATCACCCCCTGTCAATGCCTCGTCTCCCTGACGTTGGCCCAGCACGACTTGCCGGTTCCGCTCGCCCTACGGCTCTTCTTGCCACAGGAGTGGACCAACGATCCCGCTCGGCTCAGGGCGGCTGGTGTTCCGTTGGAACACCAGCCGCCACAGACCAAGTGCGAACTGGCGCTGAAAGAGTTGGACCGGGTGCGTCCACACGTCACCTTCGGCATGGTTCTGGCGGATGCGGGGTACGGCGTGAACGCCCGGTTCCGGCAGGCACTCACCGAGCGAGGACTGCTGTGGTCGGTCGGCATCACCCGCACGCAGACGGTCTATCCCAGGGACGTTCGCTTGATCCCCATCCCTCGGATCTTCCGGGGCAGGAAACCGACGCACCCAACCCCATCCGAGGACCGACTGTCGGTAGAAGAAGTGCTGGCGGGTGCTGCATGGCAGCACCTGGTATGGCGACATGGAACCAAAGGCCCGCTCTCCGGACGCTTCGCGGCTGAATACGTTCGCCTGGCAGACGGGGAGGAGTACGCTCGCAGTCAACATCTGCCGGGTCAAGCCGCCTGGATCATCGGAGAACAGCGACGAGGTGAGGAGCGCAAATACTACGTCTGCAATCTGCCCCCTGACACGCCGTTGTCGCGGTTGGTGGAAGTCACCAAGCGCCGCTGGGCGTGTGAGCTGAGCCACCGGGAGCTGAAGGACGAAGTCGGGCTGGACCACTTCGAGGGCCGGTCCTGGCAAGGTCTGCATCACCACGCCGTGCTGTGTATGGTGGCCCTGACCTTCCTGCAATGGCTTCGCCTCACCCAGCCCGACGACCTCAGAGGCGACACCATTCCGGCCATTCGAGCGGAGGTGGCAGGGGACTTGCCCCTGCCACCTCCTTGCCGCCGATGTCACACCTGCACCGCCTTATTCAGCGGCCCCTGAATATCCCCGAAGTACAGCTAGAGGCTGCCAAGAACAGGGACGAACTCGAGGGGCGTGGCTCTGAGAACAGCAGAATGGGTGGGTGACGCGGCGAGGCTACCCCAGCGACGTTGACGACGACACCTACTTGTTCCTGCTCCCGTACCTGCTGCTCAGCCGTGCGGATGCAGGTCAACGGAAGCACCCCATCCGGGATGTCCTGAACGCCTTGCTGTGGATGGCCCGCACGGGGGCGCAGTGGAGCTATCTTCCAAACGACTTTCCTCCTGCGGAGACGGTGCGCCAACAGGCGCACCGTTGGTTCGTGGCAGGCTGCTTCGAGAATGCCGCCCACGACCTGCGAATCCTGGCCCGGGTGGAGCAAGGTCGAGATCCCGAGCCGTCCGCGGTGGTCATGGACAGCCGAACCCTCCAAAGCACACCTGAAAGCGGTCACCGTGCGGGCTATGACGGGGCCAAGAAGCGCAAGGGCACCAAGGTTCACCTCGCCGTGGACACCCTGGGACACGTGCTGGCTATCCTCACTTCCCCAGCCAACGAACAGGACAGGGCACAGGTCAAAGACCTGTGCCTAGAGGTGCAGGAAGCCACCGGAGCACAGGTGGAAGTCGCCTTCGTGGATCAAGGGTATACGGGAGTCCAGACCGCGTTAGACGCGACGGATGCGGGCGTCGAGCTGGTCGTCGTGAAGCGTCCAGAAGCGACCAAGGGGTTCATCCTGCTTCCGAAACGCTGGGTGGTTGAACGTTCGTTTGCGTGGCTGGCACGCTTCCGGAGGCTGAGCCGAGATCTGGAACGCCTTCCCTCCACATTGGTTGGGTTCCACTTCCTCGCCGCCTGCATTCTGCTCTGCCACAACCTCACGCCACTTTTTGCTTAGGGTTCTTGGCAGCCTCTATCTGTACTTCGGGGATATTCAGGGGCCGCTGAATAAGGCGGTGCAGGTGTGACATCGGCGGCAAGGAGGTGGCAGGGGCAAGTCCCCTGCCACCTCCGCTCGAATGGCCGGAATGGTGTCGCCTCTGAGGTCGTCGGGCTGGGTGAGGCGAAGCCATTGCAGGAAGGTCAGGGCCACCATACACAGCACGGCGTGGTGATGCAGACCTTGCCAGGACCGGCCCTCGAAGTGGTCCAGCCCGACTTCGTCCTTCAGCTCCCGGTGGCTCAGCTCACACGCCCAGCGGCGCTTGGTGACTTCCACCAACCGCGACAACGGCGTGTCAGGGGGCAGATTGCAGACGTAGTATTTGCGCTCCTCACCTCGTCGCTGTTCTCCGATGATCCAGGCGGCTTGACCCGGCAGATGTTGACTGCGAGCGTACTCCTCCCCGTCTGCCAGGCGAACGTATTCAGCCGCGAAGCGTCCGGAGAGCGGGCCTTTGGTTCCATGTCGCCATACCAGGTGCTGCCATGCAGCACCCGCCAGCACTTCTTCTACCGACAGTCGGTCCTCGGATGGGGTTGGGTGCGTCGGTTTCCTGCCCCGGAAGATCCGAGGGATGGGGATCAAGCGAACGTCCCTGGGATAGACCGTCTGCGTGCGGGTGATGCCGACCGACCACAGCAGTCCTCGCTCGGTGAGTGCCTGCCGGAACCGGGCGTTCACGCCGTACCCCGCATCCGCCAGAACCATGCCGAAGGTGACGTGTGGACGCACCCGGTCCAACTCTTTCAGCGCCAGTTCGCACTTGGTCTGTGGCGGCTGGTGTTCCAACGGAACACCAGCCGCCCTGAGCCGAGCGGGATCGTTGGTCCACTCCTGTGGCAAGAAGAGCCGTAGGGCGAGCGGAACCGGCAAGTCGTGCTGGGCCAACGTCAGGGAGACGAGGCATTGACAGGGGGTGATCTTCCCGACCTGCCCGGAATACTGACGGGCGACGCCGACAGACTTGGTGCCGAACTTTGTCAAGCAGGTGTCGTCGATGATCAGCACGGCGTCTTTGCCACCCAGCATCTGCTGAGCCCGCTGAGCGAGCAGGGTTTCCAGGGGTTCGGTCAGCCAGGGGCTGTCGGTGATGAACTGCTGGAGATGGTCCTCTTTCCCGGGCGCCACGACGGCAGCCAAGGGCTGCATGCTTTTTCGGTGGACCGTGCTGCACAATCCACGGACGTACAGAGGCGCCCAGGTCCGCTGGGCTCGGTGGCGAAAATGCACCAGAAAGGGCGCAAACCAGGTAGGGAAATGTCGGGTCCAGCGAGGCAGAGAACGAGCCATAGCACAGGGGCCAGCATCCGAGATGCTGGCCCCTGTGTCCCCTCCCTGAATATTCCCGAAGTACAGCTATGGCGTATGTCAAATTGACCTTGCCCCTGTTTCCGGTGCCAGTCTGATTGCAAATCGAGCAGCAAACTTGGAGGCACATGAAAGGCAAACGGTACACCGAACAACAGATCCTGGACATCCTCGGGCAGCTTGAGGCAGGCACGCCGCTGAGCGATCTGACGCGACTCCATGGAGTCGCGATGACGACCATCTACCGCTGGAAAGCCAAATACGGTGGGATGACCAAAGACGAGACCCGCAAGTTTCGCCAGTTGGAAGCAGAAAACCAGCGCCTGAAGAAGTTGGTAGCGGATCTGTCGCTCGACAACGCCATGCTGAAGGAGGTGGTGGGGCGAAAGTGGTGACGCCTGGGACGTCGTCCCAGGCGCAGACGCCCCTCAAAAAGCAGATGGTGACCCTGCTGCGGGATTCTTTTGCGGTCAGCGAACGTCGGGCCTGCCGGGTGCTGGGCTTTTCCCGGACCACGCAAAGACGGAACAGCCCCAAAAGGGAAAAAGACCAACGCCTGGTCGAGCGTCTCCGCACACTGGCCCGAGAGCGACCTCGGTTCGGGTACCGGCGGATTCACCTGATGCTGGGTCGAGAGGGCGAGACCGTCAACCACAAGCGCGTCTACCGGATCTACCGGGCTGAAGGGCTGGCCGTTCGAAAGAAGGAGCGCCGCAAGCTCAGTGTAGGAGAGCGACAGCAGAAACCTGCGGTTTCTGCGCCCAATCAGCGGTGGAGCCTCGACTTCATGTCGGACCAGCTGGCCTCCGGGCAGCGGTTTCGGGTCCTGAACGTCGTGGATGACTTCACCCGGGAGTGCCTGGTGATGCACGTCGGGACCTCCATCACCGGGCATGACGTCGTCCGCGCTCTGGAAGCGGTGGTCCGCTTCCGGGGGGCACCGCAGTCGATCACCACCGACAATGGCCCAGAGTTCGCGGGCAAGGGCCTGGATCTCTGGACCCATGGGCGTGGCATCACGCACACCTTCATCCGGCCGGGGAAGCCCGTCGAGAACGCTTACATCGAGAGTTTCAACGGCCGTGTCCGGGACGAGTGTCTGAATCTGCACTGGTTCCAAAGCTTGGATCAGGCACGCCTGATCCTCTCTGCCTGGCGCCAGGACTACAACGCCGTCAGGCCGCATACCTCGCTCGGTGGACGGACCCCGAACGAATTCGCCCGCCTCGAACAGGCGGGCTGAGGTACGCTGACTTTTGCAAATCGGCTGGTACCGCAATTGGGGCACCCTCAGCAGGTTTCAGCAGGTACTGGACGATTTCACCCTCCGGCGTCACCCAAGCGTGGAGCTTGTAGCCGTACACGTCACCTTGCGTCCCAAAGCCCCACCTGGCGCCAGGAAACGCGCAGCGTTTCCCTCGTTTGGGACGACAGACCGGAAGCGGCATCGAGTCGATGATGACCTCTGTGCAGCGTCTGGCTGGGCTGGCGACAGTTTCGAGGCGGTCGAGCAACCGGAGGCCACGGGTGTACGCCTGGGTATACGAGGGAAGACCGGAGCGGTCTTCCCTCAGCATCTGCCACCAAATCGACCCGAACGGATGCTTGAAGACGAGACGGCTGAGCAGCAAGGCCACCAGCAGCGCGTCGCTGAGCTTCTGGTGTTTACATCGCTTCTGGTCGCTGAAATGCCGTTTGGCCCAGCGGTGAAGCTGACGAATGACGGTCCGCCGACCTAGACTGTGGTGGAGACGGTATCTAGCCATACCGTCTCCATTTTTTCTCGTCCCCGCGCTGCCCGAGACTGCCTCACTCAAGCCCTAAACGGCGTCTGTTGTTGATCAAAGATCTTTTTAAAGAAGTAAAAGAATGATGATCATCATCAAGGAGCTCCGGGCCACACGTCCTGAACGTCATTTTCCAGTTCAATTGTCCAAAGTCTCGGGGTCAATTGCCCAAAGTCTCGGGGTCTGGAACGGCCAATTGCCCAAACTCAGGAGTTGCACCTCGCATAGCGCAGTGAATAGCCGTGCTGGCGGAGAAATTCCGAGTTTCTGCTGAACGTCAGGAGCAGGCGGTTCAAATGAACGTCTGGCATGACCGTCATCAGTGCCAGAGCAGCACACGCCTCCAGGGTCATCCCGGTCTCTCGGTGCAGGATGGCCAGTGTCCAGGCCAGGAACACCAGCAGGACCCAGCGATCCAGGCCCACAGCAGTTCGCAATGCGAACTGCGCCAGACCAAACTGGTGCTTGCCCTCCTTGAAGAACGATTCCTCACTCCACCGCTTTGCCCCCTCGGCGACCACCTCGTCGCCTTCCATCAGTTCCGAAGAAACCGCGTGAAACACCCGGTCTCCACGGTCGACGCGACCCAGCACCAGCGGGTCATGCGGCCAGTTCTTCAATTCGATGTAGCCTCCATGCGGACAGTCAGCCACCGTGACCTCGCCTGGGTGCATCGTCCGCCGGGTTGACCGAACGCCCACCACAAACTCGAAGCCCAGCTGCCTGACTTCATCCAGGAAGACAGCGGATTCGAATCCGCTGTCTGCTAACACGCGAATCCGGAATCGACGACGGATCGCGTCTGGGACGGTTCGCAGAAGTTCTCGTGCCAGAGTCACTGGGGTCGCTGTCCCCTTGCCCCGGTAGACCCGGTACCCCACGGGAAACTTCACCGCTCCGTATTCGGCGAACAACACGACCAGATGGATGCCGTGAACCTCGTTATAGACGCGAACGAAGGGCAGCGTGCTGCCCTTTTTTTCGATGCTGGTCAGGTCGACACTCAGCCGCAGGAGTGGGCGGTGTTTTCGTCGGGCCGCGACAAGCAGCGCGTCCCACTGGGCGCGCTGCAAGATGGCCCAACCCTGTGCCGTATCCCAGGGGTACTCGTTCAGGAGGCGGCTCAGCGCACTTTTGCTGACCAACTCAGCGCGGTGCAACGCCGTTTTGGTGGCAGTGTCCAGGAACATCGACAGCGCAGCCTCCAGGCTGCGCTGTTGGTAGGACGTGGTTGGAACGGCCAGGAACTCATCTGCCAGAATGCGGACGCGCTCCCCCAGAATCTGTGACGTAGACACTCCCAGATTTTCTCGGCTGGGAGCGCTTCCCCGTCGTTATGCAGGTGCAACTCCTGAGCTTAACAGTGCCACCTTCTTTGGCCCGCTTAAGTTGAACTGAACTCGCGTTCTCGATGATCCGAATGTCGTACCGCTTGCTCGCATGGTCAGGCACCAATTCAGCAACAACTCCGTACTTCTCGCTAATTACCCAACTTGGCGCGAGGGGCACCATGTACCCGCTTTCCGGGTCGCGCACCTCCACGCAGTACAGGTAGGCGTCGGCCCGCCAACCCTGCTCGTTGTGCTCGATGCCCCAGACAGTGATCTGCTCGTCCACCGCCCGGAAAACCTCCCGCTGCGCCTTCTGCACCCGCTCGGCCACGTCCGGCCCGCCGCCCACCAGGTTCAGCGCGGCCCAGGTCAGCAGGCCCGCCACCGGGTTCAGGTCGCTGGCGTAGGCATCGGCCCCAATCCGGGCGGCCTCGAAGGGGATGCTGCCCCCTCCCGCGAAGGCATCCCCCACGCGCGGACGGTGCCCGAAGCGGCGCAGGCCAAGTTCCTCCACCAGTTCGGACAAGTTGGCGGCGTGCGTGCCCAGGTGCGCGTTGATGTCCTCCCAGGCTTTCTTGTCCGGGCCACTCAGGTGCTCCGGGCGGTCGGCGTAGGCCAGCTTCTCGGCGTAGGGCAGATGGCGGAAGGCCAGAGCTTGCAGCGCTTCCTTCGTTCCCCGTTCCAGCGGCTTCAAGCCCAGCCTGCCGTCCGGCCGTCTTATCGCGTAGGGCCGGGCCTGATCCTCGGGCAGCGTCTCCAGAACCTCCAGAACCCGCGCGGGTGGGATGGGCTTGCTCCGGCGCCGCTCCAGCCCCGCGTCGTCCATCGTCAGCAGCTTCAGGAAGACCTCAGCGTCCTTTTTCGGGTCGTCCGTCTGCGGCAGCAGCAGCCCCAGCAGCGTGGCCCGCACCAGGATCAGCGGCTTGCGGCCCCACCACTTGCCCAGGCCGGTGAGGGTCTGGCCGCTGCCGGCCTTGCGCTCCTTGTAGCTCTCGGCGCTCAGCTTGGCGACGGGCAGGTACTTCTCGATCAGGGCAGGCGCGTCCCGCAGGTCTTGTGGGCGTGCCGAGGTGGTGGAATCAGGCAGGGTGGTCATGGGTGCTCCGGCGGCGTGGGGGATGGATGCGGGTGGTTCCACGGGTTGTAGACGGCGACGGGAAAGGCCAGGAAGTCGGCGGTGTTGCGGGTCACCAGAGTCAGGCGGTGGGCCGAGGCGGTGGCAGCGAGCAGCGAGTCGAGCAGGGGGGGCGGCTGCCGGCGGGCCGCTTCGGTACCCATCAAGCGGCCCCACTCGCGGGCGACATTCAGGTCAAAGGGCAGCACGCGCTCGCCAAAGCGGGGCAGCACATACGCTTCCAGCCAGGTTTGCAGCCGCTGTGCCCGGACAGGTTCCCGCCCGCGCAGCAGATGGATGCCCCGCTCTATCTCCGCCACAGAAGCGGCACCGATAAAGGTCTGCGTGAAGTCGAGGTCGGCCAGGTACGCAGTGACGGTAGGGTCGGGCCGCTTTTTGGCTGTTTCACTGAGGACGTTGGTGTCCAGCAAGATGGGTGTACCCAGGGTCACAGCTCCAGCTCGCGCAGGTCGGTTCGCCGGTCGCGCTCCAGCCAGTCCTCTTCGGGCATGTCGCTAAAGTCAAAGTCGCCGCGCAGGGCGTCCAGAGCGCTCGGCCCCCGCGCCGCCACCTTGCCTGGCTGT
This sequence comes from Deinococcus sp. NW-56, assembly GCF_002953415.1. Lineage (NCBI taxonomy): Bacteria > Thermotogati > Deinococcota > Deinococci > Deinococcales > Deinococcaceae > Deinococcus > Deinococcus sp. NW-56. The sequence continues at coordinate 346,223 of NZ_CP026518.1, read as the reverse complement.
TCTATGCCCGGCTGTTGCTGTTCCGGCAGGCCGCCCTCCTTCACGGCACTGACTACCGCCACAGGCTTGCCGTGCCGCGTAATGACCTGAGGCTCATGCTCGGCGTCGCGCACCAGTTGGGACAGGTGCGTCTTGGCTTCTTCCAACTTCCACGTTCTGGTCATCTCGGCCCCCTGGATCACCCAGTTTAGCGAAAAAGTCTGACCAGAGTCCTACAAAGCCGACAGTGAACAGGCCCGGTTCAGTCCTCGCCGGTATCGAACAGGCCCGGCCCCCGCTTGGCCGCTTCCTGGAAGAAGCCGGGCGTGCGGCGGCTCTGGCGTGGACGCTCGGTGGCGAGCGGGTTGTCGGTCAGGGCGTACTGCACCGCCTTGCGCCAGCCTCGCCCACGGCCGGTCAGGGCGTCCCCAGTGGCCGCCGCCGTCTGGGTATAGAGCCACCAGCGCTCCTCCGGCTCCAGCCCCAGCCAATTGCTCAGGGCGAGGTCGATGGTGCCCGGATCGGCCTCCTCGACGGCCCAGCACAGCAGGGTGAGTTCTTTGCCCAGGTCACGCCGCACGAGGTTGATCCCACTGCGCCACGCGCCGGGCGGGGCACCCTCTTGCCGCAGGCGCAGGTTGAGCTGGGTCTCGACACGCTCGGCCAACGTGTCCCAGCGCAGGCGAGTCAGGCGGACCCGAAGCTCCTGCACCATCTGTCCGTGTTCGTCGGGGATCAGGTCGCCGATCTCGACCTCGGCCGCCTTGCCCCGTGGGATGTCCACGCGGAAGTGAGGCCCAGCCAGGTCCACCACTCCGAAGTTGCCAGCCTGGGACTTCACGGCAGGCTTCTTGCGGGGGGAGGGGACCTTCGCAGTCACCTGAACATGGTGAGGCGTGACCGGCCCTTCGGCAAGGGTGGTCCTTGCTTTTGGAGTGTGGGCGGGCAAGGTTACTGCTTGACTTCCTGCTCGGCCACATCCTGCTTGGCGTCCTGCGCCCAGTCCAGCAAGTCCTGACCACGCACGAACTCGGTGGCCTCGCCCGACAACTGCACGTCGCCGCCCCCGATCAGGCCACGCAGGTACTCCACCGCCTGGGTCAGGTCACCCGCTTCCATCCGGCGGTCCTGATCCATGTTCAGCTCAACGAAGCGGCTGCCGTCCACCACCGTGACCCGTGGCCCCACAAGCTGCGCCCCGTAGGTCTTGAGGCGATCGAGGTACTTGTAGCTCTCCGCGGTGGTGCCGTTGTCCACAGGACGGGTCCAGCGGGCAGGCTTGGCCGCATCCACCGTCCAGGCCTTGTCCCAGCGGACCGGGATGTCGAGGGTCTCGCTGTAGACCCCGTCGCGCTCGGCGATCGCCAGCACCTTGGGTGTGCCCGGCGGGACCACCACGTACTGACCCTCGTAGACCGCGCCGTGCCCACGCGGGTTGCTGCCGTCGGTGGTGTACCGGATGGTGGCCTTGGGAGCCACTTGCAACTCCAGGCGGCGCTCGGCTCCCACCTGGTAGGGCGGGCGGTACTTCAGGGTCAGGCTGTTCGTCCAGGTCCGGGCCGGGCCGGGCTGGTGGTCCCCCGTCTTGTCCACACACAGGAAGCTGACTTTCAGCGCCCCGGTGCTCAGGGTGTTGCCGTCGAGCTGGCGGCTGGCGGTCGTCGCCTCCCCGCCCTCGTCCCAGTAGACGGTGGTCCCATGCACCGGCGTGACCCGCAACTCCGCGACGCCCGTTTCTGGATTCCTGCTGAGCTGCTGGACGGTGACATCGGTGTCGGGCTGCGGGAAGGGTCCCTTGTTGGTGTAGCCACCCTCGTCGCGCCACTGGTCACGGTTCACCATGTCGGCGCGCAGCGCGTCCAGGGCGTCGGGCTTGTGCCACTGCCACGCCGGGTTGGAGGCGGCGCGCTTCTTCACCTCGCCCCAGGGCATGCTGGACTGGGTAAAGAGGCGGGCTTCCACCTTCTTGCGGAAGACGTCCCCGCTGACCTCATCAGTGAACTTCTGCCGCTCGCGCAAGGTCTGCTCGACCTGACGCTCCCCTTCGTACTTGTTGCCGCTGAACTCCATGCGGAACTCGGCGGTGGCCAGCCCGTCGCGCTGCGGGTAGTACAGGGTGGTGAAGGTTTCTCGCACCGCCATCTGGAACTGGGCCAGGGCCTTTTCCGCGAGGTCACGGGCCTGCACCATCTGCGGGTTGTTCTCGGGCGTGCGCTCCGCTTCCAGGCCCTTGAGGATGCTGTCGATGGCCCGCAGGCGCTTGCCCGCCGTGACGAGCTGCTGGTAGTTGGACTTGCTCCCGGTGAGGAACACGACCCGGTTCTTCCAGGGCGTGGCGTCGTAGAAGGTCCGCAGGTCCGGGTGCAGGCCTGCCTCGTGTGGGCGGAAGACCACCAGGAGGGGACGGTCCTCGCGCACGTCCAGTTCGTCCACGGCCGGCAGGGCGGCCACACGTCCGTAGACGTACCCGGTCTTGACCTCGAACATCTGCTCCAACCGCTTGCGCAGCTCCTGCACGGCGTGCTCTTCCGTGAGGGTGCGCATGCGGTCGTCGAGCTCGGCGTTGATGTTCTTGACGTTCTTGAAGTACAGCCGCGCCTCGTTGCCGTGCATGTACCACGCGCGGGTGGCCAGGTCTTCCAGGATGGCCTTGACGCGGGTGATGTCCCGCCCCGGTGCGGCCAGGGCCGCGGTCGCCTCCGCGATGCTCAGCCCCAGGGTCGGGTTCTGCACGTTGGCCAGGGACGCCATCAGGAGCAGCTTGGCCGCGTCGGTGGCGGTGCGGTGGCCCTCCCGGGTGTCGAGTTCTTCGGCCACAGCCGTTCCCCCGCTCGCCACGTCGTGCGCGATGGCGTTCTGGAGGTTGCTGTTGATCTGCGCGACCTCAGTGCGGGTGGTGTCGTCGTTGAGGTTGACGTCGTGCGGCCCGATCAGGGTGCGCTCGGCCGCCCGGCTGCCCTGCGTCGCCGGATCCCACAGGTCGGCCACAGTCGCCCGCATCAGCCGAATCAGCCCACGCGTCTGCTGAAAGCCCGGGTTCTCCCGGAAGCGGCCGTAGAGGTCGCGCAGCAGTGGATGGAACGGGTAGCTCTTCATCACCCGCTCGGCGAACGCCTCGGGCTGCTCCTCGGTGAGGCCCATCTTCCTGGCGTCACGCAGGGCATCGGCATAGGCCTGCGCGACAGCGAGACGGGCGGCCTCGTCCGGCAGCTCCTCGAAGAGGCGCACGCGCAGGATCTCGTACAGCTCGTCGCTGTTGAGCTTCACGGGCTCCAGCGGCATGGAGAGGCGGTTGGCCTCCTGTTCCACGTTTTTCAGGGCTTCGCGCATGAACTCGCCGCTGTTCGCGTAGGCGGTGGCTGCCAGGTCAGTGAGTACCAGGCACACCCGGCGGCTGGAGGGACGCTCCAGCGCAACGAAGAGGTTGGCCAGCGCGGTGGCCGTCACCCGCGCCAGGTTCGAGTTGCCGATGGCGACGCTCTCGGCGTTGTCGAAGTAAGGCGGCAGCTCGTCGAGCAGGATCAGCGCCGTCTCGCCCGCCAGCAGACTCTCCCAGGCCTGCTGGCCCGGTGCCCGCAGTGGGCTGTAGTAGTCCTTGAAGTGATCTTTCTTGCCCAGCCCCTCGGCGATGGCCCCCCAGATGCCGAAGGGCGCGTCGGACTGCCGGCCGCTGAACGCGACGACCTTGACCGGGCCCAGCTTGCGGTCCGGCTGGTACATCCCCGTCAGGGCCTCGTCACGCACACCCGGATGCCGGGCCAGGAGGCCGAAGGTCAGCAGGTTGTGCGTCTTGCCGCCGCCCATCGCCTGCTTCAGCAGGAAGACGCCGACGTCGTTCTTGCCCTCCAGTCTTTTGAAGCCCTGCTCCAGGAGGTCGCGCATCCCCTCGGTAACGTAGTTCTCGCGGAAGAAGTCGTGCGGATCGATGCGATTTTCGGTCAGATCGATGAGGTCGAGCACCGTGTCGCGGCGTTGCACATCGAACACCGACGGACGGGGCGTGACCAGGGAAGACAAGGAGATGTTCACAGCGGTTCCATTTGACACCAAGCCGGGGCACAGGGACGTCACAGGTGCGGCCTTCGGGTTGACCCTCCCCGCCCGTGGCCAGACACCATGGGGCCCCTTTCCCAACCATCAGTCGCCACATCACAGCATCGTGCGGCCGCTCCCGCAGCGGCCTTCGGGTCAGGACCCAGGGTTGGCCCGGCACAGGGAGAGACTGCTCGGGCCTGCCTTCCATCAGGCGATCTGGCACGCGTCTTCCCCCGTGCCGGGGCGACTGCGTCACAGGCGCCGCGCTGGAGAAGGAACTTGACCCGGTCTATTGCTTATGCCGGCCGGGAGCAGTCACCCGTTGCACCTGCACCACCGTCCCCGATCGCCGGGAGGCCAGGGTAGGCTCAGGGTGTGCGCTGCCACAGGCGCCGCCGCCAGGTTCAGGCCCTTCCGCGCGGCCTGACCCCCCTCCGGCTGCACCTTCCTGCGGCTCTGGACTGCCCGGACTGCGGGCCCTGGTCACCCCGCTGGAGTGAAGAGCGCCTGACGCCAGCGTTACAGCAGTGGCTGAGGGATCCTCTGCAGCGCGCCCTGCCGGTGGACACCGTGGCCCACCTCGCCGGGCTGTCACCCGCCCGGCTGCTGGTGCAGCAAGGACCAGCCACGCCCCAGCCGGCCGCTGGCCGATTGGGGAACCGCGCGCTCGTCTACGACGAGCTCTGGACCGCCCGGCGGGTCTGGTCCATCCTCGCCACGCCGGCAGGGCAGTTGATTGACCTCGCGGTCCTGGACCGGCGTACCTGGCAGGCCCGGGAAAAAGGAGCGGCAGACGCGCACCTGTTCCGGCGGGCCGAGACGGTGCATGACGCGGCCGCGCGGCAGGCGGTCCGGCTCCTCCGGGCGCACCCGGGACCGGACGGGCGGCAGGTCGCGCTGCACGTCGAGTACCCGGCCCTGCTGCAGGCCCTGCGCTGGCGGCCCGCCGCGCAGCCTTACACCGGCCCGCTGGACGACCGGACCGCGCTGAATGAGCACCGCTTCCGCTTCACGGCCGCGCCGTATGTGGTGCACGAATACCCCCGGCGAGGCTGGAGGGAGGTGCTCAGGACGGTCCGGGCGGCGCGCCTCGGGTCCGAGCAGGAGTTCGCGGCGCTACTCGAGCTGCCGCTGACGCAGTGGACCGCGCACCCGCTGTGGCAGCGCCTGAGGGCAGCCGGGCCAGGCGGCCAGAGTGCCGAGCATTACATCATGAGTGAGCTGCTCCGGGACGCCCTCCTGCTCAGGCGCCTCCTGCAGGGCCGACACGCGGAGGTCCGTGCCGCGCTGGACGGCGCGGAGGATCTGGTGCCCCGGCAGGAAGATGCCAGCCGACTGCTTGGCGCCCTGTTCGCCCGCCGGCCAGGGCTGAACACCAGCGGGGGCAAGCTTTCACCAGCGGCGCTCAAGCGCGAGCGGTTCTGGGAAATGCTTGACGTGGTGCGGCCACTTCTTGAGACCACCCTGGCCTTCCCTCCCCTGGCCACGCCGCGCCACCCGCAGCTGCGCCATGAGCTGGCGACACTCCTGAGAGACGCGCTGCACCTGAGTGCCCCCGACCAGCGTCTCCGGACCTTGGCGGCTCTACAGGCGCAGGAGGCGCTCCGAGGACGGGTCTGGCTGCCAGCCGGCAGGACGAGCCGAAAGCGCACATGGCGGACCTAGCTGTCCTTTGGGGGACTGCAGGGACCGCTGAATCAGGCCGTGCAGGTGTGACCTCGGCGGCAAGGAAGGAGCAGGGGACTTGCCCCTGCCACCTCCGCTCGGATAGCGGGCACGGTGTCGCCTCTGAGGTCGTCGGGCTGGGTGAGGCGAAGCCATTGCAGGAAGGTCAGGGCCACCATACACAGCACAGCGTGGTGATGTAGACCGGGCCAGGACCGGCCCTCGAAGTGGTCCAGCCCAACTTCGTCCTTCAGCTCTCGGTGGGTCAGCTCACACGCCCAGCGGAGAAAGGTGACTTCCACCCACCGCGACAACGGCGTGTCAGGGGGCAGAGTGCAGACGGAGTATTTGCGCTCCTCCCCTCGTTGCTGTTCCCCAATGATCCAGGCGGCTTGACCCGGCAGATGTTGACGGCGAGCGTATTCCTCCCCGTCGGCCAGGCGAACGTACTCAGCCGCCAAGCGTTCGGAGAGCGGGCCTTTGGTTCCATATCGCCACACCAGGTGCGGCCATGCAGCACCCGCCAGCACTTCTTCTACCGACGGTCGATCCTCGGACGGGGTCGAGTGCGCCGGTTTCCTGCCCCGGAAGGGCCGAGGGATGGGGATCAAGCGAACGTCCCTGGGATGGACCGTCTGCGTGCGGGTGATGTCAACCGACCACAGCGGTCCTCGCTCGGTGAGGGCTGCCGAACCTATGCCAAAGGTGACGCATCCGATCCAGCTCTTTCAGGGCCAGTCCGCACTTGGTCTGTAGCGGCTGGTGTACCAACGGCATCTCCGCCACCCCAAGCCCAGCGGGAACACTGATCCACTCCTGCAGCAAGAAGAGCCGTAGGGCGAGCGGAACCGGTAAGTCGTGCTGGGCCAACGTCAGGAGACGAGGCGTTGCAAGCGGGTCATCTTCCCGACCTGCCCAGAATATTGACGTGGGACGCCAGCAGACTTGCTGCCGAATTTTGTCAAGCACGTGTCGCCGCCGGTCAGCACGCCGCCCGTACCGCCGAGCATCTGCTACTGATCTTTGCGTAAATATGTAGCATATCCGTGTGACCGTGCCTCCCTGGCGGCCCAGCCGCCTCACCCGCAGTCAACTGGAAGAACGACGGCTCGCCGCTCAACCCGCCCTGAATGACCCTCGTCGCACAACCCGCGATCTGGCAGACCAGTTCGGCGTCGCTGAAGTCACCATCCGCGCTTGGCGAGCCCGGCTCAGACGGAACGGCGAGGAAGCGCTGCGCGCTTCCCGCGCCACCGGCCGACCCGAAAAGCTCACCGCCGCACAGCAGGAGGAGATCGGCCTGATCCTCGATGGTGATGCCCGATCACATGGCTTCGACACCAGCGGGTGGACCACACCGAAAATCCGGCATGTCATCGGCGTGACGTACGGCATCTGGCTCGATCGCGCGCACCTTTCCCGGAAACTGAAACGCTGGGGGTTCTCGTATCAGCGGCCCGCGGGGCGGGCCGTGGAGCGCAACGAAGACGACATCGCCACCTGGGTCCGCATCCACCGTGAGGCGCTGGGAAAAAAAAGTCACTGAGGGCGCCACGCTGGTGTTCTTGGATGAGAGCGGCTTCAGTCTGAAAACGACGAAGGTCCGTGCCTGGGGCCGGTGTGGACAGACCCCCATCATCCCGACCAGACTTCGCTGGGAGCACCTGTCCGTGATCGGTGCCATCACCACGGGCGGACAGTTTCTGCACCACACGCACCGCGGCGCGGTGCGTTCACCGCAGGTCGTGGACTTTCTCGAGCATGTCTTGCGTCACGTGGCCGGCGAAGTCGTGGTGGTGCTGGACCGGGCCATGATCCATCGATCGAAGGCCGTCCAGGCGTTCGTGCTCCTGCACGAACGCCTCTCTCTGGTCTACCTGCCGCCCTATGCGCCGGAACTGAATCCGATTGAGTTGATCTGGGCGGATCTCAAGCGGAACGTGGTGGGGAACTTCTGCGCAACATCGGTGACAGCGTTGAAGAAGCGATTGACAGTCGGGTGGCAGCGCATTCGGCGCAAAGGTTTGCCACTCGCCTTCATCCGAGGGACGCCCTTCTCGGCATCGTTACTAACTTAAGCAAGTATCAGTAGGTCCGTTGAGCAAGCAGGGGTTTTAGAAGCACGGTCAGCCAGGGGCTGCACACTTTCCCGGTGGACCGTGCCGCACCATTCACGAGGGTCGGGGACCCCCACCCCGAGACTTTGGGCAATTGGCCGTTCCAGACCCCGAGACTTTGGGCAATTGACCCCGAGACTTTGGACAATTGGACCAAGCTTGACCCCGAGACTTTGGCTCAGGAGTTGCACCTGCATAACGACGGGGAAGCGCTCCCAGCCGAGAAAATCTGGGAGTGTCTACGTCACAGATTCTGGGGGAGCGCGTCCGCATTCTGGCAGATGAGTTCCTGGCCGTTCCAACCACGTCCTACCAACAGCGCAGCCTGGAGGCTGCGCTGTCGATGTTCCTGGACACTGCCACCAAAACGGCGTTGCACCGCGCTGAGTTGGTCAGCAAAAGTGCGCTGAGCCGCCTCCTGAACGAGTACCCCTGGGATACGGCACAGGGTTGGGCCATCTTGCAGCGCGCCCAGTGGGACGCGCTGCTTGTCGCGGCCCGACGAAAACACCGCCCACTCCTGCGGCTGAGTGTCGACCTGACCAGCATCGAAAAAAAGGGCAGCACGCTGCCCTTCGTTCGCGTCTACAACGAGGTTCACGGCATCCATCTGGTCGTGTTGTTCGCCGAATACGGAGCGGTGAAGTTTCCCGTGGGGTACCGGGTCTACCGGGGCAAGGGGACAGCGACCCCAGTGACTCTGGCACGAGAACTTCTGCGAACCGTCCCAGACGCGATCCGTCGTCGATTCCGGATTCGCGTGTTAGCAGACAGCGGATTCGAATCCGCTGTCTTCCTGGATGAAGTCAGGCAGCTGGGCTTCGAGTTTGTGGTGGGCGTTCGGTCAACCCGGCGGACGATGCACCCAGGCGAGGTCACGGTGGCTGACTGTCCGCATGGAGGCTACATCGAATTGAAGAACTGGCCGCATGACCCGCTGGTGCTGGGTCGCGTCGACCGTGGAGACCGGGTGTTTCACGCGGTTTCTTCGGAACTGATGGAAGGCGACGAGGTGGTCGCCGAGGGGGCAAAGCGGTGGAGTGAGGAATCGTTCTTCAAGGAGGGCAAGCACCAGTTTGGTCTGGCGCAGTTCGCATTGCGAACTGCTGTGGGCCTGGATCGCTGGGTCCTGCTGGTGTTCCTGGCCTGGACACTGGCCATCCTGCACCGAGAGACCGGGATGACCCTGGAGGCGTGTGCTGCTCTGGCACTGATGACGGTCATCTGACTACTCTTCAAAACGGGTGACGGGCAGCAGAAAGTCGGCTCCTGTACGGTGTTTCTGCGATGAAAACCCCTGGGAGCCGACCCCCCACGATACCTTGCAGACTGCCCTGCGGTCTGCCTTTCCTCTTGATGCCCGCCGCCTGGTCGTCTTCACGGCCTTGGTCCTGGCGGTCATCCAGGCTCGTACGGTGGTCCTGTACAGCCTCAAAACCCACGTCACGTTGCCAGGCACGCTCACGGCCCGCTACCAGCGGCTGTGTCGCTTCGTCCAGTTTTCCTTTCCGGAGGGTCTCTTTCCCCGCTTCGCCCTTTCCTTCCTGCCAGAGGGTCCCTTGGACCTGATCTTAGACCGGACGAACTGGAGATTCGGCCAGCAGGACGTGAACATCCTGCTGCTCTCTGCAGTCTGGAATGGGTTCAGTCTGCCCCTGATGTGGACGCTGCTCCCACATGGTGGGGCGAGTGATTCCCGAACCAGGGAATCACTCGTGGCGCGCTTCCTGACCCTCTGCCCAGATCGGCCGGTCCGGTGCCTCCTGGCCGACCGCGAGTTTATTGGGCAGCACTGGTTCCGCTTCCTCGATCAACATGGCATCGCGCCCTGTATTCGACTCCCGGCACGCGCCACCATCGGCCAACACCGTCTGCCCGTGTGGGCCGTCTTCAAGAAGCTCCAGGTCGGTGAAGTCAGGGTCTGGCGGCGCCAGACCCTGATCTACGGGGTATCGCTTCGCGTCGCCGCGACGAAGAATGCGGCTGGAGAAACGCTTTACCTCGCGTACCGGGGTCACGTGGGGCCAAATCTTCGACGATACGCAGGGCGCTGGCAGGCAGAGAATCTGCACTCTGCCTTGAAAACCAGGGGCTTCAACTTGGAGGACACGGGCCTGACCCGCGCGGAGCGGGTGTCCACCCTATTGACGGTGGTCAGCGTGGCGTTCATCTGGGCCTGCGTGACTGGGGAGCTGCTGGCAAACAAGAAGGACGTACAGATCAAGAAACACGGACACCGTGCGGTGTCCGTGTTCCGGCTTGGCCTCGACCATCTCCAAGACCTGCTGCTGCACCCGTCCCCGTCGTCCTGGCGTACCCTGACGACTCTCATGCCGCGTTTTGAAGGGTAGTCAGGTTGCACCCACCAGGAGCCAATGCCGCGGCTGGGGCGACATCACGGGCCGTGAGTGAGTGGCGAACCCAGCACGGGACATGATTCAGACTCAGGCATCACCAGTGGGGAAGACCACCTCGGGGTGTAGGGCGGACCATGACCGGCTGTGCATGCGGACCAGGTCACCGTGGACAGGGCGGCCCAACCCGGACGACATCACGGAACGGTGAATGTTCGGGAGTGCGTCATGCTCGGGTACTGTCTCACGTCCCGGCATCCTGCCTCAGGAACGCCAAATCGACGCTCCGCTCCCTGGAAGGATGGGACGCCGTTGAGAAGGAAAGAGAAGTGACCTGTGAAGACCGAATCACCTCCCTGCCTGGTGCCGCAGCGAGTGGGTGCGCGGGGGACGCCGGGAACCGCCCGACCAGACGTGTTCGGGTCCGCAGTCAAGTCCAAGTGACTCGTGTGCGGGGGCTCCGGGTCGGAGGCCATCCCTGTCTCAGCGGCGCTTGTGAGGCCGGGAGCGTGCGGCGTCTCAGCGGTAAAGCCGGAACGCGACCCGGCGGGCGTTGGTGTACTCGCCGTAGGAATTGACGCAGGACAGGGTGAAGCGGCTCACTGCCGCCTTGACTTCTGCGCCGTCGGCCTGACCACAGCGCTCCTCGAGGCGGCGCAGGGCGGCCTCCGAGACGGTCGTCCCCGCTGCAAAGGTCATGGCTCTGGACAGCAGCGGCGTGAGGTAGGACCCTGGGTACAGGAGGCCGTCCTGGGCTCCCGACTCGAAGCCCACCGACGTCACCACGTTGTTCACCCGGATCACCGACAGGGTGGGCCCAGCTTCCGGGATTGCGCCTGGCCGTGTGGGGTGCTCCGGGGCCAGCGTGTACCGGAAATCGACCACGCCAGCGCCCAGCGGCTCGCGGGAACTGAGGCTGCACCGGTACTGACGGCAGAAACTGCTCTCGAAGAACGAACCCGTGGTCCCCAGCAGTGGCGCGGCACTCGCGGCGGAACCCAGGGACAGCAGCAGCAGGGCAACAGGCTTCATGACGGTTCCCACCCTACAAGACGAACGCCCGCGTGCTCGACGCACATTCGCCACCTTCAGTCCGGCTCGCCTCGAGGAGAGGACCGGCGGCCGAGGTCCCCGTGACGATTCGTTCAGAGGGACGCGGCTACAAGGGATGGATGTCCAGCCCCGCCACGCCGAACAGCTCCAAGCCTCCCCGCAACATGTGGAAGACGGTGGGGCTCGTGGTATTGGGCCTGTTCGTCCTGAGCCTGGTCCTGACGTACTGGGTCGGCTTCCTGCTGCTGCTGCTCGCTGCCGTGGCGTTGGGGAGCGCCTTTACGCCCCAGGGAATGGGCAGGCGGCCCCTCCTGCTCGGGGTGGGGGCCATCTTGCTGGTCGGGAGCCTCTGGGGATTCAACAGCACGCGCCAGCAGTTGCGGGCCGAAGAACGTGCACGGGTCGCCCAGCAGCAGCGCGAGGACGCCGCGGCCGCCCTGGAACGTGCGGCCGAGGAGCGGCGCGCCGAAGCCGAGCGAGAACGGATCGATGCCGAGTTGGATGCCGAGGACGCTGCCGGAGCGTCCTCCGGGTACACGTCACGCTCCACCTTCGAGACGGCGTGCATGAACCTGGTTCGGCAGCACACGGACGGGGAAGTGACGTCCGCGCGCTCGACCGAGTTGGACGGGGCATATGCGGCGGGCGTTCAGGTGGATGGGGGCGCAGAGAAGTACGGCTGCGCGATGGACGCGGCCACGGACGAGATCATCCTGATCAACCAGTCACGCTGAAGCGAATGCCCGAGGAGGACAGGCCCGGGGAGCGGCCGACTTGCGGCTCCTCTGGCCTATCCACGCCCATGACGACTCGCAGGCGGAGTGGCGACGCCACCGTGCATCCCGTGGTGTGGCAGGGGCAGGCGGTGGGCAACCGGAGTCTGGCCACTGCTATACCGGACGGTGGGCGAGCCTGAGCGGATGCTCCGCGCCTTGCACGCCTTCTTGCGGTACCGGGTGGACCACAGGTGCCCGGACGGGTGGCTCTCCACCCGGTGGAACCATGTGCACGCGCAGACGGCCCTCAGCCTAGAGACGTTGCCCTCCCGATGCGACCTGTATCTGCGTTCAGCCCCGACCCACCTCGGCAGGCGTGCGTCCGGCTGCCGAGGTGGGCACAGCCTGCGTCGGGGTCGGCGCCCCCGTCATGGGCACCGGCCGCCGCTTATGGTGCTCCCCTCATGTGTCGGTGGCCGCCGGCCGTATCACCCAGTACAGCGTCTTCTACCTGTAGAGGTCGACCACCACGGGCGTCTCGTCCACCAGCACGACGCGAGTGTGAGAAAATCCTCATTTGAGACAGGCCTCCCTTATACTGAGCGGCATCCATACACCTGCCACTCCTGAAGGAGGCTGGAAGCACGATGAAGTCAGTCTCGTTGGCTGTTCTCGGTCCGCCTCTTCTCCTTTCAGGCGATACGCCGCTGAATCCGCATTCCAGTAAAGCCATGGCGCTGCTCGCGGTTCTGGCGCTCGAGGGACCCATGCCCCGGGAGACGCTGGCCGCCCTGCTGTGGGAACGTGACCACCAGCATGCCCGCCTCAGCCTGCGCAATGCCCTGAGCACGCTGTGCCGCACCCTCGGCGACCACGCCGCCCTCGTGCACACCGGTCGGCACGAGCTGGGCCTGAACCGGGAGGCCTTGGTCCTCGATGCCGACCTCCTGGACAGCGCGGACCCGGCGACGCTCCTCGCCCTGTGGCGCGGTCCCTTCCTGTCGGGTCTGGTGATCCGTGACAGCGCCGCCTGGGACGACTGGCACTCCCGCTGGGACCTGCAACTTTCCCAGCGGTATCTCAGCCAGGCCCTGACGCTCGCGCGCGCAGCGCTGGAGGCCAGCCGGCCAGACGAAGCCGCGCACCTGGCCGAGCGGGCCCTGGCTCTCGACCCCCTGTCGGTTCAGGCGGCGCACCTGCTCATAGACGCCCGTCGACAGGCGGGGCAGACGAGTGCGGCCCGGCTGTTCCGAAGCGATTTCCTGAAGCGGTACGCGGCCGAGTACGGCAGTGCCCCCGACTTGCCGCCCCCGGAAGGCCCGCGGCCTCAGGTCCCGGTGGCGGGGCCTCCCGCCCACCACCTGCCCCGGGAACTCACGCCGTTCATCGGCCGGGCGGGTGAACGTGCCCGGGTGCACGACCTGGTGCACCGCGGCGCGCGGCTGATCACCCTGCATGGCCCGGGCGGCATCGGAAAGACCCGCCTCGCGCAGAGGGTGGCCTGGGACCTGGCCGAGCAACCGCGGGGCATTGAGCGTCTGCTGCTGCTGCCGTTCGAAACGTGCGCCGGTCCAGCCGAGGTGCCCGCGCGGCTCGCGGGCGCCCTGAACGTGCCCCTGCATGGAGAGCCGGATCCGGTGCGGGCGCTGGCGCGGCACTTCGGCCCGGCACGGGTCCTGGTGGCGCTCGACAACCTCGACGAGCTGCTGGAGGCCACGCCCTTTCTGCTGCGGCTGCTGGACGCGAGTCCGGGACTCACCCTCCTCGTCACCTCCCGGGAACGGCTGCGCGTCCGTGAGGAACACCTGGTGACGGTGGCCGGTCTGCCTGTGCCTGGCCCCGACGCGGCCGGGGAGATGTTCGACCGAACCGACGCCGTGCAGCTCTTTGTCGCCCAGGCCCGGCAGGTTGGCCCGTTCCACCTCACGGCACAGACCCGTCCCCTGGTCCGGCGCATCTGTCTGGCCGTCGGCGGTTCCCCCCTGGGTGTGGAGCTCGCGGCGGCCTGGACCGGGGTCTTGCCCTTGGAGGAGCTGGTCGGGCAACTGGAACGGGGAGCGCTGCACCTGGACTTTCCCCTGAAGGACGTACCGGACCGGCACCGGAGCCTGGGACACGCCCTGGACGCCTCCTGGCAGCGCCTCTCCCCGCAGGAACAGCAGGTGCTCGCCCGGCTGAGCGTCTTCCGGGGAGGCTTTACCTGGGACGCTGCCCGTGAGGTCGCCAGCGCGACTCCCGCCGTGCTCGCAGAACTGACCGCCAAGGCGCTGATCACCCTGCTGCCCGAGCACCGGTTCCGCTTCCATCCCCTGGTCCGGAACTTCGCGGCCGAGCAGCTGGGTGAAGAGGAGACCGCGCAGGTCGCCGCGCGGCACGCGGCCCACTTCAGGGCCACGCTGGACGGTCTCAATCGCCGGGCGGCAGGGGCCATCTCCCCGGAACTCGTCGCGCTGTTCCGGAACGAGGAGGCGAACGTCATGGCGGCCCTGCGCTGGCTGCTGGCCCGGCGGGCTTACCCGGACCTGGCCCGCATCGCCGAGCCGCTGCTGTGGGCCTATCCACTCATGGGCCGTTTTCGGGACGGCTTGGCCTTCTGTGAAGCCGTTCTCGCGCAGTTCGGCGACCGGGAGGAGGCCCGGGAAGCCCGGCTGTCGTACCTGATCGGCTACGCCTGGCTGACGCTGTTCGCCGGCGACGTTCCACGTGCCGTCGAGCTGGGCCGGGAGGTCCTGAACGACCTCGGGCAGGAAGACTCCCTGTTGCGGCTCCGGGCCCTGGACGGCTACGGACAGGCCTGTGGGCGGGCCTTCGAGCTCGCGGAGGCGCGCGGCACCCTGCTCGAGGCCCAGCACCTGGCCCGACGACTGGGTGATCCCACCCGGCTGATGCGGAGCCTGAACAACCTGGGGTTGATCCTGGCCTTGCAAGGCGCGGCGGAGGACGCCCGGCGCTGCCATGGAGAAGCGTACGCGCTGTACCGGTCCGGCCAGGTGCCGCCGGGCATGGACGTGATCTGGCTGCTGTCCAACATCGCCGTGGAGCGCATGATGGCCGACGACCTGCCGGGTGCCTGCCGCATGGTCCAGGAAGGGCTGGACATGACAGCCGCGCTGGGCCTGCGGGGGCAGGAGCCGATCTTGCGGGCGGTGCTGGGGCTGGCCCAGCTGGAGCTGCTGGTACGGGGAGAGGGCCGGGCCAGCCCCGGAGAACTGGAAGAGCAGGTGGAATCGGCCCTGGACCGGGCGGTGGCCAGCGGAGAGACCTTCGCGCGGGCGCTGCTGATGGGGGTGCGGGGAGCTCTGGCCCTGCGGCAGGAAGCCGTGGTAGACGGAGGCTCCGGGCTGCTCGGGGCCCTGACGTTCGCCTGGGAGACCCAGAACCTGCTCGTCTTCCACTGGCTCCTGCCCTACGCTCCGGTCGCCATGCTCCGGCTGGGAGACGGCGGGAGCGCTGCCCGGCTGCACACCTTCCTGACCGGGGACTCGCCCCTGGGAACCTGGAACCGCCGGCGGGCGGAGCGGGAGTGGGCCGGAGCGTCTGGCCTGCAGGAGGCGGACGGGTGCTCATTGGAAGCAGGCGGCAACCCGGGATCGCTCGCAGAGGTCGCCAGGCTCGTCCGTCAGGTGCTGGAGGCCCTGCCCGTCAGCCGGGTCACGCCGGCCTCCTCTTGAGCCGACCTCTGGGCGGGGCCGGAGGCTCCGGTGCCGGCCGTTGCCGCTCACCCTCATCTGGGCGTTCCGCTCGGAGCAGAGGGTGCGGCGTGGGGGCGAGCGCCACCGCCGCTTTGCTTTGACGCTTTCTTGACGCTTTTTTGACGCCCGCGCCTGAACAATCCTCTCATCCGCCGCACAGTGGATTGAGGAGCAACTCATGAGAGGAGAAGCGATGGGCACCGCAGTCAGTCTCTCCGTCCAACGGCGTTCCCTGCTGTTGTGGCTCTCTCTGGTGCTGGCCGGCGCGGGAGCCGCTCAAGCCGAGGACCGCGCCCTGCTCGTGGGCGTGGGTACCTACCAGGACGGCAGTACCCTGCTGGGCGGGAGCCGGGATCTGGACTCCATGCGCCAGATTGTCGCCAAGCTGGGCTTCGGGCCGCAGCAGATCCGGGTGCTGGCCGACCGGGCCGCCACCCGTCAGGGGCTGCTCGGCAGCATCCAGTCCTGGCTGGTCGAGGGCGTGACCGCCGGCGACCGGGTCCTGTTCTATTTCGTCGGACATGGCACCCGGTACACCGATCCGGCCGGCCAGAACGGGTGTTCCACGGGGCTGGTGCCCTACGACCTGGCCAACGTCGTCGGTGAGCGGGACCTGCAGGCCGCGTTCAACCGCGTGCCGGCGCGCGAGATGCTGGTAATCCTGGACAGCTGCTTCAGTGGGGTGAACTACCGGGGCGGTGCCGCGGCGGCCCCTGCCCGGGCCCTGCAGCCACGCTTCCTGGCCCGGTCGGGGACCATGGCCTGCACCACGGCGGTGAACATGACGCCGGACAACCGCATCAGCCGGATCCTGGGCCCCGGCAGGACGGACGCCCCCGCCACCGGCCGGTCCATCACCATGACGGCGTCCGCCAACAACGAGCTGGCCTTCGGCTCCGACCAGGGCGGACTGTTCACCCAGTCGCTGTACCAGGGTCTGGTGAGCCGGCCGGGACCGATCAGCTTCGCGGAGCTCAGGGAATTTGCGGCTCAACATGTCCGCAAGCTCTTTGCCGAACTGGACGTCTCGGGGTACACCGTCCCCACGCCGCAGCTGTTCGGCGTGCCGGAGTGGCTGCACAAAGACGTCTTCAGCTTCGGCCGCCTGTCGCAGCCGGCCACGGCGACGATTCCCTCGCCGGATATCCAGGCGGCCACCTCCGGCCGGGCGTTCCTGGACCGCTACCTGAACACCAGTGCCTTTGCCGTGGAGGTCCGCAGCAAGCAGGCGGCCTACCGTGACGGCGAGCCCATCGAGTACACGGTGGTCAGCTCCAGTGACGGGTACCTGAACCTGTTCGAGCTGGACGAACGCGGCGCGCTGACCCTGCTCTATCCCAACCGCTACGCACAGGCGAACAACGTGAAAGCCGGCGTGCCGCTGGTCTTCCCGGACCTGAGCCGGTACCGCATCGTGGCCGGCGCCCCGTACGGCAAGTCCCAGGTGGTGGCCCTGGTGAGCGACGCTCCGCTGAACTTCATGACCATGCCCGGCAGCCAGCAGACGGAGTTCCAGCTGTTCCTGAGTCTGGCGGACATTCAGCGCCTGGGCCAGCAGGCGCGCGCCAGCCTGATCCTGCCGGTCGCCACCGGGGCGCGGCATGGAGCCGGCAGCGTGACCATCGATGTGCGGCCTTAGGGGTGCCGCGGTCCTGCTGGCCGCCAGCCTGGGCCTGGCCGCCGCCTTACAGGCCCAGACTCGCCTGGAGCCGCAGGCCCTGACGGGCCTCGCAGTGGACGACCTCTCCCACCTGAGCGCCTGTCCGGACGGCACGTTGTTCGGGATGGGCCACCTGAGCCAGCCCTGGCAGGTCCGTCTGGGGGCCTCCCAGTCCCGGCATCCGCTCAAGGGCTACGTGGTCATCCGGCAGCCGGGCAGCCAGACCTTCGGGCTGTTCGCCGGCATGGAAGGTGAGCCGCTGGCCCTGGACTGCGCCGCGCCAGATGGCGAACCGAGCCTGTTCGCCGCGTCGCGTGATTCGGCGGGGGTCTGGTTGGCGCGGGTGCAGGCCCGCACCCGTGGGGTCGTCTGGCAACGCCCGGTGTTGCCTGCCGGCTCGGACGTGGATGACCTGACTGTGACCCCTGCCGGTGAGGTCTACCTGGTCGGGCACCGGGGCCCCGAGGGTCCGGCCGTCCTCGTGCGGGTGGCGGCCCAGACCGGCGTCCCGGTCACGACCACGGAGCTGCCGATCACCGGCCAGCTCCAGGAGCTCCAGGTCGCCCTGGGGGAGCGGTCCGTGTGGGTCGCGGGCCGGGTGGGGGTCCCGAACCGGCCGTCCGACGTGTTCCTGACGCGGCTCGACCCGGCCGTGCCCGGTCCTGGCCTGACCGTCACGCTGGGCAGCCCGGCCGAGGACGTGGTGGGCGACCTGGCGCTCACTGGTCGGCGGGTCTGCCTGGCCGGCTCCACGCACGGCACGCTGACCGCCGGGGACGGTGCGGGTACGGGGAACGCTCCGCAGGGCGAGGCCGACGCCTTCGTCGCCTGCTGGACCACGGAGGGCCAACTCCTGTGGGTGCGGCAGTGGGGCACTCCCCAGGCCGACGCGTACACCCGCTTGCTGCTCCGGGAGGACGGCGGAGTCGTGGCGGCCGGCTACACCGATGGCGCGGCGCTCCCGGTGAGGCCGCCGGGAGCCGGGGGGGGCAAGGACGCCCTGCTCGCCCGGTACAGCCCGCAGGGGACCCTGCTGGAAGCCTACCGCTACGGCCGGTCCGGCGACGAGACCTTCATGGCCCTGGTCCCCGCGTCGCCGGAGGGGCTGGTGCTGGCCGGCCGCAGCGGACCGGGAGCCTGGACCGTGGCCGTGGACGCGGCCCTGCAGGTGACGTCGGCCCTGCCCTTCGGCCGACTCGGCGACCCTTCCGTGTCCACGCCCCGCCCCTGATCCGCGGCCCCGCCGTGAAGGAGGATCCATCATGCGACAGACCCTGGTGCTGAGCTGCGCGCTTCTGTTCACGGGGGCCGCGTCCGCGCAGGTCACGGTGCCGCCGGGCAGCGCCGCGGCCGCCCAGCAGCAAGCCGGCAGCTGGGCCCGGCAGGCCGTGGAACTGGTCGTCAACCGGGGCCTGGTGGTGGGCTACCCGGGCGGTACCTTCAACTGGGCCTCGCCCGCTACCCGTCAGGAGGTGGCGGTGATGCTCGCCCGGTTGCTGGAGCGCTATCCCCTCGAGCGGCTGGAGACCCTGCTGAGCAGCGCGGAGCTCGACGTCCTGACGCGCGGCATCGAGGAAGCGCGCGCGGGCCTGCAGGAGCTGCGCACCCAGGTAACGGACCTGCTGGGAAGCGTCCAGGCGCTGCAGCAGCAGGTCAACCAGTTGCAGGGCCTGACCACCACCGCCCAGACCCTCACGGACGCGGCGGCCGCCCTGGGCACCCGTCTGGACACCCTGGAGACGCAGGCGGGCAGCACCCAGCTGGCCGCGGAGGCGGCCCAGGGGGCCGCGCAGAGCCTGAGCGGCCGGGTCGACACCCTGCAGAGCACCCAAGCCGACCAGGCGCGGCTGCTGACCGAGGCGCAAGGCACCTTGACCCAGCTGAGCGGCCAGTTGCAGCAGGACACCGCCGCGCTGACCGCCCAGCTGGGGACCCTGCAGGCCAGCCTGGAGCAGGTCCGCACCCAGTCGGGCACCCAGCTGGCCGCCCTGCAGACGGAGCTCGCCGGCCTGAACCAGCGCCTGCAGGCCCAGGAGGCCGTCACGGCCGAGGCGGCGCGCGTGCGTGCGGAAGCGGACGCGCAGCCCCGCTGGTATGTCGGGGTGGGCGGCTACCTGGTTGGCTCGCCCAGCAGCGGCGCGCAGTTCCGCGTCGTGGCTGGCAATGCCCGGCTGGTCGGCAACTTCGGCCTCCGGCTAACGGGGGACTTCGGTGGGCAGTCCGGGCTGGGCAGCGCCGCGTCCGTGCTGGGGACCTACACCGTGTCGTCCGGACCGATGACCGGCTATGTGGGGGTCGGTGCAGGCCGCAACTTCACCCGTCAGGAGACGTTCGGGGACATCACCCTGGGAGCGACCTACCAGTTCACCCGGCAGTTCGCGGTCTTCGCCGAGGGGCGGCAGATCTTCTCCTTCAACGTCAACCGGCATTTCGGCTCCCTGGCTTTCGGGATCCAGTACCGCTTCTAGCCGCCCCGGAGGAACGCCTGTGAACAGCCTGCGCCTCGTGACCCTGCTCAGCGCCTCCCTGGCCCTGCTGGGGGCCTGCTCCAGCCCCCCGCCCAACGCCGCACCCGTCATCGAGGACCCGCGCCTCCAGATCACCGGGGAGCGCCGCGTCGCCCTGTCTTTCCGCGCGGCGGATCCCGACCGGGACTCCCTCACCTGCAGCGTCAGCTGGGGAGACGGCACGGCTCCGCAGGCGGTGAGCTGCGCGGGTACGGACCTCACGCACATCTATTCGGCCTACGGCAGCTACCAGGTCACCGTGAGGGCGGCCGACGCGCAGACGAGCGCGCAGGAGACCCTCAGCGTGACCCTGCTGGAGGCCCCTCGCACGCAGCCGCGGATCGTGGCCTTCACGCGCGTGGCCCCGGGCACGGACGCCACCAGCCTGACCGGCACCGTCCGCCTGGTGGCGAACGACGGTGGAGCGGGCCAGGCGCTGACCTGCACGCTGAACTGGGGCGACAACACGCCGGACGAGCCGGTGCCCTGCGCCAACGACGTGGCGCTCACGCGCAGCCATCCCTACAGCGCTCCGGGCGACTACGCCGTGCTGCTGGTCGTGCGCGACAGCCAGGGGCAGGAGGTCACGCGGACCATCGGCGTCCGGGTGGGTGAGGTCCAGGGTCCCGTGAACGCTCCGCCCGTCATCCTGATGGAGCAGGTGCCCTCGACCCTTGACGCCGCGTGGCCGGTCCGAGTGCAGGTCGACGTGCAGGATCCGGAAAACGCCCCGCTGAGCTGCCGGGTGAACTGGGGCGACAACACGGGCTTCCAGACTGTGCCCTGCACCTCGGACGGGCGTCTGCTGCTCGACCACCTGTATCCGGGTCCTGGCGATTACGCGGTCCTGTTCGAGGTGGACGACGGCAAAAACAAGGTCAGCAAGACCCTGGGCGTCAAGGTGGGCCGGGCCGAGGTGCCTGTGAACGCTCCGCCGGCGCTCCTGATGCTGCAGGTGCCCTCGACCCTTGACGCCGCGTGGCCGGTCCGGGTCCAGATCGACGTGCAGGATCCGGAGAACGCCCCGCTGAGCTGCCGGGTGAACTGGGGCGACAACACCGGCTTTCAGACCGTGCCCTGCACGTCGGGAGGACGCTTGCTGCTCGACCACCTGTATCCGGGCCCCGGGGATTATGCGGTCCTGTTCGAGGTGGAGGACGGCCAGAACAAGGTCAGCAAGACCCTGGGCGTCAAGGTGGGGCGACCGCCTCAGTAGGTTGTTCCAGTGGGGCCGCCCCACCGGGCGGTCCTGGTCAAGGAGTCACCATGTACCGCTTCATCTTGACTCTCGGCGCCGGCCTCCTCTCCCTGGGCCTGCTGGCCCATGCCCAGCAGACCGCTCCCCCGAAGGCCCCCCTCAGCGCGTGCGAGCAGCTGTACGAGCAGAAAGCCTACGCGGACGCCGCGCAGGCCTGTGAACCGGTGGCCGAAGCCGGGAACGCCCAGGCGCAGCTGATCCTGGGGCTGCTGTACCTGGGCGGCCTGGAGGTGCCCGGCAATCCCCAGCGCGCGGTCGTCTGGCTGATGAAGGCCGCCGGGCAGAAGGTGGCCGAGGCCCAGTACCAGCTCGGGATGGCGTACCTCTCCGGCACGGGGTTGTCGGCACCGAACCTCGTGACCGGTGTGGAATGGCTGCTCAAGGCCGCCGAACAGCAGCACCCGGCGGCCCTCGCGGAACTCGGGAACTATTACACCAGCCAGCTGCAGGACTATGAGAAAGGCGCGAGCTACACCCGGCGGGCAGCCTGCCTGGGGAACGTCACGGCCCAGCGCAACATGGTCCGGATTCTGTACTACGGCATCGGGAACGTGAAAAATTGCCGCCAGGCCGCCTGGTGGGCGCGCCGCGCCGCGGAGAAAGACGAACTCTCGCGCTCCAACTACCGCATCATCACCAGCCGCGCGGACTGCCTGCCGGATGCCGCGTACAATCCGTGCGCCGGCTAGGAGCCCTGCTGGGCCTGTGCGCGCTGCTGGTGGGGGGCGCAGGCCAGGGGCAGGGCGAACAGCGGGGCGACGCCCTCACCCTGCAGGCCACCCTGCGCGCCCACCAGGCCCGGGTCAATGCCCTGGCCTTCAGCGCGGACGGGCACCTGCTCGCGACCGCGGGCGCGGACCGGGACGTCTACCTGTGGACGGCGGAGACGGGGGAACGCCTCCGGCGGCTGGACCACGACCACAACGTCACGGCCGTCGCCTTCAGCATCGGGGGCGAGCAGCTCTTCACCGCGGGCGGTGAGCAGATCCAGCGGTGGACCGTGCCGGGCGGCCAGGTGACCGGCGTCTGGCGCGAGCCGGCCGGCACAGTGACGGCCATGGCCGCGTCGGTCTCCGGTCACGTCGCGGTCGGGACCACCACCCGGGCTGTGGGCCTCTGGGACAGCCGCGCGGGCACCCGGCGTGAACTCGGTGGGCATTCGGGGACCGTGCGCGCCCTGCGGTTCACGCCGGACGGTGCGCGGCTGCTCAGTGGGGGCGACGACGGCACCGTCCGGGTCTGGGAGGTCGGCAGCGGCCGGTTGCAGGCCACCCTGGAGATCGGGGCGCCTGTCAGTGCCCTGGACCTGAACAAGGCGGGGGAGTGGCTCGCCGTGGCCACGCTCAGCGGCGTCACCGAGGTCTGGCGCTGGCAGGAGGCCCGCCGTGCCGCCCGCCTTCCGGGCGAGGCCGGCGTGGTGTCGGTCACGTTCTCTCTGGACGAGCGCCTGCTGCGGACCGGGAGCTTCGACCGGCAGATCCGGCTGTGGAACTGGCAGCAGCAGCCGCCCCGGCTGCTGAGCGCCGAGGCGCAGCCGGCGACCGTCACGGCCCTGACCTACAGCCGGGACGGTCGCCGGCTGGCGGTGGCGCGCTCCGCTGCCGACGACAGTCTGAACGCAGCGCTGTACCGCACCGAAGGGAGTCTGGTCCCCGGTCCCCTGCCGCCCGCCCCTGCCCCCTCGCCGGGCAGCCCGGCGAGTCCGGGCGCGGGGCGCCGGCTGTTCGTCCTGGGCGTGGGGGTGGAGGTCTTTCAGAGCCCGGCGGTGTCTGCCCTGAACTACACGGTCGACGACGTCACCGAGCTCGCCCTGCTGTTCGAGAAGGCGCAGAACAACCGACTGTACGGCCGCGTCGTCTCCCGGATCCTGCTCAACGCCGACGCCACGCGGGCGCGGATCCTGCAGAGCATGGAGGACATCGCCCGCGCTACCACGCCGCAGGACACGGTGTACGTGTTCTTCGCCTCGCATGGAGAAAACGAGGGCGACGAGTACTACTTCCTGCCGCATGACGTCCGCAGCGGCGACCAGGGCAGCGCCATCAGTGGCCGGGAGATGACCGAGTTCGTGGGCCGCATTCCCGGCCGGGTCGTCGTGTTCCTCGACACCTGCCACGCGGGGCGCATCGACCGGGTCAAGGACAGCAACCCGGCCGCCTTCATCGCCCGCGCCTCGCGGATCGTCGCGGCCACCCGGCCGGGAACGCCGGCAGACAAGGTCTTCCTGTCGGCGGCCGGGCCGGGCCAGCTGTCCAACGAGGCGCAGGGCCTGACGAACGGCTTTTTCAGCTACGCGCTGCTCGAGGGCCTGCGCGGCGGGGCACGCCCGGCGGCGCAGCAGCCCATCGGGCTGCTGGACCTGCTGGGCTTCGTGCAGCGGCGCGTTCCGGAACTCGTCGCCGCCCGCCCCGGCGCGGCGCCGCAGAATCCGGTGGCCACCGGTGCCCAGGACAACTGGCCGCTGATGCCCTGAGCCAGGGGGGCCGACCATCAGGCCCGCGTGAGGAGTGCAAGGTTCCCGGGGTTGGGCACGGGGGAGGCGCCTGAGCCTACGGAAAGCGGCAGGCTTCCCCTTGCCAGTGCTGCCGGATCAGCTGGTCCACCGCCCTGGCCTCTGCCTCACGCCCGGTGTCCAGGGCCAGGTAGGACAGCAGGGCCGGCGCGAACTCGGGGAGGGGCGTGGTCAGCAGCCGGTCGAGCGTCTCCTCCTGGCCGGCGGGTGGAATCGTCAGGGACCCCACCCGCACCACCGGGGTGCCGTACAGCAGTGTCCCGTCGGCACGCCACACCTCGAGCCGAGAGACGTTCATGAGCCGGGCCGCAGGAATGCGGAAGGTCGCGTCGGTGCCGCGGACCTGCGAGGTATAGGTCACGGTCCCCTGGGAGTTCAGCAGCCGCAGGGTTCGGGCGGCGTCGCCGGAGACCGGCAGCAGCAGCGCTGCGGGATGAAAGGGCTCTGGCAGCAGCAGCGGGGGCCTGCACCGGCTGGCCTCCGGGCCCCGGCTGCCGCCCGTGACCACGACAGGTGGGCTTCCCCGGTACCACTGCTGGACGGCCTCCGTGAGCTGCGCCAGGAGGTTCTTTGCCGCAGAGACCCGCACCGGCACCTGAACGCAATCGCCGGCCCGCAGGGGACGGACCTGCACCCTTCCGGCCCAGGAATACCGGAGGGTCACCTGGCCCTTGTCCCCGCAGACCAGGTCGCCTGCATGCAGGGAGCTGTCCCGGGTCACCCGGAGAGACCGCTCCAGGGTGACGCTCGGTGCTGGGGCATAGATCACGGCGGCCGCTCCGGCGCGGACCTCGACATACGGCACGCGCAACTCAGGGCGTGGGGTCGTGAGCAGGATCAGGGCCAGGGTCAGGTGCAGCATCGGAGTCTCCCTTCGGGGCGAACTGCCCCCGCAGCCATTGGGCCAGCTTCAGCACGACGAACGGCAGCGTGAGGTCCAGGAACAGGCCAGTGAAGTGGAGCAGCGCGGCGGCCAGCAAGACCAGCAGCGCTGTCGCCAGGACGAACTCGGCCGCCGGCAGGACCTGCTGCCGGAACCAGGGCCGGCGGCTCAGCCGGAGCAGGGACGATGCGGTGAGGTGGGCGCACCACAGGGCGAGGCCCACACCCAGGGAGACCAGGCCGACCGTGGGCCAGAAGTTCAGGGACTGCAGGCCACCAGGGTACGTCAGCCGGGTCAGGACCGCGTTGGCATGAATCAGCACGCCCGGCATGGGACTGGACGAGGCCGCCGTGCGGTGCAGGTCCTGGCTGTCGGCGTCGGTGCGCCCCACCAGGACCAGGGCATCCCGCAGTTCCAGACGCCGCTGCGGGGGTCCCGTGAGCAGCTGGCCGGCGGGAATCTGCGTGAACAGGTGCGGCCAGCTGCGGTGAAAGGCGATATGACGTCCGAGCCCCGACGTGACCTCCCAGGGCCGCGCTTCCCGGTCGTCCACCTGGGAGTCCACCGCCCCACTCGTGCAGTCCCGCTGCCCGGCCTGGATGCTGGCCAGGGCTTCTGCCGCCGAGGGTGCCCCTCTGGGCCGGGGCAGTCGGCGGACCACCAGGTCGTCCTCCAGCAGATGGGGCGAGACGGCGCAGAGGTGAGCGCCCGCCCCCGGCTCGGCCAGGTCCTGGCGGCCGAGCAGCCCGTTGTGAATCACCAGGATGGGGTACGCGCGGGGGGCACGGAGCTGCGTGAGCAGGCGCTCGTCGCCCCCCGATCGTTGCCCCGTCCGCTGACCCGCTGGCGCCGCGTTGCTTCCGAACCGCAGGTCCAGGTCGAGCAGCACGGCCCGGGGCTGGCCCACGCCGATGCGCTGCAGCAGCGTCGAGAGGGTGCCCCGATCGAAGACGTAGGAGTTCGGGCTGAACCGCTGCACGGCCGCGTCGTCGATGGCGACGAGCACCACCAGCGGCAGTCCTGGTACAGGCGCGGGCGCAGGCCATTCGTAGGTGACCCTCGACACCAGATCGAACATGCGGTCCGGTGCCCTCGTCACCAGCGCCGACACCGGCCCGAGGCACTGACAGGAGCCTGACCAGAGCAGCACGGTAAAGAGCACCATGAAAAGGGCCAGGTCGCGCGACGGGGAGAGCAACTGGAGCCATGAGCGCCGGGTGACGGGCTCCGGGGGGATGCTGTGCTTCATGCCAGTGACCTTGGGAACAGGGGGCACAACAAGCGGCGCGAGTGGACTGTGCGAACGGTAGGGACAGTATATGGGGTCAGCCTGCCGTCAGAGAGCGGGATGGAAGCTGCGCCCGGTAGGCCGTGCCGAAGCTCGGTCGCTGTCCGCCTCTTGGTCGGGGTGCCCCGGCGTCCGGGGCCGCGGGGCTGGGCACGGAGAGGGGCGGCCTTGCGCTGCGGCAGTCCCTCTGGCATGTCCGTACCCATGGCAATTCGCAGACGAGTCGGCGAGGGCACCGTGCATCCCGTGGAGTGGAAGGGGCGGGTGGTGGGCTACCGGGACCTGGCAACCTACTACGACCCGGGCGCGGGCAAGCGCCGGCGCAAGTCGGTCAGCCGCCGAACCCGGGCAGCAACGGAACGGGCGCTGCGGAAGTTGATCCGCACCCTGCCTCAGGGTCAGGGCCAGGCCCGTCCCAAGACGGCCCGTCCTCCCGCACTCCCACTGGGGGCCCCTCCCGGCTCCCTGCACGCCCTGCTGCTGCGCTGGCTGGACTACAAAGCGCGCGATGTCCGGCCATCCACCTGGCGGGGCTACATGCAGGCCCTGGAGCGTGTTCTGCCCAGCCTGGGGACCCGGCCCCTGGGACAACTCACGGTCCTGGACGTGGAAGACTTGGTCGGCCACCTCCAGACGGAGTCCGGTCCGCGCCTGGCGGGGCGGGTCCTGCATGTACTCCGGATGGCGCTGCAGCAGGCGGTGCGCTGGCAACTCGTTCCCGGTAATGTTGCGCAGCACGTCCGCAAGCCGCGCGTGACGCGGCCGGAACTGACGGTCCGGACCCCCGAACAGGCCGCGCGCTTCCTGGGGGCGGCCCGGGGACACCGGCTCCACCCACTGTTCGCCTTCGCGCTGCACACCGGCATGCGCCGCGGTGAGCTGCTCGCCTTGCAGTGGGGCGACGTGGACCTGGACGCCCAGGAGCTCACGGTGCGGCATAACCTGGTGAAAAACAGTGCCGGTCAGGACGTCGTCGGCGAACCCAAGACCGAGGCGGGAAGGCGCAGGGTCGCGCTCGCCGAGGACATCGTGGCGCTGCTGCGTGCGCACCACCGGCGCGAACACCGGGGGCGCCGGGCCCCGCGCCCGGCCGACTTCGTCTTCACCGCGGCCTCTGGCAACCACGTCCAGCACCGCCACCTGCAGCGCACCTTCCAGGCGCTGATGGACGGGGCCGGGGTGCCCCACATCCGCTTCCACGACCTGCGGCACACCGCCGCGAGCCTGCTGATCCGCCAGGGCGTGCCGGCCAAGGTGGTGGCCAACCGGCTGGGGCACGTGGATCCCACCTTCACCCTGAAGGTCTACACCTACGTGTATGACGACCAGCGGGCGCAGGCGGCGCTCAGCCTGGAAACGCTGCTCGCTCCGGTGTGGGGAGCCGGGCGCAGGCGCGCCTCAGTTCCTCCGGGGAGTGGCACGCGGGACGCGCCAGCCTCGAGCGGCTCCACGCCGCGCTGGGTGCGTTCCTGGCGGAGGCCCCGGAGTGGGCGCGCCAAGTAGTGCAGGAAGGCCTGGAGGACCGCTAGTAGCGAGGCACGTTGCGGGACCTGGGCGACGGCCTCACTCAGCCGCGCCACGGCGTGGGGCAGGTCAGGTGGCGCCAGGGGATATCCGAAGCGCCCCGTCACGTCGTGATCCAGCACCGCCGCCGTGGCCGACCAGCCCGCGTACGCAGCGTAGGTCCGGGTGAGGTGCGGCCGCGCCCTGGCGAAGCGCTCAGCGTCCGGCAGGCGCGCCCTCTTGACGTGCATGTTGTGGCCAGGATCACTGGGCACCAGGTTCCACAGCTCGCCGATCGGGTGCACCGAGACCGGGATGATGTGGTCGAGGTCGAAGCGGGTGGGGGAGAGGGCATGACCGGTCCAGGGGCAGAAAAAGTCGTGCCCTTCCAGCATCAGCAGCCGCACCTGGTGCCGCTCCCAGGTCAGGGGCGTGCGGGCCTCCGGGGACGCGCTCAGGCGAGCGAACACCTCCCCGCGCGAGACCGGTGGGTCCTGCGCCACCCGTTCCACGAACAGGCTCCACTCGTGCACGCACAGCGCCTCGATCCACAACGGCAGGGTCTGGAAGGTGCGCCACAGGGAAGCGGGGACCGTGAACGCCGTCTCCTCCAGACGCGTGCCGGGGAGCAGCTGACCCGTGAGCGTACCGGCCGGCGCGGGCGGGCCGAACACCTGGTGCTCGCCGCCTGGACCGGCGTAACGCACGGGTTGGCGTATCGCGCGCGCGAGGACGGCCAGGGTCAGGTCCGTCATGACCTGCAGTTGGGGGGGCAGCTACTCCCTCCCCGCCCGGTACGCCGCGAGCAGCAGCGCCCCTCCCGCCGGGTCCGGCCGGGTGTAGGGCAGGCCCTCCCAGGCTTCCCGCAGCCGGGTGAGCGCCGGGCGGAAGGAGACGTCCTGCCGTTCTTCTCCGTCCCGCCTGGCCCTGGGGCCCTGGTAGACCGGCCGCTCGCCCACGAAGCCCCAGTAGAAGACCAGCCAGCGCTCGGCCACCCGGCGCAGGGGCACCGCGACCTCGCCCTCCGCCTCCAGCGGGTACTCGAGGGCGAGGTCGTTCAGCGCCCGCACCAGGGCGAACTTGTAGGTGTTGCTCTTGGCCTCGTGGCGCAGCAGGGCGGCCAGCAGCGCCTGACCGTCACCCACGGTAGACCTGCTCGGCGTGGAACAGCAGCCGCTCACGGGACACCGGCCGGAAGCCGCGTTCGGGTGGGGCGAGTGCCTGGCCCTCCAGCGCGTAGTAGTGCCGGCCGTTGTCGAACTCCTCGCGGATCCGGGGACTGACGATCAGGCGGCGGTCGTCGGGGTCGACGGTGACGTAGCCCTGGTCGTAGAGCCGGTGCAGGTCGCTGCGCAGCAGCAGCCCGTTCTCGACCGCGTGGGGGCCACCCTGGGCGTAGGGCTGCACGTGCGCGGCTTCCAGCACCGGGAGGGTCTTCTCGCCGGTGACCGCGCAGCGCCGGGCGTAGGCCTCAGTGACCAGGGCCCGGAAGGCGCCCTGCCCCAGGCGCGGACGCACGGTCCGGGGAGCACCGAAGCGGGCGCTCACCGCCGCCTCGGTCGCGGGGAGAACCTCCAGGGCGTGATCCACCTGCGCCTGCAGCCTCTCGGTGACCGCGTCGAACAGCGCCCGGCCGTCGGCCTCGTCGGTGGCGTAGCCCTTGCCGACGACAATGTTGCTCTTGAAGGACTCGGGAACCGGGATCCACTGCTCCCGCGGAAAGAAGAACGGCTCGGCGAGCAGCAGGCAGGTGATCTCCGGGTTGGCGTGCGGCTCCAGGGGGGTGCGGCGGTAGTGGGCGATGCGCCGGCGCATGACGTCCTGATCGGGCACGCCGTTGGCCTCCCGGAAGGCGTCCCAGGCGAGGGTAAGGGGCAGCCGCACCGCGCGCGCGAAAAAGCCTCCGCCCACGATGAAGTGGTGCGGGGCGTGCAGCTTGAAGAGAAAGAGTTCGCCCTCCCCCAGGGCCCCGAAGCCCTGACCGCTGGGCCGCCAGAAGTTCACCTCGGTCAGGCCACGCTGCCCGGCGAGGAAGTGTTACCACCCGTCGTCGGTGACGCCGACGAAGATCCGCATGCCTCAGGGTAGGGCAAGAGAGCAGTGATGAAACTCGCAGGTCGGCGTCAGCACCCTTTGAAGCCGCACAGCTGCTCAACAATCTGCTCTGCTGATGTCCGTCACGACCAGTACGGCCTTTGCATGGTCGCCTGCTGTACGGGACTCTATAACCCTCAAATGACGCGCATCCGCTGGCAGTCCCGCGTTACCTGGCCCGAGACGACACCTGTGCGTGATCAGGTCAAAGTAAATGCGACCCTGAGTCCAACTTGGAGTAAGCGGAAGTTGCAACGTGACACGGACGACAGATCTCCGCCGTCAAGATAGGAGCGTAAAAGTAGAGCACACTGTTTTTTGGGCTTTGCGCTTCTCTTGGTTCACGCCCCAGCTCAGGCTGCTCCGCTGGGCACCAAAGGCAGCGTCGCCGTCAGTCCCTTCTGTAAGGCCTACCGGTGTCAGCTCATCAAGAAGAGGGGGAGTCAGCTCTACAGCGGCAAAGCTCCCCCTCTTGGAACACATCATGCTTACAGCCTTCCCGGCTTCAAGGGGATCGAACTCTGGACGGAAAGGCTGCCGGATGGCACTCTCATGCAAGCCGAACTGGTCATCGCGGGTGAAGTCTGGCACAAAGTGCCTGTGGCAACGCGGAAGAAGATGATTGACCTGATGGTCAGGGATTTTATGGGTGTTGCCCTCTGTACCGGACATCTTGCCTTTAAACTGCGCCTGGCACGTGAAACGGCATGCTCAGCAGCCTGATCAGCCCTGGTAATTCGGGCAGATTCCACCGCAGGGCATTGCACAGCTGCTCTGCGCCGTACCGCACCAGGCTCATGGCCGGGCGGCCATGAGCCTTCACCTTGATCGGGACGTGCGCTTGGAGCCATACGCCCACCCGCAGGCAACTGACCCAGGCCAGGATGACCAGCCCGAACAGCCGTTCTAGTCGGTCTGGTCGAGTGATACCGGTCCGCTCCAGGTCAAACCCGCGCACCTTGAGGCTGGCGAACGTGCACTCCACCGACCAGCGCGCCCGGTACAGGACGCAGGTGTCCCAGACGCTGAAATCCGTGGCGATCGCCACCAGGTCCCCCGCGGGGGACCTGGTGGCCACGACCTGCATCACCTCCCCGTACACGTTGGCCCGCTCGGCGAGGCACCGCACTTCTCCGACCTTCAGATCACCGAACCAAGCATCCACACGCAACTCGTCGACCACGGCGTTCTTCCTGATACGGATGGCGCGCTTGATGCCCTTCCGTCTCAGGAACCGGAACCACTCGCCGCCGATGAACTCCCGGTCGGCGACGAGGCCCTTCCAGCGGCCCGCTGGAAGGGCCTTCAGGAGTCGTGAGACCAGCTGGATCCGCCGGACCGTGCTGCTGTTGCCGTCGTGATCCAGGGCAGTCCAGACGAGTGGCACCGTGTAGCCGTGCAGGACGACGCCAAGCACCAGGAGATTCAGGGGCGACTCGCCGCGCTCCCACGTCGTGCGGTCCATGCTGAGCAGCAATTTCCCTGGGGGCAGCAGAGCCAGGAGGAAGGCCAGGAAGACGGACTCGGTGAGCTGAGGATCCCGGTACCCTCGTTCCACCCGGCGTCTCTTTGCGTCGAGGGAGCTGACTCCGGGCAGGTGGGCGCACAGGTCACTCTGGTTCACGCTTCGGGCCGTCACCATCGCGAAGATCAAGTCCACGACACGCTGCAGCGTGTCGTGGCGCGGGAAGGGCACGCAGGCTTTGAAGTGGCGGGTGAGTTCGATACGCTGGAGATCGGCGGGTTTTGGGATGGTCACACACTCAAAACACCGCCGTTTGTTGTGCCACTTCGCGACCGATCACACGTTCAGAAATTTTCCGTCCAGCACAGCTTCAACCTGAAGATGTCCGGTACAGAGCCTGAATCCTATCTAAGAGGAGAGGAAGTGGAACACGCGCCTCTCGTGCACATGTTCCACTTCTCAAAGCTGCTTGCCAACATCAAGCCGCCAGACCTGCCTGGAACTCCTGCCAAGGAAGGAGCGACTTGCATTCTGACTGTGCATGGTCATGAAGGCGAGATCCTATCTGGGGGGCTGTACCCCTCAGCGGCGACTGGAGGCCCCTTCCTGGCGATTCTGTGGGCAAGTCGAAAAAATGCCCTCCCAGACAGCTTTTTTCAGAGGTGTTTTTCGCCATGAAGCGAAATATCCGTTAATATTTCGGTTGAATCAGAACAAACCCTCCGTTGGAGCGGTTGTGTGAGAGGTCAACGTTCCCGAACTGACCCACGACCTCCAGCGTCGCGAGCCGTTCGGGCCGTGCTTGCCCGGACGGCCTACCATCCGGCGAGGTCGCCCTTGAGGTCGTCGACTGGGAGGGCCGCGTAGCCTTTGCGGGTGGTATCCACGCTCTCGTGCCCCAGGTGCGCCGCCACCCGCCCGAAGTCCTTGACCTGCCCCAGCAGCCGCGTCCCCGCATACTTCCGCCCCGGGTGAAAGCCCCGGAACTTCACGCCCGCCACCTTGAACGCCTTGCCCAGGTGATACCGAGCTGTCTCCGGATCCGAGAAGCGGAACACCCGGTCGGGACCCGTGGTGCGCAGCCCGTCGAGCTGCTCCGTGCCCCCGGGCCCATACAGGGCCCGGTAATCCCGTACCGCCCGCGCTAGCGACGTGCTCATCGCCACCACCCGGCTCTTGCGGCCCTTGCCCGACGTCACCTGAAGGCGCCGCGCGCCCTCGTCGAGTTCTTCCCACCTCAGCGCCAGGGCCTCGCTGATCCGTAAGCCCCCGTGGGCGGTCAGCAGCAGCAGCAACCGGGCCTGCACGTCGGCCACCTGCAGCACGTCGTGGAGTTCGTCGTCGGTGTAAGGGGGACGCTTAACAAGGCCAGGCGTGGGATCGCGGGGCACGCGGACATCCTGAAAGGGCGTGGCCTCGGTCGCTCCAGCCCAGCGCAGGGCCCGGTAGAGACAGCTGGCCGCCGCGACCCGTTGCGACACACCCGCCGGTGCCCGACCTTCCGCCAAGAGAGCATTGACGAAACTTTGACCGTCATGACGGCCCGGCCGCAGCAGACTGACGGCCTGAGTCTCGGCCCAGGTCAGGAATTGCCGCACGCCCCGAGCGTAGGCCGCGACCGTGTGGGGGCTGGTCAGGACACCCGAGGCGCCGGCGTGGCTGAGGTAGGCAGTGGTGAGGCTGACCAGGGAGGTGACGTCCTTTTCCCCAGCGGCCTGGACTGCCCGGCGCCGCAGCTCCTCGTCATGCAGGCTGGTCCACTCCCGGGTCCTGGCGAGGAGGTCCCCGCGGTACAGGGCCAGCTCTCCCCCACTCGGCTTGTCAGGCATAAGACCACTTATGCCTGAACAACTGTCAGAGGCTTCTGACGCTGTCCAGGGGTCAGCCAACCCTAGCGATCACCCGATGCCAGGGCTGATGGTGGTCGCGACACCGGAGGACGTGTTCCAACTGAACAGGCTCTCCTGCCGGGCCAGCGGCCAGGACGTTGGTCAGAAGCTGCAATTATTCAGCTGGCAAAGCAACTCTCAGCCCTCCCATCGGCGCCCTTGATTCAACGCTTTGCGCAGCAGCGCCGCGACAAGCTCCTCGGCACGGCGAGTGGTCCGAGCTTAGGGCTGCCCGGCCGAACCCCAGGGCGCCCATTCGCCCACAAGGTTCCGGGGAGGAGCAGCCCTCCAAGCCGGTTGGACACCTATGACCAGATCCTTCCTCGACCGCTAGGGCAGTTGCCGGATGGTATTCATCGGAAGGAACAGTTTGAGGGGCTGATCCCGGAAGGGGATGAAGCCCAGCCGGGCGTAGAGGGCCGCGACCTTCTCGTTCTTGGCGTCTAGAATAACCGCGTAGGACGCCACCGTCTCCGCCGCCCGCGCGGCCTGGCGCAGGGCGTGCAGGATCAGGTCCGTGCCGATGCCCTGCCCACGCAGGTCCCTGTGAATGGCGACGCGGCCCAGCAGGGTCACCGCCACCTGCGGGTAGGGAAACTTCCTGGCCTGGGTCCCGCTGAACACCTCCTGGCGCGGGACGCTGGCCGACGTCAGGGTGTAGTACCCCTGTACCCGGTCCGCCTCATCGACCATCAGGAAGACGGCCGCCTGACCCGTCTTCAGGTCCCGTTGTAGGCGGCCTTCTCTCAGGTAGGCGGTCAGATGCTCGTTTAGGCTCTCGAAGGCACGGGCGTCGTAGTCCGGGCTGAAGGGAACAACGCGGAAGCCAGTGGTCACGAACCGAAGCGTTCCCGGCTGCGGGCGGCGGCCTGCCGCAGAGCGTCGTTCGGGGCTGGCGGGTTCATCAGGGTGTCCATGAACAGCTGCTGGTCCGCCGTGGATAGCCGCAGGGTGCGGTGGGCCTCGAGCGTCTCCAGCGCGCGGCTGTACGCCGCCTGGATGACGAAGTCGCTGAGGGACAGGCCCTGCACGGCGGCGGCCGCCCCGATCGTCTCCTTCTTTTCCGCGTCGATGCGCGCCTCGAGCCTCTGAAGTTTGGCTGCACTCGTCATGGCTCCCTCCTGTTCTTATTGTACGGCATTTTGCCGTACAATCATAGGCAGTACTTCGAGGTGAGGCTGACCAGCCTCTGGGCGGCTGGCTCACCCGGAAGTAGGACTCCGCAGCGTTTCTCCAGGGCTGCTTCGGGTGGGCACCACCTCCCGTAACACTGCCGCCGCCCATTCCGGTGCCGTTGCAAGGAAGGTGCCGAGGGCCTGATGGAGTTGCTTCAGGGCTTCCAGCCCCTGTCCCAGGTCGGTTGCCGAGGTGGGACAGGGGCTGGGGCCATGTCCCTCGCTCCCCGTCTCCAGGAGGTCTGCCAGGGACAGAGCCCCCGCCGCCCGTTGGTCGTCATACAGGTGCGTGTACACCTTCAGGGTAAAGCTGGCGTCGGCATGCCCCAGCCGGTCCGCCACGACTTTGGGCGGCACGCCCCGGCGGATCAGCAGGCTCGCCGCCGTGTGCCGCAGGTCGTGGAAGCGCAGCCGCGGCACACCGGCCTCCTCCATCAGCGCCCGGTACGTCCGGTCGAGGTGACGG
Organism: Deinococcus sp. NW-56; assembly: GCF_002953415.1. Taxonomy (NCBI): domain Bacteria; kingdom Thermotogati; phylum Deinococcota; class Deinococci; order Deinococcales; family Deinococcaceae; genus Deinococcus; species Deinococcus sp. NW-56. Next base: position 311,912 of record NZ_CP026518.1, on the reverse strand, counting down.
CCCTGCACGTGATTTCCAGAGGCCGCTGTAAAGACCAGGTCAGTGGGACGTGGGACGCGCCTTCCCCGCTGTTCCCGCCGTGCGTGCTCCTTCAGCAGGTCAACCGTGTCCCCAGCCAGCAGGATGCGGCGATGCCCGGCGTCGGTCTTCGGCTGTCCGATGCCGTAGTGCCCGGACGCGTCCTTGACCAGGTTGTGCCGGACGGTGATCTCACGGCCTTCCAGGTCCACGTCTCCCCAGTGCAGGGCCAGCAACTCGCCCCGGCGCATCCCGGTGCTCAGGGCCAGCGCAAAGAGGGGGTAGAGGCGGTGCCCCTGCGCCACCTTCAGGAACCTCGCGGCCTGGGCCGGAGTCCACACCAGCGTCTCCTGCCGGACCACCTTCGGCTTGCGGACGTTCTCTGCCACGTTGAGAGGCACGAGTTGCCAGCGCACCGCCTGCCGCAACGCCATCCGCAGGATGTGCAGCGACCGTCCGGCTCCACGGGGGCCGTTCTGTCGGTGCAGGGTCTGCACCATCTCCTCGACCTCGAGCACCTGAAGCCCGACCAGGGAACGCGCTCCGAGGGTGGGGAGCACCGGGAGCAGGGCATGGACATACGTGCGGTAGGTGGAGGGCCGCACATCGCGTTCCTTGTAGGCCAGCCAGCGCAAAAGGAACGCATGCAGGGAGTCAGGCTCCCTGGCTGGCGGCAGGGCGGGGGGAGTGGCCGTGCGGCGCCTCACCGGCTTCGCCTTGGGGAGGGTGCGCAGCAGGGCCGCGAGGGCCCGTTCCGCCTCCACGCGGGTCTTGCGGCTCACGGACCGGCGGCGCTGCTTTCCGGTGACGGGATCTTTGTAGCTCGCCAGCCCCCGGTAACTGACGATGCGGCCCTTAGAGGCTGCCAAGAACCCTAGTACAGCGTTCATTTAATACGAATGGCTTCGTAGTGCCGTCCTAGCGTCCGGCGGGCGACCTGGGTGGAGAACTGCCAGTTGAGGGTGACGCCCGCGCGTGAACGCGCTGCCACCCAAGCCTCGACTTCCGACCGAAGCCGTTCCAGCACTGGAATACGCCGGTTCAAGCACTGCCGCTGAAGGGCACTGAATTCCAGTTCTGCCATGTTCAGCCACGAGGCATGTTTGGGCGTGTAGACCCACTCGAAGCGGCCCACCAACCGGTGGGCCGCCTGTGGCGACATGAACTTGTAGAAACTGCCGCCGTGATGCGTATTGAGGTGGTCCTGAACCAGGGTGATCTGGACGGCTGCTGGATAGGCCCGTTCCAGGTTCTGCATGAAGGCGGTGTACTCCTCGGCGGTCCGTCGGGCACAGACCTGGACAAACCGTCGGCCTGTTTTCGGCTCGACGGCCAGCAACACAGCCGCGCTCCCAAAGCGCTGGTATTCGTAGTCTTGTTTGGCGACTCGCCCCGGTTCCGATGGAACCGGGGCCATGACGTCACCGATCAGGAAGCAGGGTTGCTCATCGAAGCACAACACGGGAAAACGGTCGTCGTAGGGCCGAGAGTACACGTCCAGAACGCGTTCCATCTCGCAGAGGAAATTCGCCGTCAGGTGCGCGATGCACCACTGCCTTTTGCGGTGCGGCTGGACCGCGTTTTTTTCAGAATGTAGAACACCGTCGACGGAGCGATGTGGTCGACCAAGTTCAGCTCTACAGCCTTCTCTGCCAGCAAGCGAATACTCCATTGTGCGTGACCTTCGGGCGCCTCACTGCACGCCAGCGCGGTGATGGCCGCCCGGTCTTTGCCGTCGAACTTCGCGGGTCGCCCCGTATGCGGCGCATCGAACAGCGCCGCGTCCAGTCCCCCCAGGGCAAAGCGTTTTCGGGTCGCTTGCACCATCTGGACGCTGATACCGAGGGCGTCCTTGATGGCCGAGTCCGTGACCTGTCGATGGGCCAGCAGCAGAATCCGGGCGCGGGTCATGACCCGCGCCTTGCCACTGCCCTTCATGGTCATGCCGTGCAGAGTCTGTTCTTGCTCAGCACTCAAAGTCACTGGATAGCGAAGAGGACGGCTCATACCTCACTATGACAAATTCAAAAACGCTGTACTAGCTGTACTTCGGGGATATTCAGGGGCCGCTGAATAAGGCGGTGCAGGTGTGACATCGGCGGCAAGGAGGTGGCAGGGGCAAGTCCCCTGCCACCTCCGCTCGAATGGCCGGAATGGTGTCGCCTCTGAGGTCGTCGGGCTGGGTGAGGCGAAGCCATTGCAGGAAGGTCAGGGCCACCATACACAGCACGGCGTGGTGATGCAGACCTTGCCAGGACCGGCCCTCGAAGTGGTCCAGCCCGACTTCGTCCTTCAGCTCCCGGTGGCTCAGCTCACACGCCCAGCGGCGCTTGGTGACTTCCACCAACCGCGACAACGGCGTGTCAGGGGGCAGATTGCAGACGTAGTATTTGCGCTCCTCACCTCGTCGCTGTTCTCCGATGATCCAGGCGGCTTGACCCGGCAGATGTTGACTGCGAGCGTACTCCTCCCCGTCTGCCAGGCGAACGTATTCAGCCGCGAAGCGTCCGGAGAGCGGGCCTTTGGTTCCATGTCGCCATACCAGGTGCTGCCATGCAGCACCCGCCAGCACTTCTTCTACCGACAGTCGGTCCTCGGATGGGGTTGGGTGCGTCGGTTTCCTGCCCCGGAAGATCCGAGGGATGGGGATCAAGCGAACGTCCCTGGGATAGACCGTCTGCGTGCGGGTGATGCCGACCGACCACAGCAGTCCTCGCTCGGTGAGTGCCTGCCGGAACCGGGCGTTCACGCCGTACCCCGCATCCGCCAGAACCATGCCGAAGGTGACGTGTGGACGCACCCGGTCCAACTCTTTCAGCGCCAGTTCGCACTTGGTCTGTGGCGGCTGGTGTTCCAACGGAACACCAGCCGCCCTGAGCCGAGCGGGATCGTTGGTCCACTCCTGTGGCAAGAAGAGCCGTAGGGCGAGCGGAACCGGCAAGTCGTGCTGGGCCAACGTCAGGGAGACGAGGCATTGACAGGGGGTGATCTTCCCGACCTGCCCGGAATACTGACGGGCGACGCCGACAGACTTGGTGCCGAACTTTGTCAAGCAGGTGTCGTCGATGATCAGCACGGCGTCTTTGCCACCCAGCATCTGCTGAGCCCGCTGAGCGAGCAGGGTTTCCAGGGGTTCGGTCAGCCAGGGGCTGTCGGTGATGAACTGCTGGAGATGGTCCTCTTTCCCGGGCGCCACGACGGCAGCCAAGGGCTGCATGCTTTTTCGGTGGACCGTGCTGCACAATCCACGGACGTACAGAGGCGCCCAGGTCCGCTGGGCTCGGTGGCGAAAATGCACCAGAAAGGGCGCAAACCAGGTAGGGAAATGTCGGGTCCAGCGAGGCAGAGAACGAGCCATAGCACAGGGGCCAGCATCTCGGATGCTGGCCCCTGTGTCCCCTCCCTGAATATTCCCGAAGTACAGCTAGAGGCTGCCAAGAACAGGGACGAACTCGAGGGGCGTGGCTCTGAGAACAGCAGAATGGGTGGGTGACGCGGCGAGGCTACCCCAGCGACGTTGACGACGACACCTACTTGTTCCTGCTCCCGTACCTGCTGCTCAGCCGTGCGGATGCAGGTCAACGGAAGTACCCCATCCGGGATGTCCTGAACGCCTTGCTGTGGATGGCCCGCACGGGGGCGCAGTGGAGCTATCTTCCAAACGACTTTCCTCCTGCGGAGACGGTGCGCCAACAGGCGCACCGTTGGTTCGTGGCAGGCTGCTTCGAGAATGCCGCCCACGACCTGCGAATCCTGGCCCGGGTGGAGCAAGGTCGAGATCCCGAGCCGTCCGCGGTGGTCATGGACAGCCGAACCCTCCAAAGCACACCTGAAAGCGGTCACCGTGCGGGCTATGACGGGGCCAAGAAGCGCAAGGGCACCAAGGTTCACCTCGCCGTGGACACCCTGGGACACGTGCTGGCTATCCTCACTTCCCCAGCCAACGAACAGGATGCGTATGCTGGCCAATCCGGCACCCGCTGCTGGAGTTATCCGGCCTCCAGGAATGGAGTTATCCGGCACCCTCCCAGCCAACGGACGAGCTGTCCCCATTATGAAAGGCTGACCGTCTCCGGGGTCAACTTCCTGCTCTTCTTTCTGAGGCTTTCTCCCCGAAGTTCGATCCGGTAGGCGTGATGCAGGACGCGATCCAAGATCGCGTCCGCCAGCGTGGGATCTCCCAGATTCGCGTGCCAGGCCGGGGTCGGGAACTGACTGGTAATGATCGTCGAAGCCCGTTCATAGCGGTCATCCAGTGACCTTGCCCCTGTTTCCGGTGCCAGTCTGATTGCAAATCGAGCAGCAAACTTGGAGGCACATGAAAGGCAAACGGTACACCGAACAACAGATCCTGGACATCCTCGGGCAGCTTGAGGCAGGCACGCCGCTGAGCGATCTGACGCGACTCCATGGAGTCGCGATGACGACCATCTACCGCTGGAAAGCCAAATACGGTGGGATGACCAAAGACGAGACCCGCAAGTTTCGCCAGTTGGAAGCAGAAAACCAGCGCCTGAAGAAGTTGGTAGCGGATCTGTCGCTCGACAACGCCATGCTGAAGGAGGTGGTGGGGCGAAAGTGGTGACGCCTGGGACGTCGTCCCAGGCGCAGACGCCCCTCAAAAAGCAGATGGTGACCCTGCTGCGGGATTCTTTTGCGGTCAGCGAACGTCGGGCCTGCCGGGTCCTGGGCTTTTCCCGGACCACGCAAAGACGGAACAGCCCCAAAAGGGAAAAAGACCAACGCCTGGTCGAGCGTCTCCGCACACTGGCCCGAGAGCGACCTCGGTTCGGGTACCGGCGGATTCACCTGATGCTGGGTCGAGAGGGCGAGACCGTCAACCACAAGCGCGTCTACCGGATCTACCGGGCTGAAGGGCTGGCCGTTCGAAAGAAGGAGCGCCGCAAGCTCAGTGTAGGAGAGCGACAGCAGAAACCTGCGGTTTCTGCGCCCAATCAGCGGTGGAGCCTCGACTTCATGTCGGACCAGCTGGCCTCCGGGCAGCGGTTTCGGGTCCTGAACGTCGTGGATGACTTCACCCGGGAGTGCCTGGTGATGCACGTCGGGACCTCCATCACCGGGCATGACGTCGTCCGCGCTCTGGAAGCGGTGGTCCGCTTCCGGGGGGCACCGCAGTCGATCACCACCGACAATGGCCCAGAGTTCGCGGGCAAGGGCCTGGATCTCTGGACCCATGGGCGTGGCATCACGCACACCTTCATCCGGCCGGGGAAGCCCGTCGAGAACGCTTACATCGAGAGTTTCAACGGCCGTGTCCGGGACGAGTGTCTGAATCTGCACTGGTTCCAAAGCTTGGATCAGGCACGCCTGATCCTCTCTGCCTGGCGCCAGGACTACAACGCCGTCAGGCCGCATACCTCGCTCGGTGGACGGACCCCGAACGAATTCGCCCGCCTCGAACAGGCGGGCTGAGGTACGCTGACTTTTGCAAATCGGCTGGTACCGCAATTGGGGCACCCTCATCGCTCAACTCCATTCGAGTCAGTTGGAAGAGGGATTCGCCGAGCGTCTGCGTGAGGCAGGCCTCGCGTTTGTCGAACAGTATGCCCTGGGTCCCTACGTCGTGGATCTGGCCTTTCCGCAGGTACGGCTGCTTGTGGAGGTGGACGGCGAGGCGTATCACGCTTCTTCCAGCGCCCAGGCCAGGGATGACCGCAAGGACGCGCTGGCCGCCTCAGAGGGCTGGCAGGTCATCCGCGTCCCACAGTTCATGATCGAACATCATCCAGAAGAAGCGGTCCGAACCGTGGTCGAAGCCTATCTGCACGGCCGATAGCGGTGGTCAAACGGGCTGCTGCACCCGCATATTCGCCACCAAGGCTGTCGGCAGCCCCACATATGGCAGCTACGCGACGACGCTCCTCAAGCTGTTTCGCAGCGATATCGGCGAGCCCCTCGTTGCCGCTGCCACGTTCGACCGGGACTTGCTGCTCTTGAAATGCTCCGGCACCCGAACCTCGTGCGCGAAAAACGCTCGTTCCACATCAGCCATAGCCCCTGCCTGGTCCTGGAGTACGTGCCTGGGGAGACGTCCCTGGCTTCCCGCATTGCCTCTGCGCGCCAACGATGTATGGCAAAGATAAGGGGAAGGAAGACGGTCCCGACCGAGGTGGCGTGGGCTTTCAATGTGATTGCCTCGGCTTAAGCAGCCATGCTCTCGCTCCAGGTGACCAAGGCTCGGGACACCGCAGTTCCTTCCAGTTCGGAAGCTGGGGACCTGCTCGAGCCAAACACTTGCTTAACACAACGCCGCTACCTTGACCCCAGAGGCGAATGATATGCACAAGACTCTTTCGGTGATCCTCACTGGCACGCTCCTGAGCACGCTGGCATTTGCGCAGCCGCCCAGCCTGTCCCCCAACCCTGCGCTCTTGGGGGGCGTGAGTCCCCAGCAGGCCCTCAAGCTGGCGAACACCTGGCGGGCCCAAGGCGGACTGCAAAGCTACGTGACCCCCGAGGCCGTCCACTTCACCTTTCCGGACGGTCAGAAGCGGGCCATCGCCCTTCCCAAAGGGCAGATGGTGGTGGCCATCGCGCCCTATATCACCAAGACCCACCCCTGCAAGACGCACTTCACCTCAGGCTGCCAGGGCGAGTTGGTCAACACTCCAGTCAAGGTGCACGTTACCACCCGCACGGGCAAGACCGTGCTGCAAAAAACCGTCAGGACCCTCGACAACGGCTTCCTGGAACTGTGGCTCGACCGCGGCCAGCAGTACAAGGTCACCTTGACGGCTCAGGGCAAGACCACCCGGGGCACCCTGGCCACCCTGCCCAGCAGTGACACCTGCGTCACCACACTCCAGTTGCGTTAGGCGCCCAGCCATCAGATCAGTCCAGCCTTCTGGCCGTCCCAGGCGTCCAGCGTCCGCCCCCTTGTCTCGATTCCCGCCCCGAACGCCTTTCTCCGGTTACACGCTGAGTTCGGGCTCACCAGAAGAAGCCATTCCCCTACCCCTGGAGGTCGTCTTCATGTCACATCGTCCCCCCCTGGCCCTTTTCCTCACGCTGTTGACTCTGTCCAGCTCTGCCCTGGCAGGAGGGACCTCAGCCCCACAAGGCACCCTCTGGATCGCGGATGAAGTCAGCGGCAGCCTGACCGTCGTGGACGCGGGCACGAACTGGGTCCGGGCCACCTTGAGTGGCGTCCCCGCGCCGCACAACGTCCAGCTCTCCCCGGACGGGAAGAGCGCCTGGGCAGTCCTCGGCCAGAACGCTCAGGCCGTCAAGATCGATGCCGTCTCCCTGCGGGTGGTGGGCACTGTGGCTACCGGTGCGGGGCCCGCACACGTCATCGTCAGCCCGGACGGCCAGCGGGCCTACGTGACCAACGGGGAAGCCGGCAGCGTCTCCATCCTTGACGCCGTGGCCATGAAGCCCCTGACCACCGTGAAGGTAGGCTCCCACCCCCACGGCCTCAGGCCCAGTCCGGATGGGCGCTGGGTGCTCGTCGCCAACACCGGATCAGGCAGCGTGAGCTGGATCGACACCCGCACGGCTCGCCGGGTCGCCGACACGCCCGTCGGCAAGGCCCCGGCCCAGGTCGCCTTCGCCCCGAACAACCGGGTGGCGTACGTGACCCTGCGGGACGAGAACGCGGTGGCCCGCATCGACGTGGCCACCCGCAAGGTGCTGGGCAAGGTAGCGGTCGGCCCCGGCCCCATCCAGCTGACGGTGACGCCGGACAACCGCTTCGTGCTGGTGGCCAACCAGGGCACTCCAGAGCGTCCCGGAACCACCCTCTCGGTGATCGACGCCGCGAAGTTCAGGGTGGTGGCGAACATCACCACCGGAGCGGGTGCCCACGGGGTCACGGTCGACCCGACCGGCCGCTTCGCCTACGTGACCAACACCTACGCGAACACGCTCTCGGTGGTGGACCTCGCTGCGCGCCGGACGGTCGCCCAGATTCCCACCGGCCGTGGCCCGAACGGCGTGAGCTTCTCAGCCCTGCGTCCCACCGTGACGGGCGCGCGGAACCTCGCATTGGGCGAACCTGCTGGGGATGATCACGACAGCCACCACTGAAGCTTGATGGAGCACGCCCCATCCCAGAGGGTGGGGCGCTTCTTTTGCTGCGTTCAGGCCTCAGCCACTGCCGGGCGGTCGAAGCGCAGCCGGTTCAGCGACAGGGCGTTGAGCGTCACGATGACGGTGCTGGCACTCATCAGCAGGGCGGCCCACTCCGGGCGCAGCAGGACACCGTACGAGGGGTACAGTACGCCCGCGGCGAAGGGGATCGCCAGGACGTTGTAGATGGCGGCCCAGAAGAGGTTCTGCTTGATCTTGCCCCGGACGTGGCGGGCCAGGGCGATGCCAACGGCCACGCTCGCCGGGTCACTCTTCACCAGGACTACGTCGGCGGTCTCCACCGCCACGTCTGTTCCCGCTCCGATGGCTATGCCTACTTCCGCCTGCGCGAGGGCAGGCGCGTCATTCACACCGTCGCCGACCATCGCCACCTTGCGGCCCTGCCCCTGCAACTCCTGAACCTTTGCGGCCTTCTGCTCGGGCAGCACGTCCGCGATCACCGTGTCCATGCCCAACTGCCGGGCGACCGCCTCTGCCGTGTGTCGGTTGTCGCCCGTCAACATCACCGTCTGCACGCCCAAGCGGTGCAGTTCCGTGACCGCCACCCGCGCCGACTCGCGGATGGTATCCGCCACCGCCACGACGCCCAGCGCCTGCCCGTCCGCAGCCACGTACATCGCGGTCTTGCCGTCCGCCGCCAGCCCGTCTACCTCGGCCGGAAGAGCTCCGACGTCCACCCCTTCCCGGTCCATCAACTTGCGGTTGCCGATGAGTACCCGCTGGCTCCCCACCGTGGCGGCGACGCCGTGTCCGGGAATGCTGTCAAAGGCTTCGGGGCGCTGGACCGTGACACCCCGCGCCTGCGCACCCTTCACGATGGCCTCAGCCAGTGGGTGCTGCGAGGGCTGATCCGCCGAGGCCGCCAGGTGCAGCAGGTCGGCTTCGCTGACCCCACGGGCGGGGACCAGGTCGGTCAAGGCAGGCTTGCCCTCGGTGAGCGTCCCGGTCTTGTCGAAGATCACGGTGTCCACGCCCGCCGTCCCCTCCAACGCCGTCGCGTTCTTGAACAGCACACCCTCCCGTGCCCCCTTGCCCACCCCCACAGTGATGGCGGTGGGCGTGGCGAGGGCCAGCGCATCCGGGCAGGCAATGACGACGGTGGAAACAGCAGCGGTCAGCGCGAACACGACCCCGGCGCCCAGGAAGGACCAGACCAGAAAGGCGATCAGCCCGCTGCCCAGGGCGACGAACACCAGGTACTTGCCCGCCGTGTCGGCCAAGCGCTGTGCCGGGGCCTTGCTGGCCTGCGCGTTTTGCACCATCTGCACGATGCGCGAAAGAGCGGTGTCCGCGCCGACCGCCGTCGCCCGGAAGTGGAAGGCTCCGTTCTGGTTGACCGTGCCGCCGGTGACCCTCGCCCCTGCGCTCTTGGCGACGGGAACCGGCTCGCCGGTGATCATGCTCTCGTCCACGTAGGAAGTGCCGGAGACGACCTCTCCATCCACTGGCACCCGGTCGCCGGGGCGCACGACGATCTCGTCACCCACGATGACCTGCTCCAGCGACACTTCGACTTCCTGCCCGTCCCGTATCACCCGGGCCGTGGAGGGAGCCAGTTTCAGCAACGCCTCAACCGCTCTCCCTGTGGCGAAGCGCGAGCGCATCTCCAGCCAGTGCCCGGCCAGAGAGAAGGTCGTGAGCATCGCGGCGGCCTCGAAAAAGACCTCATCGGTGCGTAGGAAGAGGGTGGCCCAGACCGAGTAGACATAGGACACCAGGATGCCCGTGGCGATCAGGGTCATCATGTTCGCCTCGCGCCGCTTGAGGGCACGCCAGGCGGCGGAGATGAACGGCCAGCCGCCCCACCACACCACGGGCGTGGATAGGATCAGGCCGAACCAGCCCATCGAGAGGCCGAAGGGCGGCGCTGCCGTGAACCCCAGCAGCTCGCCGATCGGGGAGTACAGCACGATGGGAATGGTCAGCAGCAGCGACACCACGAAGCGGCGCAGCATGTCATTCACCATCTCCGCACCGTGTCCGGCGTGCTCATCGTGGCCCGTGTCCTCGGTCGTGCCATGGCCACTGTGACCGTGCCCCGCAGAGGCCGGACGGCTGCCCGTCATGGCGGCGTGGTCATGCCCGGCCTGGTGCGTCCCCAGGGCATCCGCTTCCCTAGCGCCTTGATGGTGCCCACCGGGAGCCGCTGCAGTGGCCCGCATGGCGGCATGATCATGCCCCGTGGGCTCGTGGCCCATGCTGGGATGCCCGGGCTGCGCAGTGGATGGTCGGCACTCCTCGCACACGCAGTCATACCCGGCGGTATGCAGGCGGCGGCGCAGTTCCGCCTCGCTGACCGTGCCCGGATCATAGCCGAGGTGCGCAACAGCACGTGTGCGATCAATATGCACGCTGTGCACCCCCTGAATACCCGAGAGACTGCGCTCAAGGTCAGCGAACTCCGAACCGTCATAACAGTTCCGGAACGCCACCTCCAGAATGGCCGAGGTTCCCGCATGGTTCCCGGTGTGGCCGTGATGATGCGTCTCGTGATGTCGTGTCATGTGTGCTCCTGCTTTCCTTCTTCTCGCTCACGGCATGACTGCCCCGTACCCTGAGGTCCGAGAGAGAGTTCAGACTCTGGAAAATGAGTCGTCTTGGTTGTGGATGACGGGGGACATGATCATCGTGCCTCCTGAAGAGGGCCAGCCTGCTGCGGCAACCTAAGACACCCTCTGGTCTTTCGCGAATAGAGCGTGGACCGTGACCTGTCACCCTTCTCAGGGGTGAGGAGGCCGGGTGGCGCCAGATGGGATGACCAGGGGCGGACCAACGTGCAGTCTGTTGTCTCCTGCTGGGGCGATAGCCGTGACGGGGGAGGGGCCTGTTGGCGTCTACCTCCGCATTTACCCTAGATCCTCCCTGGGGGGATGTCAAGGAAGGGGGCAGCGAGCGAGCGTAAATGTCGACAGTTATGCGCCATTAATTAGTTACCCCCTGAGGGAGGTTCAACCTTAAGAGCAATCCGTCGCTCCTGGCCTCTCCTACCAGGGGGAGGGAGGTGGACTCTTCCGCAAGCATGTAGGGCGGTCACCTCGCCTGAGGTGACCGCCCTACATCCGGCCCTTACTGGCGGGTGCGCAACCAGTCCTTGAAGTCGTGCATCTCGTCAGCCTGCATCATGATGATGCGCTGGGCGAGACCAAGTACTGCATCACTCTGAGCGTTCTGTAGGGCGATGTTCGCCATCTCGTTGGCCGAGCCGTGGTGCGGCACCATCATCTGCAGGAACGTGACGTCCGAGCTCTGCGACCGGGTAATCATCTGCATCATCATCGTCATCATTCCGGACATGGTCTGGCGCATCCGGTTCTGCCGCGCCGTGTCCACGCCGCCCAGACGACGCAACTCCGCCTGCATTTCCACGATCTCCTTTTGCTGATCGTCAATGATGCTCTGCGCCCAACCAGCCACCAGGGGATCACGCAGCCGAGGCAGGGCCGCTCGGCTCATCTCGATGGCGCTCTGGTGATGCGGAATCATCATGGACAAAAACGCCCGGTCAAAGGCTGGACCTGAGAGTCGCCGCAGGTCTTCCAGCAACGGCTGCATCCGGGCGTGCATGTCCATCTGCGTCTGCATCGTCGTGGCCATGCCCACCACCGTGCCGCCCTCATTGCCCCCCGCTTGAGCCACGCTGGCCGGGAGAGCCATCAGGCCCACAATCAGCAGCAGGCGCTTCATGCGGTCATCTTGGCCAGGAGTTCCTGGCAGGCCTGCTCGCAGCGGCGGCAGCTCTCGGCGCACACCGCGCAATGCTGCATGTTCATGTCCCGTGCATGCATCTCGCACTCGCTCCCGCACGCCTGGCACGCTACCAGGCAAGCCTGAAGCTGAGCGCGTAACACATTCGGATCAGGCTGGGTCAAGCGCGACAGCACCCGGCCCGTTGTTCCGCAGACGTCGGCACAGTCGAGGTTCAGGCGAATGCACCGCACCAGGTGTGCCAGGTGGCCTTGCTCACCCAGGCACGCGTCGGCGCAGGACGTGCAGATCTGAGCGCACTCGAAGCACGCCTCAATGCACGCGCGAAGTGCCTCCTGATCAAACAAGGCGCTGGGTTGCGGGTGGGTTTGCAGCATGGCCTGAAGATGGTGCGTCATGGCGAATCCTCCTGGAAGCGAGTGAGGCGGTGGACGAAAAGCGGCGTATAGACCAACAGTGCTGCCCAACCACGTGCCAAACAGGGCGTGGCCCTCAGCTGGTGCCGTTCCCGGCGGTTGGCCGTGAGGTCAACGTGTCAGCCGCGTGTAAAGGTTTCCTGAGAGCGGCGTTCTTAGAGAGATCACGCGAGTCCCATACGGCCTTGCCGCATCATGGGATAGCCACGGAGGCTTAACACAACGGCAACACAACTCCTCTACCGTTGGGCACGTGAAGCCCCTGCGGATCCTTCTGCCCGGCGCACTCCTCGGCTCAGCCGTCGCCGCGCCCTACAGCCAGCAGACCAGCTTCGGCCGTCCGTCTCCCCTGATCCAAGCGGCGCAGAAGCAGACCAGTATTCCGTCCAGCTGGCAGCCCCTGCCGAGCGCCCGGCAGGGAACGTTGGAAGGCGCAGTGGTCGAAGTCGCGCCCTTCAACGAGTTGATTCCCAGTTGGAACGTGACAGGCCCGGCCACCAGTGCCGTCGCCGTGCAGGTTCGCGTACGGCGTCCAGACGGCCGCTGGACGCCGTACTTCAGCTTCGGGACCTGGAGCGCGGCAGGAGCCCGCGCGAGCGCCCGGGTCAGCCGCACGGCCGACGGCACGGTGAACACCGATACCCTCACCCTGCCCTTCCGCGCCACGGCCTTTCAGTACAAGGCCACGCTCGGTCCAGGCCTGAAAGCTCACCTGCTGTCCTTCAACACAGCAGATACCGCCCTGCGGTTCGGGGGGCAGGGACAGGCAGGACAGGCCCAGGTTTGGAACACCGTGCTGAAGGTCCCCGGTCTCTCCCAGATGATCTACCCGAATGGTGGCCCTATCTGGTGCAGCCCGACCAGCGTCAGCATGATCCTGGGCTTCTGGAACCGGCCCGTGCGGGTGCCGGACGCGGCCCAGGCAACGTACGACCGCACCTACGACGGGTTCGGCAACTGGCCCTTCAATACCGCGTACGCCGCCACCCAAGGTCTCCAAGCGCTCGTCACGCGCCTGGGCAGCCTGCGAGACGCCGAGGCCTACATTGCCCAGGGACTCCCCCTGGCGCTGAGCGTGCGCTTCAAGGCGGGCGAGTTGCCCGGCGCGCCCCTCTCCTGGTCGAACGGCCACCTGTTGGTCCTCACCGGGTTCGACGCCCAGGGCAACCCCGTGGTCAACGACCCCGCCGCCAGAAACGACGCCGGCGTCAAGCGGACCTACCCGCGCGCCGTGTTCGAGCGGCTGTGGCTCAACCATGCGGGCGGCATGGCGTACGTGATGGCGCCCCGCCCCTGATGGTGACTGCGAAAGGTTCGACCATGCCTGACCTTCTCCGACTTGCCCTGCTCCTGGCCTGTTCCACTGGCGTCGCCGCGGCTCAGGCACCGCAGAACAACCAAGAGCCCCTCTCCATCGAGCGCATGCGCGCCCGCTCGTACCCTGGCAGTGCCCTGACGACCCGCCAACCACTCTCGCCCGGCGCCAACTACCGGCGCAGCGTCGTGTCCTACCAGTCTGACGGCCTGCGCATCAACGCGCTGCTCACGGTGCCCAGCGGGACCCCCCCGAAGGGAGGTTGGCCCGCCATCGTCTTCAACCACGGCTATATCCCCCCGCAGCAGTACCGCACGACCGAACGGTACGGGGCCTACGTGGACGCCTTTGCACGTGCAGGATTCGCCGTCCTGAAGCCCGACTACCGGGGGCACGGCGCTTCCCAGGGCGAGCCAGCGGACACGGCGTACTGGTCCCCCGAGTACACCACGGACGTCCTGAACGCGTTCGCCTCCCTCCAGAAACTCAAGGGGGTGAACCCGGAACGGATCGGGATGTGGGGTCACTCCATGGGCGGACATATCACCTTGCGGGCCATGGTGATCAATCCCGGCATCAAGGCGGGCAACATCTGGGCAGGCGTGGTGGGGCCGTACGACCTGATCTTTAGGGACCTGCCTCGTTGGGGAAGCGGCTCCACCCGGGATGATCCCCAGGCGCGGATGCTCGCCAAGTACGGCACGCCGGAGCGCAGCCCAGCCCTCTACCAGGCCATCTCCCCGAACTTCTTTCTCAAGGACCTCAAGGGGCGTCCCTTGCAGCTGCATCACGGCACGGGCGACACGCATGTGCCCATCAGCTTCTCGCAGTCGCTCGCGGCGGGGTTGAAGGCCGCGAAACAGCCCCACACGTTCTTCTCCTACCCCGGGGATGATCACAACCTCAGCCGCAACCTCGGCGTGGCCCTCCGGCGGTCCGTGGAATTCTTCAAGAAGACCCTTTAGCGCGGCCACAGCAGATACGGCTGCAGTCAGGAACACCCATGAACCAGTCACACTCCAGGTCCAGCGCTCCTGCCCTGCCCAGCCTCGTGCGGGCGGCGTGCTTTGTGGCGACCGCCCTCCTCTTCGGGACAGCCGACGCCTACACCGTCAAGCCAGGCGACACGCTCTACCGTCTCGCGCAGCTTCACGGGACGACCGTCGCTGAACTTATCCGCCTCAATAGCCTGACGAGCACCACCCTGGAGGTCGGGCAGACCCTTCGCCTTCCGGGCGTGAGCACCGCGACAGCCAACGCGTCTGTTCCAGGTACAGTGCCTTCCCGCATAAGTGGGGTCACCGTCAACGCGCCCGCCACCCTGCGAATGGGGGACGCGTTCATCCTGCGGCTGAGCGGTCCGGGAGCTGCGCAGGCCACCGTGCGCTTTCTCAGCGAGGCAGGCGAGGACGTACGTCTGCCGGGAGAGCGTCTGACGCCCATCCCCGCAGGAAATGAATTCATCGTACTGGGGCGCGTCGTCCTCGGGAAAAACACCCCCGTGGTGTACGAGATCCAGGTAGGGCAGGACGTGCTGCAAGGCCGCATTCCCGTCACCGGACTGCCGCAGCCTCTGCAACGGCTCAACCTGCCGCCCCGCATTGCCAGCAAGCTCGAAGACCCCGCCCGAAAGGCTGAGGACACCGCCGTCGAACAGGCCTATGCCCGGCGAACGGCGCAGGCGTGGTCTCGTCCCTTCCAGCCCGCAGCGGCTGTGCGGGCGCAAAGCAGCGCCTTCGGACAACCGCGGACCTATGTCGCGAACGGGCCGGTCGCGTACCACTACGGCACGGATTACCTGGCCCCGGCAGGAACGCCCGTGATGGCCGTGAACGATGGAACGGTCGTGGTGGCGGGCATGTACCCGGTGCGCGGGGGTCTGGTGGTCATTGACCACGGGGCGGGACTGACCAGCCTGTACTTTCACCAGCGTGCCGTGACGGTCAAGGTCGGGCAGAAGGTCACCCGGGGGCAGAAGGTGGGTGAGGTGGGCAGCACCGGACTGAGCACGGGCGCCCACCTTCACCTGGAGATGCGGGTGCGCGGCGAGGGCACCGACCCCGCTGGGTGGATGAATCGTCTCTGGCCAAAGTAAGCAGGAGCGGGAAGGCAACAGAGGAGGCTGAGCCAGCGGACGCATGCTGGAATGGGGCATGGCGCGCGCCTCCCGTACCCTGAACCCCCTGCACTTCGAGGATCTGGAACCCCACCGGTTTGAGGATCTCGTCCGGCAACTCGCCTACGATTACCGTGCCTGGAGCAGCATCGAAGCCAGCGGATGTGGGGGCGCGGACGACGGCATCGATATCCGCGCCTTCGAGAGCAGCGTCGTGCCCGAGGTGCTGGATGAGGAGGAGGACGAAGCTCCTCTTGGGTTGCCCACGCCAGGGCGCCTCTGGATCTTCCAGTGCAAGCGGGAAAAGCGCATCACGCCGAAACAGGTCGAGCGGTATGTCCAGGAGAGCATCACAGGAGAGCAAGTGCCCTACGGCTTCATCCTGGCTGCGGCCTGCGACTTCAGCAAGAAGTCCTATGACGCCTTCCGCGCTGCCCTGGTAGGGACAGGCGTGCAAGAGTTCCACCTGTGGGGGAAGGCAGAATGCGTACGCTGGCGTAATCCGGCGGGGGTCGCTGGAGTTATCCGGCACCTTCCGCTGGTCTAATCCGGCACCCTGCGCTGGTTGATTCCGGCACCCTCCGGTCGCGGACGAGACTCCCCTGGTCATCCTTGCAGGATGACCAGAAAGCGAGCGTCCATGCGAAAAATCAGGGAAGTCTTGCGGTTGAAACTGGAACTGAAGCTCAGTGACCGCCTCATTGGACAAAGCGTCCAACTCGCCCGCAGCACCGTGCAGGATTACGTCGCACGCGCTCAGCAAGCGGGGCTGTGAGGGTGCCCCAATTGCGGTACCAGCCGATTTGCAAAAGTCAGCGTACCTCAGCCCGCCTGTTCGAGGCGGGCGAATTCGTTCGGGGTCCGTCCACCGAGCGAGGTATGCGGCCTGACGGCGTTGTAGTCCTGGCGCCAGGCAGAGAGGATCAGGCGTGCCTGATCCAAGCTTTGGAACCAGTGCAGATTCAGACACTCGTCCCGGACACGGCCGTTGAAACTCTCGATGTAAGCGTTCTCGACGGGCTTCCCCGGCCGGATGAAGGTGTGCGTGATGCCACGCCCATGGGTCCAGAGATCCAGGCCCTTGCCCGCGAACTCTGGGCCATTGTCGGTGGTGATCGACTGCGGTGCCCCCCGGAAGCGGACCACCGCTTCCAGAGCGCGGACGACGTCATGCCCGGTGATGGAGGTCCCGACGTGCATCACCAGGCACTCCCGGGTGAAGTCATCCACGACGTTCAGGACCCGAAACCGCTGCCCGGAGGCCAGCTGGTCCGACATGAAGTCGAGGCTCCACCGCTGATTGGGCGCAGAAACCGCAGGTTTCTGCTGTCGCTCTCCTAGCTGTACTTCGGGAATATTCAGGGAGGGGACACAGGGGCCAGCATCTCGGATGCTGGCCCCTGTGCTATGGCTCGTTCTCTGCCTCGCTGGACCCGACATTTCCCTACCTGGTTTGCGCCCTTTCTGGTGCATTTTCGCCACCGAGCCCAGCGGACCTGGGCGCCTCTGTACGTCCGTGGATTGTGCAGCACGGTCCACCGAAAAAGCATGCAGCCCTTGGCTGCCGTCGTGGCGCCCGGGAAAGAGGACCATCTCCAGCAGTTCATCACCGACAGCCCCTGGCTGACCGAACCCCTGGAAACCCTGCTCGCTCAGCGGGCTCAGCAGATGCTGGGTGGCAAAGACGCCGTGCTGATCATCGACGACACCTGCTTGACAAAGTTCGGCACCAAGTCTGTCGGCGTCGCCCGTCAGTATTCCGGGCAGGTCGGGAAGATCACCCCCTGTCAATGCCTCGTCTCCCTGACGTTGGCCCAGCACGACTTGCCGGTTCCGCTCGCCCTACGGCTCTTCTTGCCACAGGAGTGGACCAACGATCCCGCTCGGCTCAGGGCGGCTGGTGTTCCGTTGGAACACCAGCCGCCACAGACCAAGTGCGAACTGGCGCTGAAAGAGTTGGACCGGGTGCGTCCACACGTCACCTTCGGCATGGTTCTGGCGGATGCGGGGTACGGCGTGAACGCCCGGTTCCGGCAGGCACTCACCGAGCGAGGACTGCTGTGGTCGGTCGGCATCACCCGCACGCAGACGGTCTATCCCAGGGACGTTCGCTTGATCCCCATCCCTCGGATCTTCCGGGGCAGGAAACCGACGCACCCAACCCCATCCGAGGACCGACTGTCGGTAGAAGAAGTGCTGGCGGGTGCTGCATGGCAGCACCTGGTATGGCGACATGGAACCAAAGGCCCGCTCTCCGGACGCTTCGCGGCTGAATACGTTCGCCTGGCAGACGGGGAGGAGTACGCTCGCAGTCAACATCTGCCGGGTCAAGCCGCCTGGATCATCGGAGAACAGCGACGAGGTGAGGAGCGCAAATACTACGTCTGCAATCTGCCCCCTGACACGCCGTTGTCGCGGTTGGTGGAAGTCACCAAGCGCCGCTGGGCGTGTGAGCTGAGCCACCGGGAGCTGAAGGACGAAGTCGGGCTGGACCACTTCGAGGGCCGGTCCTGGCAAGGTCTGCATCACCACGCCGTGCTGTGTATGGTGGCCCTGACCTTCCTGCAATGGCTTCGCCTCACCCAGCCCGACGACCTCAGAGGCGACACCATTCCGGCCATTCGAGCGGAGGTGGCAGGGGACTTGCCCCTGCCACCTCCTTGCCGCCGATGTCACACCTGCACCGCCTTATTCAGCGGCCCCTGAATATCCCCGAAGTACAGTTAGAGGCTGCCAAGAACCCTAAGCAAAAAGTGGCGTGAGGTTGTGGCAGAGCAGAATGCAGGCGGCGAGGAAGTGGAACCCAACCAATGTGGAGGGAAGGCGTTCCAGATCTCGGCTCAGCCTCCGGAAGCGTGCCAGCCACGCAAACGAACGTTCAACCACCCAGCGTTTCGGAAGCAGGATGAACCCCTTGGTCGCTTCTGGACGCTTCACGACGACCAGCTCGACGCCCGCATCCGTCGCGTCTAACGCGGTCTGGACTCCCGTATACCCTTGATCCACGAAGGCGACTTCCACCTGTGCTCCGGTGGCTTCCTGCACCTCTAGGCACAGGTCTTTGACCTGTGCCCTGTCCTGTTCGTTGGCTGGGGAAGTGAGGATAGCCAGCACGTGTCCCAGGGTGTCCACGGCGAGGTGAACCTTGGTGCCCTTGCGCTTCTTGGCCCCGTCATAGCCCGCACGGTGACCGCTTTCAGGTGTGCTTTGGAGGGTTCGGCTGTCCATGACCACCGCGGACGGCTCGGGATCTCGACCTTGCTCCACCCGGGCCAGGATTCGCAGGTCGTGGGCGGCATTCTCGAAGCAGCCTGCCACGAACCAACGGTGCGCCTGTTGGCGCACCGTCTCCGCAGGAGGAAAGTCGTTTGGAAGATAGCTCCACTGCGCCCCCGTGCGGGCCATCCACAGCAAGGCGTTCAGGACATCCCGGATGGGGTGCTTCCGTTGACCTGCATCCGCACGGCTGAGCAGCAGGTACGGGAGCAGGAACAAGTAGGTGTCGTCGTCAACGTCGCTGGGGTAGCCTCGCCGCGTCACCCACCCATTCTGCTGTTCTCAGAGCCACGCCCCTCGAGTTCGTCCCTGTTCTTGGCAGCCTCTAGCTGTACTTCGGGGATATTCAGGGGCCGCTGAATAAGGCGGTGCAGGTGTGACATCGGCGGCAAGGAGGTGGCAGGGGCAAGTCCCCTGCCACCTCCGCTCGAATGGCCGGAATGGTGTCGCCTCTGAGGTCGTCGGGCTGGGTGAGGCGAAGCCATTGCAGGAAGGTCAGGGCCACCATACACAGCACGGCGTGGTGATGCAGACCTTGCCAGGACCGGCCCTCGAAGTGGTCCAGCCCGACTTCGTCCTTCAGCTCCCGGTGGCTCAGCTCACACGCCCAGCGGCGCTTGGTGACTTCCACCAACCGCGACAACGGCGTGTCAGGGGGCAGATTGCAGACGTAGTATTTGCGCTCCTCACCTCGTCGCTGTTCTCCGATGATCCAGGCGGCTTGACCCGGCAGATGTTGACTGCGAGCGTACTCCTCCCCGTCTGCCAGGCGAACGTATTCAGCCGCGAAGCGTCCGGAGAGCGGGCCTTTGGTTCCATGTCGCCATACCAGGTGCTGCCATGCAGCACCCGCCAGCACTTCTTCTACCGACAGTCGGTCCTCGGATGGGGTTGGGTGCGTCGGTTTCCTGCCCCGGAAGATCCGAGGGATGGGGATCAAGCGAACGTCCCTGGGATAGACCGTCTGCGTGCGGGTGATGCCGACCGACCACAGCAGTCCTCGCTCGGTGAGTGCCTGCCGGAACCGGGCGTTCACGCCGTACCCCGCATCCGCCAGAACCATGCCGAAGGTGACGTGTGGACGCACCCGGTCCAACTCTTTCAGCGCCAGTTCGCACTTGGTCTGTGGCGGCTGGTGTTCCAACGGAACACCAGCCGCCCTGAGCCGAGCGGGATCGTTGGTCCACTCCTGTGGCAAGAAGAGCCGTAGGGCGAGCGGAACCGGCAAGTCGTGCTGCGCCAACGTCAGGGAGACGAGGCATTGACAGGGGGTGATCTTCCCGACCTGCCCGGAATACTGACGGGCGACGCCGACAGACTTGGTGCCGAACTTTGTCAAGCAGGTGTCGTCGATGATCAGCACGGCGTCTTTGCCACCCAGCATCTGCTGAGCCCGCTGAGCGAGCAGGGTTTCCAGGGGTTCGGTCAGCCAGGGGCTGTCGGTGATGAACTGCTGGAGATGGTCCTCTTTCCCGGGCGCCACGACGGCAGCCAAGGGCTGCATGCTTTTTCGGTGGACCGTGCTGCACAATCCACGGACGTACAGAGGCGCCCAGGTCCGCTGGGCTCGGTGGCGAAAATGCACCAGAAAGGGCGCAAACCAGGTAGGGAAATGTCGGGTCCAGCGAGGCAGAGAACGAGCCATAGCACAGGGGCCAGCATCCGAGATGCTGGCCCCTGTGTCCCCTCCCTGAATATTCCCGAAGTACAGCTAGAGGCTGCCAAGAACAGGGACGAACTCGAGGGGCGTGGCTCTGAGAACAGCAGAATGGGTGGGTGACGCGGCGAGGCTACCCCAGCGACGTTGACGACGACACCTACTTGTTCCTGCTCCCGTACCTGCTGCTCAGCCGTGCGGATGCAGGTCAACGGAAGTACCCCATCCGGGATGTCCTGAACGCCTTGCTGTGGATGGCCCGCACGGGGGCGCAGTGGAGCTATCTTCCAAACGACTTTCCTCCTGCGGAGACGGTGCGCCAACAGGCGCACCGTTGGTTCGTGGCAGGCTGCTTCGAGAATGCCGCCCACGACCTGCGAATCCTGGCCCGGGTGGAGCAAGGTCGAGATCCCGAGCCGTCCGCGGTGGTCATGGACAGCCGAACCCTCCAAAGCACACCTGAAAGCGGTCACCGTGCGGGCTATGACGGGGCCAAGAAGCGCAAGGGCACCAAGGTTCACCTCGCCGTGGACACCCTGGGACACGTGCTGGCTATCCTCACTTCCCCAGCCAACGAACAGGACAGGGCACAGGTCAAAGACCTGTGCCTAGAGGTGCAGGAAGCCACCGGAGCACAGGTGGAAGTCGCCTTCGTGGATCAAGGGTATACGGGAGTCCAGACCGCGTTAGACGCGACGGATGCGGGCGTCGAGCTGGTCGTCGTGAAGCGTCCAGAAGCGACCAAGGGGTTCATCCTGCTTCCGAAACGCTGGGTGGTTGAACGTTCGTTTGCGTGGCTGGCACGCTTCCGGAGGCTGAGCCGAGATCTGGAACGCCTTCCCTCCACATTGGTTGGGTTCCACTTCCTCGCCGCCTGCATTCTGCTCTGCCACAACCTCACGCCACTTTTTGCTTAGGGTTCTTGGCAGCCTCTAGCGCGGCGGCCGGAACTCGAACACGTGGCCTTCCGGGTCACGCACGGCGAGAACGCCGCCTTCCTCCACATGGGGCAGCCCGGCAGCCTGCACCCGGTCGCGGACCTCCTCCACCCGGGCGTAAAACTGGGCGTAGACGTGGTCGCCGCCGAACATGTCGGCCAGTCCCACCTGCGGGTCCCAGGCGTACAGCCAGCGCCGGGGGGTGCCGTTCCCGTCGGGTTCGGGGTCTGGCCCCAGGGTGAACTGCGCGAAGTCGCGGTCGGGCTGTTCCTTGGCGAAGGCAAACCCGTAGGCGCGGGGCAGCCGCTCCTTCATCGCCGGGTAGTCCCCGAAGGCAAGCGCCACCTCGCGCAGCCCCAGCACGGGCAGGGCGTGGGGGCCGCGCTCGCCGTCCTCCGGCGTGGGGGGGTAGGTCGGTCGCCGCTCGTCGGCAAGGTCCACCCCGCGCAGCTCCAGCCCGTGTCCGAAGGGGTCGAAGAAGTACACGGTGGGGTCGGGCCGCTCGGGGGTGCCGAGGTCGATCTCCTGCCAGGGCAGGCCGTGTTCGTCCAGCAGGGCCTTGCAGCGGTCCAGCTCGTGGGGGTGAATCTGCCACGCGTAATGCAGGTGCGAGGCCCCCTGCGCGTGCAGGGGCGCGAGCCGGGGGTCGTTCGGCTGCCGGGTGACCGGCTTCCAGAGGGTCAGGGTCTGCGCGTCGTTCACCCGGAACTGGGCCACGCCCCGCTCCTCGTCGTGCTCCAGCAGGGTCAGACCGAGGACCTGGGTGTAGAAGCGCACCCCGCGCGGCAGGTGGTTGACCTCCAGCGTGACGCCCGCGAGGTCGAGGATAGGGGAAGCCATGCGGGCAGCGTACTCCGGCGGCGGGCGAGGGTTTGCTAGACTCGGTCTACCGAAATCCTGAAGTGTTGACCGCCGCGCCGGAGTCACCGGCCCCGGCTCCTCTCCTGCCCTCCCGGAGTGCCTGCCATGACCCAGCCTGCCCCCCTGACCCCCACCCAGCGCCGGACCCTGCGGGCGCTGACCGACACCTTCGTGCCCGCGCTGCGGCGCTCGCCCGACCCGCACCGCTTCTGTGCGACCCCCGGCAGCGCGACCGGAGCGCCCGACCTCGCCGCCGAGGTGCTGGCCGGGTTGCCGGAGGCCGAACGCCGGGACGCCGAGCGCCTGCTGGACGTGCTGGACCGCATGGGCCTGCGCCCGGAGACACCGCTGGCGCTGCGCGAGGGGATGCTGCGGGGGCTGGCCCGCCTCAGCCCGCCCGCAGCGCAGGGCCTGGGCAACCTGCGGAAGTTGCTGCTGATGCTGACCTACGCGCACCCCGGCGGCGAGGGCACTCCGAATCCCTTCTGGCGGCAGTTCGGGTACGCCGGGCCGACCTTCACGGGGGCGTCCACCGAGCGCGACGTGGCTACCCTCACCCCGGAGGAGGGTGAGACGCTGGAGACCGACGTGGTGGTCGTCGGCTCCGGGGCCGGGGGCGGGGTGATCGCGGGTGAACTGTCGGCGGCGGGCCTGCGGGTGATCGTGCTGGAAGCGGGGCGGCAGCACGCCGACGCCGAACTGGGCCGCTCGGAACTGTGGGCCTACCAGAACCTGTACTGGCGCGGGGGCTTTACCCCGACCGCCGACGGGAACGTCTCGCTGATCGCCGGGCGCACCCTGGGCGGCGGCACCACCGTCAACTGGATGAATTGCGTCCGCACGCCCCCCGAAGTGCGGCGCGAGTGGGCGCTCGCCGGGCTGAACGGTGTGAACGGTCCCGAGTTTGACGCCGATACCGACGCCGTCATGGAGCGCATCGGCGCGACCGATCAGGCCAGCGAGTACAACGGCACCCACGTGCGGATGCTGGAAGGAGCGCTGCGGCTGGGCTACCGTCACCGCCGGGCGTACCGCAACGTGGACCTCGCCCGGCACGACCCCCGGCACGCTGGGCATATCGGCTTCGGGGACGCGACGGGCGCGAAGCAGAGCACCCTCAAGACTTATCTGAAGGACGCCGCAGCGCGGGGCGCCCGCATCGTGGAGGGCGCAACCGCCGAGCGCCTCCTGACCGAAGGTGGACGGGCGGCGGGGGTCGCGGTGACCGTGCAGACGACCTGTGGCGCCCGCCAGGTCACCGTGCGGGCGCCACAGGTCGTCGTGGCGGGGGGATCGCTGGAGACGCCCGCCCTGCTGCTGCGCTCGGGGCTGGGGGGGCCAGCGGTGGGCAAACACCTGCACCTCCACCCCTGCGGAGCACTGACGGGCACCTTCGCGGACGAGCAGGACGCCTGGTGGGGCGCGACCCAGGCGGCCATCGTGGACGAGTTCGCGGGCCGCACCGAGGGCTTCGGCTACCTGATCGAGACGAGCCAGTACACCACCGGCCTCTTCGCCTCGGCGGCCGCGTGGCCCGGCGGCGCGGCGCACAAGACCCTGATGGCCGACCACGCCCGCAGCGTGACCCTGATCCACCTCACCTGCGACCGGGGGAGCGGCGAGGTGACCTTGGACGAGCGCGGCCAGCCCCGCGTGACTTACGCGGTCACCGATCCCCTCGACGTGGAGAACTACTGGCACGGGCAGGGCACGGTCGCCCGGATTCTGGCGGCGGCGGGCGCCGAGCGCATTTCCGCGCTGGCCGACGGGGTGCAGCCCTGGACGCGAGGCAAGGACCTCGAAGCCTGGATCGCCGGGCTGCGCCGACTTCCCATCGGGCGCGGCGGGCACGCGGTCTTCAGTGCCCACCAGATGGGCAGCGCCCGCATGGGCCAGGACCCGCGAACCAGTGTGGCCGACCCGCGCGGCGAGCTGCACGGCACACCCGGCGTGTGGATCGGGGACACGAGCGCCTTTCCCACCTCCTCGGGCGCCAACCCGATGGTCAGCGTGATGGCGCTGGCCCGGCGCACGGCCCGTTTCATCTCGCAAGAGGTGGGGGCGTCGGCGGGGCGGAGGCCGGAGGCGGTGACGGCAGGCTCGAATGCATAGCGGAATGTCTTTTGCCCTCTCCCTGGGGTGAGGGGCGCCTTCCCCATCCCCCTAGACAACTTGCCTTAAGCTGCGGCCATGACCTCCTCCCCCACTCCTGACCGGCCCGCCCCGGACCGGGACTCACCCGAACAGGCCCGGTTGGACTTCACCCGCCGCCTGAGTTACGGCGACTACCTGCACGTCGACACGCTGCTCGCGGCGCACCAGCCTGTGACGGACGCGCACGACGAGCACCTCTTCAT
Organism: Deinococcus sp. NW-56; assembly: GCF_002953415.1. Lineage (NCBI taxonomy): Bacteria > Thermotogati > Deinococcota > Deinococci > Deinococcales > Deinococcaceae > Deinococcus > Deinococcus sp. NW-56. Next base: position 287,141 of record NZ_CP026518.1, on the reverse strand, counting down.
CACCGTGCACCACGTCTCGGAGCTGTGGCTCTCGCTGATCGTGCGCGAGCTGCGGGCGGCGATGGACCAGCTCGCTGGAGGCATCACCGACGCGCCCCTCAAGGGCCTCACGCGGGTGGTGCGGGCGCAGGAGCAGCTCACAGCGGCCTGGGAGGTGCTCAAGACGATGACCCCGGCGGACTATCTCCAGTTCCGCTGGGCCTTCGGGGAGGCGTCAGGCTTTCAGTCGGCGGGCTACCGGATGGTGGAGGTGCTGCTGGGCAACCGTAACCCCACCCTTTTGAAACCCCACGCCCACCGCCCCGACCTGCATGGGCCGCTGGAGGAGGCGCTGCACGCCCCCAGCGTGTACGACCTGACCCTGCGCCTCGTCGCCGCCCGTGGCCTCCCCATCCCGCCCGAGGTGCTGGAGCGCGACCCCACCCGCCCGCACGAGGCCCACCCTGCCGTGCTGGAGGCGTGGCTGACCGTCTACCGCGACCCCGAGCGCTACTGGGACCTGTACGAGCTGGCCGAGAAACTGCTCGACGTGGAGGACAACTTCCGGGCGTGGCGTTTCAATCACCTCACCACCGTCGAGCGGACCATCGGGTTCAAACGTGGCAGCGGGGGCACCAGCGGGGCAGGGTACCTGCGGCGGGCGCTGGAGGTCGTGCTGTTTCCCGAGTTGTGGGACGTGCGAACGAATCTGTAGCGGCCAGCAAAAAGCCCCAGCGCAGGGCTGGGGCGGAAGGGTGGGACCAGAGCTCAGCCGACCGTCGCGGGCTCGGGAGCGGTCTTCTGCCCGGTCAGCTTGCGGTGGGTGGCGAGGGCCTGGGCCACCACCTGGTCCATGTTGTAGTAGCGGTAGGTGGCGAGGCGGCCCACGAAGGTCACGTCCGTGCGGGCGTCGGCAAGGGCTGCGTACTTCTTGTACAGCTCCTGGTTCTCGGGACGCGGCACCGGGTAGTAGGGATCGCCCTCGGCGCGAGGGTACTCGTACACGACCGAGGTGTGCTTGTGCTCCTGCCCGGTGATGTACTTGAACTCGCTGATGCGGGTGTATCCGTAGTCGTTGGGATAGTTCACCGTGCCCGTCGGCTGGAACACCTCGCGGGCGTGCGTCTCGTGCACGAATTCCAGGCTGCGGTAGGGCAGCTTGCCGTAGCAGTGGTCAAAGAAGGCGTCCACCGGCCCGGTGTAGATCATGTGCCCGAAGGGGATGAACTCCTGAATCTCCCGGTAGTCGGTATTCAGCATGACCTTGATGTTGGGGTGCGCGAGCATGTTCTCGAACATCCGGGTGTAGCCGTGCAGCGGCATCGCCTGGTAGGTGTCCGCGAAATAGCGGTCGTCGCGGTTGGTGCGGGTGGGCACGCGGGCCGTTACGGAGGCGTCGAGTTCGCTGGGGTCCAGCCCCCACTGCTTGCGGGTGTAGCCCCGGAAGAACTTGTTGTAGAGGTCGCGCCCGACCTTGCCTACGACCACGTCCTCGGAGGTCCGCACCTGATCGACCTTCTCGGCAACCGAGGCGAAGAACTCCTCGACCTGAAAGGAGGTCAGGTTCAGCCCGTACAGCCGGTTCACCGTGTCGAGGTTGATCGGGATGGGCAGCAGTTGCCCGTCCACGCTCGCAAGCACCCGGTGCTCGTAGGGCCGCCACGCGGTGAAACGCGAGAGGTAGTCGAAGACTTCCTTCGAGTTGGTGTGGAAGATATGCGGGCCGTAGGGGTGAATCAGAATGCCCGCGTCGTCGTAGCAGTCGTAGGCGTTTCCGCCGATATGCGGGCGGCGGTCCACGATCAGGACGCGCTTTCCGTCGTTGGCGAGGCGCTCGGCGAGCACGCTGCCCGCGAAGCCCGCGCCCACGATGAGGTAGTCGAAGCCGTTGGAAGTCACGGGGGCCATGCTAGCGCTGCCGGAGAACGCCTCAGTCATCGGCGACACCGGCCAGGGCGCTGTCGGCCTGCTTCTCGGCGGCTGCCCGCTCGATCAGGGCGCTCATGTCACGCCAGGTGCGGTCCCACGAGAGGGTGGAGAGGTGCGCGTCGGCGCGGGCGCGGCGCTCCTCCCCGGCGGGCGTGAGGCGCTCGGCGAGGGCCTCGGCGCAAGCGGCCTCAAAGGCGTTCACACCTTCGGCGATTCGCACGAGGTCCTTCTCCCCGTAGGGACGCACCACGTCGCGGATGGGCGTGGACACGACGGGCACGCCCGCCGCGAGGTACTCGGGCGTCTTGGTCGGGCTGATGAACTCGGTCGCCTCGTTCAGCGCGAAGGGCAGCAGCGCCACGTCCCAGTGGGCGAGGTAGGTGGGCAGTTCGCCGTAGCCTTTCATGCCGAGGTAGTGCAGGTTCTCGCCGCGCGGCAGCCCCTCGGGGTCGATCTTCACGACCGGCCCCAGCAGCACGAACTGCCACTCTGGGCGGCGGCGGGCGAGTTCCCCGATGAGGTCGATGTCGAAGCGCTCGTCGATCACGCCATAAAAGCCCAGGCGGGGATGGGGCAGGTCCCGCTGGTCGGGGGCATCCTCTGGGGTCTGGCGGGCGCGGGCGAAGTGCTCGACCTCCACGCTGGAGGGAAAGGGGTGGGCTCCGGCATGCCGCTCGCGCTTGGCTTCATACAGGCGGTACCCGCCGGTGAAGACGAGGTCGGCCTGCTCGAAGAGCTGCTCCTCGCGCTCGCGCAGCTCGGGCGGGGCGCCCCTGAACTGGGCGAGTTCGTCCATGCAGTCGTAGACGGTCACGCGGGGGGTGAGGCCAGCCGTGATCGGCAGCTCGTAGGGCGTGTAGACCCACAGGTCGTACTCGCTCAAGCCCTGCTCCCCCACCAGCCCACACAGCAGCCGGGCGGTCCGCGCCTGCGACTCGGCCGGGCCGTGGCCTTCTTCGATGTAGGGCTTGACCACGGTGACGCCGCTGGGGTCCTCGTGCAGTTCGAGGTGGTCCGCGTGGGCACCGAAGACCGGCTCCTCGATGTAGTACACCCGCCGGGAACGGGCTGCCCGCGTCATCAGGTGCTGGGGCCGCTGAAAGACAAAGTCCCACCGCAGGTGGGCGATGACCAGCAGGGCAGGCGCGGCCAGACGGTCGGACAGTGGAGTCATGGATAGATTCATGTGGAGCCCTCCCCAGGATGGGAAACAAGAAAGGAACGGCTGTGCGCTCAGACAACGGGCACAGCCCGCAGGAACCCCGGCAGCGCTGGCTGCCTCCCTGCGTATGTTGGCGGGGGAGCGTCCCGTGGGTGTCTGGTCGCTCTCGCCTTCGCCATTCGCCAGCACGCGGAAATTTGCGTGTGGGGACAGGCACATTCTAGGGTGCCCCACGGTGAAGCGGCCAGAACAACCCTGGAGAAAAACTTCATCCGGCTATGTAAAAGTCCACAAGAAAGCTTCAGGTGACTCTCAGAAAGCCGGGGTCCCCCGGCGGGTGTGGAGCGCCGGGACAGTACGCTCATGAGCGCATGAGCTCCCCAGACCGCCGCCGTTTCCCGCCGCCGACCTTGCCAGAGGCCGCGCGGGGACCAGCGTCCGAGGAGGTGCGCCGCCGACTTTACCTCGCCGCGCTGGGGGTGGGGGCCGCCGTGCTGGCGCTGGTGTGGCTGCTGACGTGGCAGCGGGGTCCCTACGACCCTTACGTCCTGTACGTGCACCCCCTGCTGCTGCTGATGTGCCTGTGGACGGCCGCGTGGCTGCTGGGGGGACGGCCGCTGGTGGTGGCCGAGCGGGTGGTCTTTGTCGCCAACGTGCTGGCGATCGCCGTGCAGATGGCCCTGGCGTTGATCGCGCCCGAGGACGCCGCGCTGGGGCTGGCGAGTGCGGCCTACTGGATGCTGGTCGCGCTCTCGATCCTGAGTTACCTGCTGCTGAGTGCGCGGGGCGCCCTGCTGGTGTCCGCCGGGATGTACCTGCTGAGCGTGGCCCTGCCCTGGACGGGGCTGGCCCTGCGCGGGCGCGGCCCCGGTGACCTGCCCGAACTCGTGCGGGTGCAGCTCACCTGCGGAGCCATCCTGGTCCTGCTGCACGGGCTGGCGTGGTACCGCGAACACTTTCTGCTGGAACGCGGGGAACGCCTGACGCTGGAGGCGCTGGCAAACACCGACGCCCTGACCGGGCTGCCGAATCGCCGCGCCCTGTACGGGGCCGTCGAGCGGCTGCTGAACGCTGCGGACCAGGGCAAGCCCGCCTGCCTGATCCTGCTCGACCTCGACCACTTCAAGGGAATCAACGACCGGTACGGCCACAATGCCGGGGACGCGGTGCTGGCCCAGGCGGCCACCCGGCTCCGTGAGCGCCTGCGCGGGGGCGACACCGTGGGGCGCTGGGGCGGTGAGGAATTCCTGATCGTGCTGCCGGGGGCCGACGCAGCGGGAGCCGAGCAAGTGGCCGAGAGGTTGCGCCGGGAAGTCGGCACCCTCCCCTTTCCCGAGGTCGGCCCCGTGACGGCCAGCCTGGGGGTGGCCCAGGCCGAGCCCGGCGACGACCTGGGCCGCTGGGTGGCCCGCGCCGACGCCGCGCTCTACCGGGCCAAGGTGGCCGGGCGTGACCGGGTGTGCGTGGGCGGCCCACCTTCCGAACCCGTGTCCGGCTGACCGCTAGGCCCCCGACAGTTCGCGCCCCAGCCACGCCGCCGCCCGGTCCAGCAGGTGGGCCGCGGCGGGCGAGAGGGCCGTCAGGTTGACGAAGCCGTGGATCATGCCGGGGCCAGGCAGATGCTCGGCGCGGACACCCGCCGCCCGCAGCGCCTCCACGTAAGCGGCCCCCTCGTCGCGCAGGGGGTCGAATTCGGCGGTCATCACCAGGGCGGGCGGGAGGTCGTGCAGTTCGGCGGCATGAAGCGGGGAGACATGGGGGTGTGCGCCGTGGGCGGCGTCCGAGAGGTACATCTGCCCGAAAAAACGCATCCGCTCTTCGGTCAGGAAATAGCCCTCCGCGTTCTCACGGCGGCTGGGGTAGCGGTCCGTATTCACGAAGTCGGCCGCCGGGTAAATCAGGAGTTGGGCACGGATGGGCGGGCCACCGTTGTCGCGGGCCATCAGGGTGCAGGCGATACACAGGCTCGCCCCCGCGCTGTCCCCCGCCAGGGCAAGGCGGGAGGTGTCGGCCCCCAATCCCCCCCCGTGCGCGGCGGCCCACGTCAGCGCGGCGTAGGCGTCCTCCACCCCGGCGGGGAAGCGGTGTTCGGGCGCGAGGCGGTACTCCACGCTCAGCACGGCGGTCTGGGCCACCGCGCAAATCTCGCGGCACACGCTGTCGTGCGTCTCGATGGAGTAGGCGACGAAACCGCCCCCGTGGAAGTAGATCGTGAGGGGGTGTGGCCCCTTCCCCTCCGGCGTATATAGCCGGGCAGGCAGGTCGGAGGCCGGGCCGGGAATCGTCAGGTCGCGCGTTCCGGCGATTCTCACCGGTCGCCTCGGCATCCGTGCGGCGTTGGCGACCACGGCGGCCCGCATCTCCTCCAGGCCGGAGGGCTGGGGGGCGGCGGCCATCTGAAGCAGGATTTCCTTGAGGTGGGGGTCGAGGGACATGGGTCTCCTTTAGCGCCAGGACGAGAGGTCGGCGGTGAGGTGCGCCGTCTCGTTGAAAGAATCGAGGCTCGCCCGTCCCGCGCCGTAGGTCAGCCGGGTGAGGCTGCCGTTGCGGACGCGCCAGTTCAGCGTGAGGGCGGATTCGTCGGGGGCGCGGAGCACCGCCGCGACGGTCACCCCGATCACGCCGCCGGAGGTAAAGGCGAGTACGGTGCGCCCGGACGGCCCCGCCAGCAACTCGCGCAGGAAGGCGTGGACGCGGGCGCGGAACTCCGCCCACGGCTCCACGTCCGCGTGCGCGACCTCGCCGCGCAGGTAGGCGGCGGCCAGCGGTTCGAGCATCCGCTGGAGGTGCCGGTTGCGGTCGGGACCCTGCCGCGCGGCTTCGGACGCCCGCAGCAGGGTGTCGAAGCCGGGGTCGCGGGCGGCCAGCAGCGGCGCGAGGGTGCGAATCAAGCCGTCTCCGTCGTACTCGGCCAGCCGGGGGTCGGTGACGGGGTCCGGCCAGACGCCGCCCGCCGCCTCTGCCGCGAGGCGGGCGCTCTCGCGCTGGCGCACCAGGGAACCGGAGACCACGTCGGTCGGTTCCAGGCCGGACTCGGCCAGGTATGCGCCCACCGCACGGGCCTGGGCCTCCCCCAGCGGGGACAGGCGGTCGGTGTCGGCCTCGAAGGGGGTGGCCTGCCCGTGCCGCACGAGGATCAGGGTACTCACGCGGTCCCCCGGCGAAGGCTCAGGCTTTCACGACGCTGATGGTGCCGCCCGATTCCAGCACGGCGAACTTCACGTCTGAGAGCTGGGTGACGCCCGCCTCGCGCATCTTGCTCTCCAACGTGGCGCGGGCCACCCGCGAGCGGCGCATCGCGCCTTCCTGCACCTGCCCGTTTTCGACAAGCACGACCGGGGAATTGTCGAAGGTTTCCTGCACGGCCTCCGACCGCGCCCCCCATGCCGAGATGCCCCACTGCGCCAGCACCAGCACAAGCAGGCTCAGCGCCGACTCGACGATGGAGTTGCCCAGAATGGCGCTGGCGACCAGCGACCCCGCCGCGATGTTCACCAGAAAGTCGAAGGAGGTAAAGGACGCGAAGGTCCGCGAGCCGAAGGTCCGGGCCAGGACGATCACGTACCCCAGCAGCAGCAGCGAACTCAGGACGATCCGCAGGATCAGCCGCAGCGACCAGCCGCCCTGCGGCGTCAGGATGTCCGTCAGGACCGACCAGAACAGTTCCATGCGGGCAGCGTAGGCTCCCCGCAGCAGAAATGCCGTTCAGGAAAGGGTCATGCCCCTGCCTCCCACTCACGCCCCCCCACCGCCGACCTCCCGAATCCGCCGCCACGCCTCCCCGATCAGCCACGCGGCCTGCCCGCCCAGCGGCGCGAAGCGGGGGTCTCTCGTCTGCCCGGCGCGGTAGCGGGCGTAGATCTGCTGGACAATGACCGCGAGCTTGAAGTGCCCCAGCACCTCGTACCACGCCACGTTCGACACGTCCCGCCCGCTGCGGGTGGCATAACGCTCCAGAAACTCCTCGCGGCTCAGGAACCCTGGAGCCGCTGCCCCGACGCGGTTCTCGGCTCCGCCCGGCTGCTGGGGCATCGTCCAGTAGGTCAGGGTCAGGCCCAGGTCAGCGAGGGGATCGCCCACCGTGGTCATCTCCCAGTCCAGCAGGGCGACCACCCGCGCGGGGTCCGCCGGGTCCAGCATCAGGTTATCGAGCTTGAAGTCGTTGTGGACGAGGGTATGGGCGGATTCGGCGGGCGTGTTGGCGGTCAGCCAGGCGATCACGTCCTCGTCGTGCAACTCGTCCACGGGGGGCAGGTCGTCGGTGCGGGCGCGGCGCCAGCGTCCCGCCCAGCCTTCCACCTGCCGGGCGTTGAAGCCCTCGGGCTTGCCCAGGTCGCGCAGGCCCGCCGCGCCGATGTCCACCGCGTGCAGGTCGGCCAGCGTGTCCACCAGCGCCTCCGAGAGCTGCCGGGGGGCGCCAGGCAGGGCAGCGTATTCCGGCGGTAACTTCGTCCGCACGACCACCCCGCGCCGCCGCTCCATCAGGTAGAAGGGCGCTCCGATGACGGCGGGGTCCTCGACCAGCAGCACGGGTGCGGGCGCGACGGGCAGCACCGGATGCACCCGCGAAAGCAACCGGTACTCGCGCGGCATGTCGTGCGCCTTGGCCGCCACCGGGCCGAGGGGAGCGCGGCGCAGCACGTACTCCTGATCGCCCAGCCGGAGAAGATACGTGAGGTTGGAAAAGCCTCCGGGGAACTGCTCGACCTCCAGCGCGTCCACATCGCCCTCCACCTCCCCGCGCAGCGCCTCCTTCAGCGCGTCCAGCGGCAACTCCTCGCCGGGGCGCACGGGCGCGGTGTCGGGACGGGTCACGCGTGGCCCTCGGTGCGGGGGGCGTCCTCCGAGGGCTTCAGGAACGCCTGCTTTCCCATCAGCAGCGCCATCGCCTTTTCCCGCAAGCGGCGCATGCCGCCGATCCAGCCGTCGTAGTCGGCGGCCTTCTTCTGAAAGGACTGAAGAGTGGTCGGGTGCGTGGTGATCAGGAAACCGTCCCGCCGCAGCACCTCCAGCGTCTTTTCCACCAGCTCATCGGTCGTGATCGCCGTCTGCTGGAGGATGGGCGCGTTCTGGATCATCGGCGTCCAGACCCCTTCCGGGCAGAGGGCGGACACCTTGATCCCCCGGTCGGCGTAGGTGATCGCCAGCCACTCGGCAAAGGCGAGCGCCGCGTGCTTGGTGACCGCGTAGGGGGCCGAGTGCAGTTCGGTGAGCAGGCCCGCCGCCGACGCCGTGTTCAGGAAGTAGCCCTCGCCGCGTTCCAGGTAGTGCGGGAGCAGGTGCCGGGCGGCCCAGACGTGGCTCATCACGTTGACCCGGTGGATCAGGTCCCACTGCTTGTCGGGCGTCTCCGGCCCCTCGCCGATGGCGATGCCCGCGTTCGAGCAGAAGAGGTCGATGCGGCCCTCCTGCCCCAGCACGTCCGCGATCAGGGCCTGAATCTGGTCCTCTTGGGCCACGTTCGCGGGCACGAAGCGGGCACCGATCTCGGCGGCCTTCTGTGCCCCGACTTCCGCGTTGAGGTCGGAGGCGATGACGGTCGCGCCCTCCTGCACAAAACGCGTGGCGAGCGCGAGGCCGATGCCGGAGGCGGCGCCGGTGACGACGATGATCTTGTTCTGGAAGTCCATGGGTTCTCCTTTTGGTGGTACTGGATTCAGGTACTATAAGACCGTGAATACCCGTCAGCGCCGCACTCTGGGGCGGGTCTTCGAACAGCCCACCCGGAGTGACGTGGCCTGGACAGACGTCGAAGCGTTGTTCCGGGCGCTGGGGGCCGACATCACCGAGGGAAACGGGAGCCGGGTGCGGGTGGCCCTGAACGGCGTTCGCGCGGTCTTCCACCGTCCCCACCCGGAAAAGGAAACGGACCGGGGGGCGCTGGTGAGCGTGCGGCGCTTTCTGGAGAATGCAGGGGTGAAGCCATGATGGAATACAAGGGGTATATCGGCACCGCCACCTTCGACGACGCGGCCGATCTGTTTCACGGCGAGGTCATCAATCTGCGCGACGTGATCACCTTTCAGGGGCGCAGCGTGGACGAGTTGCGGCAGGCTTTTCGCGAGAGCGTGGACGATTACCTGGCCTTTTGCGCCGAGCGGGGTGAGGAACCGGAACGGCCCTTCAGTGGCCGCTTCAACCTCCGTATCAGCCCCGAACTGCATGCCCGCGCCGTCGCCCGCGCCCGCAGCGAGGGCCTGAGCCTCAACGCCTTTGTGGAACGGGCACTGGAGCGGGTGACCTGAGCTGAAGGCGATGAGGTTCAACTGTCCCCCAACCGCCGCAAGAGTGCCCCTTTCCGGCTGAACACTCTCACCGTGGCCCGCGTGAACGACATCCGGAAATACCTCGGTGGAATCAGCGGGCTTTTGCATCTGCTCAAGGCGGTTAGCAGCCTCATCCTTTTGCTCCGCCTACCGCCGCCGCAGGTCCACGCCCCGCGCCCGCAGTTCTTCCTTAGCCACCGTCTCGGTATGGACGATGTCGGGGCCGTCGGCGAGGCGCAGGGTGCGGGCCTGGGCGTACATCATGGCGAGGGGGGTGTCCTGGCTGACGCCCGCGCCGCCGAAAATCTGGATGGCGCGGTCGATCACGCGCAGGGCGACGTTAGGCGCGACCACCTTGATCGCGGCGATCTGGCCCCGGGCGGCCTTGTTGCCCACGGTGTCCATCATGTGCGCGGCCTGGAGGGTCAGCAGCCGGGCCTGGTCGATCTCCATGCGGCTGTGCGCGATGGCCTCCCGCACGTGCTGGTGCGCGGCGAGCGGCTTGCCGAAGGCCACCCGCTGGCTGCTGCGCTCCACCATCAGCTCCAGCGCCCGCTCCGCTTGCCCGATCAGCCGCATACAGTGGTGGATGCGGCCCGGTCCCAGGCGGCCCTGCGCGATCTCAAAGCCCCGGCCCTCGCCCAGCAGGATGGAAGAGGCGGGCACACGCACGTCCTCGAAGGTCATCTCGGCGTGGCCGTGCGGAGCGTCGTCGTAGCCGAAGACGGTCAGCATCCGCTCGGTCGTCACGCCGGGCGCGTCCATCGGCACCAGGATCATGGACTGCTGGAGGTGGCGCTCGGCATTGGGATCGGTCTTGCCCATGAAGATGCTGACCGCACAGCGCGGGTCGCCCGCCCCGCTCGTCCACCACTTGCGGGCGTTGATGACGTACTCGTCGCCGTCGCGCCGAATGCTGGCCTGGATGTTCGTCGCGTCGCTCGACGCCACCTCCGGCTCGGTCATGGAGAAGGCGGAACGAATTTCGCCGTTCAGGAGAGGCACCAGCCACTGCTCCTGCTGCTCGGGGGTGCCGTAGCGGGCGAGCACCTCCATGTTGCCGGTGTCGGGCGCGTTGCAGTTGAAGATCTCGGGCGCCCACCACACCCGGCCCATGACCTCGCACAGGGGGGCATATTCGAGATTGGTCAGGCCGGGGCCGAACTTGCCCTGCGGGTCGCTGGCGGGCGGCAGGAAGAGGTTCCAGAGGCCTTCCGCCCGCGCCTTCGGTTTCAGGTCCTCGATCAGTTGCACGTGCTCCCAGCGGTTGCCCTCATTCACTTGGCGGTGAAATTCGGCCTCGTTGGGATAGATGTGCTCGTCCATGAAGGCGGTCAGCCGGGCGTGCAGGTCGCGGGTGCGCGGGGAAACGTCGAACATGGTCATGGCAGTTCCTCCTGGGGATGCAGGGGACGAAAGGTGGCCGCCTTGCCCTCAATGCCCAGCAGCACCTCGTGGGCAGGGCCGCCGTCCTCGCGCCGGACCGTCAGCCCCAGCGCGAGAATCTCGTCGAGCAGCGCCTCGGCGCGGGTCATCAGGGTGGGGTCGGCGTCGTGGGCCAGCTCGTCGGTCAGGCGGGCTTCCTCGTCGAAGAGGTGGCGGTAGGGCGCGAACGCCTCGGTAGGCTGGAAGTCGCAGTGGAGGGCGAAGGAGTCCGTGTGCAGGAGAGGCATCCGCGCGAGCAGCACGCCGTCCCGCTCCAGCAGGTAGGTGGTCACGGGCGCACCTGCGAGATCGGCACGCGGGCCAGCGTGTCGCCGTGCAGCGAACTCAGGATCAGGTGGTCGCCGTGGGGCAGCACCTGGGTGACGTAGCCGTAACTCTGCGGCCCGCTGCCCTGCGCGAAGGCGACGGGGCGGCCTTCCAGATTCAGCGCGACGAGCATGGATTCCTCGGGAAGCGGAAGCTTGGTGCGTTCGGCAATCCGGGCAACCACCCGCCGCAGCCAGGGCTGACGCGCGGTGGCGTCCAGCAGCGGCGAGCGGCGGCTGGGGAGGGCGACCCAGAAGGTCGCCACGCCGTCGAAGCGCACGTTGTCCGGGTAGCCGGGGAGAGAATCGGCAAAGACCTCCAGCGTTCCGGCCTTGTCGCCCACCAGCCACAGCCGGTGCACCCTGGGTCCCCCCGTCTCGGTGACGAGCAGATACGCCCCGTCCGGCCCCAGCGCCACGCCGTTGGGAAAGTTCAGGCCCCGCGCCAGCACGACCGTCTCGCCCGTCTCCAGGTCGTGCCGCAGCACCCGCCCGTGCCCGCCGTGTTCCAGCAGGTCGAGGAGTTCGTGCGGCCACCCATACTCGCTCGACGCGTCAGTGAAGTAAACGAAGCGCCCCGCCCGGTCCACGTCGAGGTCGTCGGTGAAACGGAAAGGGACCCCCTCGGCTTCGGTGGCGAGCACCTCTACCTCTCCCCCGTTCAGCCGCACCCTCAGCAGCCCCCGCAGCGCGTCCGCGACGAGCAGGGAGCCGTCAGGGTGGAAGCGCAGGCCCAGGGGCCGCCCGCCCGTGTTCGCCACGACCCCGGGCTGGGTACCGTTCGGTTGAAAACGGACGATGGCCCCGCCACCAAAGCCACTGTAGAGGCGGCCCTGAATATCCACCGCGACCGATTCGGGGGAGGTCTGACCGGGCACGGGGGCGAACCGCTCCGCCGTGTCCAGCCGCCCGTTGTCCGCATACGGCCCGCCCGTCCGCGAGGGGGTCAGGCCCGGCCCCTCCCAGGCCACCGGACGCACCCGCGTGGGCGCGAGGAGCAGCCAGCCCACGCCCGCGCCGAGGGTCAGGCCGAGGACGGTGCGGAGTCTCACGCCCCACCTCCCGCCGGGGCCACATCGGCCACGACGATGGTGCCCAGCGCGGTGGCGACGAGCTTTTCCTGACCTCCCTGCACGGCGAAGATGTCGCAGCGGGTCACGGCCTGCCGCCGGGTCGCGCTCACCACGCTGCCCCGCGCGACGAGGGCCTCGCCCACGCCGGGCCGGAGAAAGTTGATCTTGAACTCGGACGTTAAAACGCTGGGGCCGAGCGCCGCCGCCCCCATAAAGGTGAGGGCGATGTCGGCCAGCGCCGCCTGCACGCCCCCGTGCGCGAAGCCGTGGTGCTGGGTCAGTTCGGTGCGGAAGGGCACCCGCACGACCACCCCGTCGGGGGCCATGTGCTCGACCCGCGCCCCGACCAGCACGCTGAAGGGCTGCGAGTCCAGCACGCTCTGGGCGAAGGCGACCGCCTGCGGCCCCTCCAGCGCGGTCACAGGTACACCCGCATCACGGTCTCGGCGGTGGCGGCGGGTTTGTCACTGCCCTCCAGTTCGATGGTGTTGGCGACGGTGAGTTGAGCGTAACCGGGACCGTCCTCGACGCTCAGCAACGTCGCGCGGTTGCGTAGGCGGCTCCCCACGGGCACGGGCGCGATGAAGCGCACCCGGTTCAAGCCGTAGTTCACCACCATCCGCACGCCGCCCAGCGCGGGAAAGCCGCCCCCGGTCATAAAGTGCCCCGCCAGCAGTGAGAGCGTCAGGAAGCCGTGCGCGACTGGGCCGCCGAAGGGCGTCTGCGCGGCCCGCACGGGGTCCACATGGATGAATTGATGGTCGCCCGTCGCGTCGGCGAACCCGTTCACCATCTCCTGCGAGACGGTCACCCACTCCGAGAGGGCGATCTCCCCGCCGAGGCGGGCGCGGAGGTCATCGAGAGTGATCGGGGTCATGGCTTCTCCTCAAATCGCTGTAATTCCGCCGTCCACCGCGATGTTCTGCCCGGTCATGTAGGCCGAGGCGTCCGAGGCGAGCAGCAGCGAGAGGCCCTTGAGGTCCTCCGGTCCTCCCAGGCGGCCCAGCGGCGTGTAACCCAGGATGGTGTCGCCGCCGTATTCGAGGGTGCCCTTCGTCATCTTGGTGGGGAAGTAGCCGGGGCAGATCGAATTGACGGTGATGCCGTACCGCGCCCACTCGGCGGCGAGGGCGCGGGTCATGTTCACGACCGCCCCCTTGGACGTGTTGTAGGCGAGCGTGCCCGCCATGCGGGGGCTGTTGCCGCGCAGCCCGGCAACCGAGGCGACATTGATGATGCGGCCCGCTCCCGCCGGAATCATGCAGCGCTTGCCGACCGCCTGCGTGAGCAGAAAGAGGCCGTTCACGTTGAGGTTCATGACCTTCTGCCACGCCTCGAAGGGATGCTCCTCGGCGGGAGCGCCCCAGGTGGCCCCCGCGTTGTTCACGAGGATGTGGATGGGGCCGACCTCGCTGTGGATGCGCTCGACGAGCGGCTCAATGGTGCCAAACTGCGAGAGGTCATGGGCGTAGACGTGGGTGGTGATGCCCAGGCCGGTGAGGTGCGCCTTCGCCTCGTCCAGCTCGTTCTGCTTGCGGGCGGTCAGGACGACGGTCGCGCCGTATTCGCCCAGCGCCTCGGCGATTTGCAGGCCGAGGCCGCGCGAGCCTCCGGTGATCAGGGCGACTTTGCCAGTCAGGTCAAACAGGTCTTTCAGGGCCACAGGGCTACCTCCGGGAGAATGGGTTGTGACGTTCGCCCCACGATAGGCAAAGTGTACGTGCGCGTCAATTTTGAACGCGCAGGGATACTCGCGCCCGGAGTGGGCAGGCGGGGTCTGGGTGCAGGCCCGTGGGTACCTCCTGCAAGGGGAAAAGGGGCAAGCCCCATTTATCCAGCCGGGGCTTGCTCGGGGAGCGGACCCCGCACACTGAACCATGTCGAGGCGACTTCTTCTTTCCGTCCTGACCGCCCTGACCCTGGGAGGCGCGGCCTCCGCCCAGGTCACGCTGAAGAACATTCGTCACGAACCGCAGGGCCGGGACAACTGCGGCCCGGTCACGGCGATGACGATTGCGGGCTACTACGGCACCCGCCTGACGCAGGCACAAGCGGCGAACGCCCTCAAGGACTCGGCGAGTGACCCGCAGGTCACCAGCGTGGAGCTGGCGAACTATCTGGGGCGCTTTGGGCTGCGGAGTGTGATCCGGTACGCGGGCACGCCCGAACTGCTGCGCGAGCTGCTGCGGCGCGGCTTTCCGGTGGTGGTGCAGCAGCGGCTGCGGCCGGGCAGCGCGGTGGCCCACTTCCGCACGGTGTATGGGTACGAGGGAGGCCGGTTTCTGACCTCCGACCCCCTGCGCGGGGCGCGGCTGTGGCTGACCCAGGCCGAGCTGATGGACCTGTGGCACTACTACAACGGCGAGTACATGGTGACGTACCCACCCGCACGGGAGGGCGAGGTCCGCGCCGCCCTGGGCGAAAGCTTCAGCGCCGCCGGAAACTGGCAGCTCCTGCGGCGCATCGGGGAGAGCAACGTCAAGGCCCGCCCGAACGACCCCTACAACTGGTGGGGGCTGGGCAAGGCGAACCTGCGACTGGGCTTTGTCAAGGCCGCCGCCGACAACTTCGCGCGGGCGGCGAACCTGGGGGTGCCTACCCTGTACTACCTCTACCGGCAGGAGGCGTTCGAGGCCTGGAGCCAGTCGGGCGACCACGACAAGACGCTGAAGTACACCGTGCAGGCGCTCAAGATCGACCCGCAGAGCAAGGAGTTGCTGCGCTTCCGCAACCAGGCGCGGGCGGCGCTGGGCGGATAAAGGGCCGCACCCGGTCAGGCTCCGCAGTACGCTGAGCCATGTCCTCCCGCACCCCCTTCCGGCTGCGCTCCGGCCTGCTGACCCTCTGCCTGCTGCTGGGGGGTGCGGGGGCCGAGCGCACCGTCGCGCCGACGCCCCTGTACGCCAGCCCGGACCTGGGGGGCACCCCCGTGCAGACCCTCCCCTCCGGCACGCCGCTCGCGCCCATCGAGCGGCGGGAGGGGCGACCTGGGGAGAAACCCGTGCTGGCCGTGCTGGCGGGTGACCGGGTGCTGTACGCCCGCGCGGGGACGGTGGCCTACACGGACACGGGGGTCAACCTCATCGGGCGCGAGAGCTACTTCGGCTACATATCGCCGCAGCCGAGCGGACAGGCGGCTTCACTGATCCTGACCCGCAACCTGGAGAGGGCGGAGGGCCGGGTGACCGCGTGGCAGGTGCGGGTGCTGCCGCTGGACGCCGCGCGGTTGGACGGGGCGGGGCTGAACCCGACTCCCCCACCTCGGGTGACGGGTTCGGCGGTGCGGACGCTGACCGTCAAGGCGAGCGGCGAACGCACCGAGGTCGACCTGGGACGGCTCGTGCCGGGGCTGTACCTCGTGGCGACGGCGCGGGCGGACGCGCCCTCCAAACCGCTGGCGACCGCCGTGTTGCAGGTCACCGACCTCGCCCTGACCACCCTCACCACGCCGACCGGGGTGGAGGTCTGGGCGACCCGGCTGGACACGGGCGCCCCCCTGTCCGGCGTGCGGCTGGATGCGGTGGCCCTGCGCCCGCCGAACGAGGAGGAGCAGCGGCGGGAGGGGGCCTGGCGCTACCGCCCGGCGCGGGTGCTGGCTCCGGTCACGACCGACGCGCGGGGCTTTGCCCGCCTAGGGCTGCGGGACGGCGAGCGCCTGTGGCTGCGCGGGCGGGTCACGCTGGGCGGGGCCACGCACCGGGCCGTGCTCGGCGTGGACGACTACGGCCTGGGGGCAGGAACGCCGGAGCGGGCGCGGGCCTACCTCCAGACCGATAAACCGGTCTACCGCCCCGGCGAGACGCTGCAGGGGCTGGCCGTCACGCGCTCGCTGGGCGCGGGAACCCGCACCCCCTGGCGCGGAGCGCTGACCGTGCGGCTGGTGTCGGGGCCAGGGGACGTCCTCGCGCAGGCCCGCGTGACCGCGAACGCTTCCGGCCTCGCCCGCTTCTCCTTCCCGCTGCCCGAGGGGGTCCGTACAGGCGAGTACCGCCTTGAGGCCGAGTTGCCCGCTGCGCCCAGCCCGGCCAACCCGAAGCCCCTCCCCGACGTGAGTTCGGTGCCCGTACGGGTGCAGGCCTTCGTCAAGCCGCAGTTCACGCTGGACATGACCGCGCCGCGCGAGGTCGTGACCGGGGCCAGCGTGCCCGTCACCGCGCGGGCGGAGCGGTACGAGGGGGGCGGGGCCAACGTGCCCGTCGAGTTTACGTTGCTGGGCGGGTCGGACCAGTCGGAACTGTGGCCGGGGGCGGTGCCGGGAATCAGCGGGCGGCCCGACTTCGAATGGATTTCGCCGGACACGTGGCGCAGTTCGGCCTTCCTGACCGTGCCCCAGGACCGCGCCCCCGCCGCCCGACTCCAGACCCGGCAGGGGACCGGCACGGTGAACCTGCCCCTCACGGCCCCGAACGGCCGCCCCCGCGACCACGTGGTCATCGTCCGCGCCCGCGACGAGTACGGGCGCGACGTGCTGGCGAGCGTGCCCGTCACGGTGCATCCGGCGGGGTTGCGGCTGGAGCTGCTGCGCTGGCCCAGGCTGACGGGGGGCCGGGCAAGTGCCACCCTGCGCGTGCGGGCAGTGGGACCGGGCACGCCCCTGCCCGGCCGCGCGGTGACCGCCACGGTGGTACGGGTCTGGCAGGAGCGGGTGGCCCAGGGCGGGCGCATCGAGTACCGCGAACGGCAGGCCACCGTGCAGACGCAGACCCTCCGCAGCGGGGCGGGCGGCACGCTGACGGTCACGGCGCCCGCGACCGGGTCCGGCAGCTACACCCTGCGGCTGGAGGCGAGGGACGCGGCGGGGCGGGTCACCCGCTCCAACGTGAGCCTGGGCTACGTGCCGGAGCCGTCCACCCAGGCCCCCGGCGTGCGCTTCACGCTGGCGCTGGACCCCGACCGCGACACCTACGGGGTGGGCGACACGGCCCGCCTGACCCTGCGGACCACCCTCCCGGTGGGCACCCCGGTGCGCCTGACCGCCGCCGCCGAGGGCCGCCTGACCACCCGCACGGTGCGCGTGACGGGCCGGACCCAGACCCTGACCTGGAAGGTCACCCCCGACCTCTCGCCGGGCTTCACCGTGCAGGCGACGGCGGTGGCCGGGGCCGAGAGCGTGCGGGCCGGGACGCCGCTGCTGTACGTGCCGCGTTCCGACCGTCAGCTCGCGGTGACGGTGAAGCCCTCGGTTCCGCAGGCCCGCCCCGGCGAGGAGGTCACCCTGAGCGTGGACACCCGCGCCGGGGGCAAGGGGGCGAGCGCCCTGGTCACGCTGGCGGTGGTCAACGAGGCCGTCTACGCCGTGGCTCCCGATCCCAGCCCCGACCCGTGGCGCTTCCTGTGGGGCGCCACCTACCCCCGCGTGGAGGTGCGCTCCAGCGCCGGGGCGCCCGCCGATGGGGGTGGGGGCGGCGGGGCGGACCAGAACGGCGCTCCACTGCGGCAGGACCTGCGCGAGGTCGCCTATTTCGGGGCCGTGCAGACCGGGGCGGATGGCCGCGCCCAGGTCAAGGTGAAGCTGCCCGAGGCGCTGGGCCGCTACCGGATCACCGCCCGCGCCTTCACCGGGTCGGGCGGGGCCGGGGACACCCGCGCTGGAATCACGGCGGCCCTCCCCTTCGCCGTGCGCCTGACCGGGCCGCGCGTGCTGACCCAGGGGGATGTGGGCAGCGCGTACCTGGGCGTGCAGGACCGCACGGGGGCGAAAGCTGCCCAGGTCGCCCTGACGGTGGGCACCGACGTGCTGACCCGCGCCCTGACCCTGAACGGCGGGGACGCGGTGGCGCGGTTCCCGTTGCAGGCCCCGGCATCGGGCCAGAAGCTCCCGCTGGAGGCGCGGGCGACCTCCTCCAGCGGCAAGGCCGACGCCCTGCGCCTGACCCTGCCGCTGCGCCCGGCCGGGCCGCGCACCCGCCTGACCCGCGAGGGGACACTGACGACGGCAAGCACGCGAACGGTGGACTTCGGGGTGCCCTCCGGCGAGCAGGCCGAGGCCCTGACCCTCACCCTGGCGGCCACCCCCCTGCAAGCGGCACTGGCCGACCTGGACGCCTACCTTGCCGACCCCACCCAGCGCTGGATCACCACCGACGCGGTCGCCGCCCGGCTGCGGGCCAACCTCGACCTCGTGGGGCTGGCGGGACCGCTGGGCTGGCCGGACGTGCGCGAGCGGGCGCTCTCGCAGGCGCGGCGCGACCTCGCCACGCTGCTGGCGCTGCGGCAATTCGGGGGCGAGAACGGCGCGGGCTGGAGCTGGACTGCCCAGGGTCCGGTGACCGGCGAGCAGACGGCGCACGCCCTAACCGCGCTGGTGGGAGCCAAGGGCGCGGGCCTGACCGACGCGGCCACCCTGCGCGGCGCCGTGGACGCGGCGCGGGGCCTGCTTGGAAAGGCGAGCGCCGGGGACCGCGCCCACCTCGCCTCGGCCCTCGCCCTCGCTGGGGACATGGCTCCGGCGCTGAGCTTGGCCCGCTCCGGCGGTGTGCGGGAGGCGGGGGTACAGGCTCAGCTCGCCGCCGCGCTCGCCCCCTCCCCGGCGGCGGGGGCACGGGCGGCGGCCCTTTCCCTCTACCGGGCAGCGCGGGCACAGGCGGAGCGCACTCCCGACGGCGGCCTCCTCCTCGCGGACGACGTGACCGCCACCGCGCACCTGCTCGACGCCGCGCAGGCGCTGGGGCAGACGGCGGACGCGCCGCTCCTCCTGCGGACGCTGCTGGACCGCCGCACAGGAGGCGCATGGGAGGGACCACTCGCCACCGCCGCCGCGCTGGGGGCCTTGCGGGAAGCAGTGGCGGGAGAGACACGCCGCCCGACTACCCGCGTGACCGTCACGCAGGCCAACTTCACGCGCGACCTCACCCTCGGCCCACCCGTGCGGCTGTCGCTGCCGTCGAGTGGGGCAGCATCGCCCTTGGGCCTCACCGCGAACGGTCCCCTCGCCTACCGGGCCGAACTCGACGCCCGGACGGCGGGGAGCAAACCCGCCGCCCTCTCCCCCATCGTCGTGGAGCGGCGCTACGACCGCTCACGGGTGGAGCGCGACGGGCTGGTCACGGTGACCCTGACCCTGCGGACCCCGGTCGCCCTGCGCCACCTGCGCCTCACCGATCCCCTTCCCGGCGGGCTGGAGGCGGTGGACGACCGCCCCTTCGCCTTTCCCGGCGCGGTGGCGAGCGCGGGGCAGACGGCTGCGGCGTGGGCCGACCGCTCGCTGTATGACGACCGGGCGGTCTTCTACCTCGAACGCCTCCCGGCGGGCGTGACCACCGTGCGCTACCGCCTGCGGGCGCTGGCCCCCGGCACCTACACGGCCCCCGCCCCCCGCGTGGAGTCGGCGTCGGGACTCCCGCCCGCGCAGGGACAGGCGCAGCGGGTGGAGGTGGTGGAGAAGGAGTGAGCCTGGCTGGAACCTCTGTCCCCTTTCCCCCGTACCTGACCGCATGAAACTGCGCTCCATCCTCCGCAACGTGGCCCGGCAGGAGGCGGCCAGTGTGGGCGAGGCCGCCCGCCGCGCCGCCGAGTCCCTGCGACACGACCCGCGCGTGCAGGACACCGCCAGCCGCCTGAAGGCCCGCGCCGGGGACCTCGGCGGCAGCGCCCGCGCCCGCGCCGACGAGCATCTGGAACGCCTCATCGAACGCCGCCACACCCGCCCCGGCGTGTCCGTTCCCGACGAGGTGGCCGCCGCGCTGGCCCAACGCCGCCGCGAGCGGGAGGCGCGGGTGGCGATGGCGCGGGCCAGGACCGCCCTGATCGCGCAGGGCGAGACGCCCGAGCAGCGGCGGGTGCTCACGCTGCTGGCCGATTCGACCCCCTGGGCGGGCGGTCAGGCTGAGGCGGTGCGCTATACGGGGCTGCTCGACCGCCTCGCCCCCTCCGGCGACCCCGCCGCCGAGATGGCGATTCACCGGGCGCTGTGGACGCTGGCCGAGCGCCGCGTGCTGTCCGTGTCACCGCACGGAGAGATCACGGCGTGTGAGCTGCCCGTAACGGTGGAGGTCCAGGGCTAACTCCCCGCCCGCTCTCCCATCCGCTCCAACGCCTCCTCCAGCACTCCGTCCGCCAGTTCGCGGGCGCGTCGGGCCAGGGCGGCAGTTTCCTCGCGCAGGGCCTGAGCTTCAGTGTCGGGCAGCCGAGAGAGGTTGGCCTCCACGGTCACGCGGGCGGCGTCCACCGCCCCGGCAAGGAGGCCCGCCCCCGCGCCCACGTCGCTGACGACCAGCGTGGGCGAGAGCGAAAGCGCTTCGGCCGCCCGCTCCAGCACCCGCACCCCAGTCTGCGCGAGGTCGAGGGGCACTCCGGCGGCGCGGCGGGCGGCGTCTTCCAGCGCGGCCTCCCGCTCGGCGGCCTGTTCCGGCGTCTCGTCCGGCTGTCGGGCAGCCTCCACGAAGCGCCCGAAGGCCCGCGCGTCGGCCTGCCCCAGCGTCTGGAGGTGCTCGCGCTGCCCGGCCAGCCAGGGCAGCAGGGCGCGGCGCTCCGGGTGCGCCTCCTCGCGCCAGGACCGCTCCAGGGCGATGTTCAGCACCATCTCCATCAGCGCGACCCCGAAGGCCGCCGCCACTGCCGCCGCCGCTCCGCCCCCCGGCGTGGGGTCGCCGCTCGCCGTCCGCGCGAGGAGGTCACGGGCCGTCTCGTCCCAGAACTGCGCCATAGGGGAACTCTACGCGACCGTCCCGGCTGACGACCCAAAAAAAGCCGCCCCCACGTAGGGGACGGCCCGGTCAGAGGAAAAAGCTTACAGGTTGCCCTTGAGGGTGCTGGCGACCTTGAAGGCCACCTTCTTGCCCGCGGGGATCTGGATCTTCTCGGAGGTGCCGGGGCGCACGCCGGTGCGGGCAGCGGTGGCCTTGACGCTCAGGGTGCCCAGGCCGGGCAGGCCCACGCTCTGGCCGCTGCGGATGGCGTCCACGACCACGTCGAGCATGGCGCTGACGGCTTCCTCGCTCTGCTTCTTGGTCAGGCCGGTCTTCTCGGCGACCTGCTCCACGAGCTGGGTCTTGGCGACCTTGCCGGTGCGCTCGCTGCCAGCCTCGGCGTTGCCGCTGCGGCCACGGGTCGCGCCGCCGTTGCCACCACGGCTGGTGGTGCCTTCGGACTTCTTGCTGGCCGCTGCCTTCGTCGTCTTCTTCGTCATGGCGTGCAGCATGACATATGTGCTGGAAGGCGAAAGGGGGGGGTATTCAGCGTCCAGGCCCTCCAGCACGCATTTCCTCCAGCCACAAAACCTGAAACGTCGGCTGGCACGAGGTTTTTCAGAAAGTCCATTAAGTCACGTTTAAGGCCGACCACCCCCATTGACCCCCGCCCAGCGCGGCTCCCAGGGCCTCTAGCGCAGCACCACGGTCTTGACGTAGGTGAGTTCCTCGACCGAGGCGCGGGCACCCTCGCGGCCGAAGCCGCTGTCTTTGATGCCGCCGTAGGGCATCTGGTCCACCCGGAAGGTGCTGGGGTCGTTCACGATCACCCCGCCCGCCTCGATGTCGCGGGCGGCTTCCAGCGCGTGCTGAAGGTTGGTGGTGAACACGCCCGTCTGGAGGCCGTAGCGGCTGCGGTTGGCGGCGGCGATGGCCTCCGACCAGCTCGCGGCGCGGGAGAGGACGACCACCGGGCCGAAGGCCTCCTCCGCGACGAGGTGCGCGTGTTCGGGCACGTCCTCCAGCACGGTGGGGGGCAGGATATTACCCTGGGGGGTGCCGCCCAGCAGCAGGCGGCCCCCGAGGGACTGCGCCTCCTCGATCCAGCCTCCCAGCCGCTCCAGCGCCGCCGCCCCGATCAGCGGTCCCACGTCGGTCGCCTCGTCGAGGGGGTCGCCGCACACCAGCGACCGGCTGGCCTCCAGAAAGACCTCGCGGAAGCGGTCATAGGCGGCCTCGTGGACGATCAGGCGCTGGGGGTGGATGCACACCTGCCCCTGATAGGCGAAGGAGACGGCGGCGAGCGCCCGCGCGGCCCCCTCCACGTCGCTCTCGGCGTCCACGAGGTTGGCGCTGTTGTTGCCCAGTTCCAGCACGACGGGCTTGAGGCCGCTGCCGCGCTTGATGCTCTCGCCCACGCCGGGACTGCCGGTAAAGGTCACCAGCGAGATCTCCGGCGCCGAGGTCAACGCCGCGCCCAACTCCGCGCCGCCGTGCAGCACGCTGACCGCGCCGGGCGGGAATCCGGCATCGCGCAGCAGCTCGGCCAGCAGGTTGGCGGTGAGGGGCGTCTGGGGCGCGGGCTTGAGAATCACCACGTTGCCGCCCGCGAGCGCCGGGCCGACCTTGTGCAGCGCGAGGTTCAGCGGGAAGTTGAAGGGGCTGATCGCCGCGATGATCCCGCGCGGCTCGCGGCGGGTAAAGCCCATCCGGCCCTCCCCGAAGCGGCTGGCGTCCAGCGGAATCCCCTCGCCCGACAGCCGCAGCGCCTCGTCGGCGGCGAAGGACAGGTTCTCCACGCTGCGGGCGACCTCGACCCGCGAGGCCTTGAGCGGCTTGCCCGCCTCGGCGGCGATGGTCCGGGCGAAGAGGTCGGCCCGTTCGGCCAGCAGCGCGGAGGCCCGGCGCAGGCCGCCCGAGCGGCGGTGCGCGGGCCAGCGGCGGTATTCGCGGAACGCCTCCCCCGCGAGATCGAGCGCCCGGCGCAGTTCGGCTTCCCCGGCGCGGGCCACGTCGTAGAGCGCCTCCCCGGTGTAGGGGTGGGTCACCCGGTCGGTTTGCGCGGTCATGACGGTCTCGCCCCCGATCAGCAGGGGCACGCGGGTCAGGGTGGTGGTCATGGGGTCACTGTACGGCGAGCGGCCATGAGGCGTGGGCCTGCCGCACCTTCACCGGGCTTCTGCGCTCCCAGGAACGAGAACAGCGCCTGCCCCCTGATAACCGGCAGGCGCTGATCCGGCGTGGTCCTCCCTCAGCCCCGCAACAGCTTGACCGCCCGTACCACGTCCTGCGGGGTGATGGTCTCGCCCGGATGGGCACGGCAGCCCGAGGCGTACTGCTCCAGAATCGTGTCACCCGTGGCGTCGAGCGCGCTGCGAATGCCTGACAGCAGGGTCAGGATGTCGTGGCAGTCGCGGCCCTCTTCGATCATGCGCTGCAGGCCGCGCACCTGGCCCTCGATGCGGCGCAGGCGGTTGAGGACCTTCTCGTCAGTGGCGCTCAGGGGAGCAGGGGTGGGGGTCATGGGACTCCTTGGCGAGGGGAAAGGACAGCGAGGACCGGAACCGAGAGATCAGACCTAATATACCCCCCCAGGGTAGCAAGGGCCAGCCCAGGGGGCACATTCCGGGCGGAACCGAGAAGCAGCCCCGTGGGGGTCGGCCAGTCAGCCGCAGACGGGACGGTCCGCCTCCGGCCGCTGAACCACGCGCCGGGCCAAGCCCCTGCCCAGCGTCGGGCAGCGGGGCGGAGGTGCCGAGCGCTGAACCGGACCGGCCAGATACCCCCAGGGGGTACTTGACGGGATACCAGGGGGGGATATACGGTGCGGGCAGGTCAGGAGGACATCCATGTACTTCAAACGCTTCTACGACACGGACCTCGCGCAGGCGTCCTACATGATCGGCTGCCAGAAGACCGGCGAATGCCTGGTGGTCGACCCGGTCCGCGACATCTCGCCGTACCTCGCCGAGGCGCAGGGCCAGAAGCTGCGCGTCACGCATGTCACCGAGACGCACATCCACGCCGACTACCTGTCGGGCAGTCGCGAGCTGGCGAAGGCCACCGGAGCGAAGCTGCTGCTCTCCGACGAGGGCGGTGCGGGGTGGCAGTACACCTACGACGACGGCAACCGGGTCAAGCTGCGTGACAGCGACACGTTCATGGTGGGCAACGTCCGCATTCAGGCCCTGCATACCCCGGGCCACACGCCTGAACACCTGAGCTTCCTGATCACGGATACTCCCCGTGGCGACGCACCCAGCATGATCCTGACCGGCGACTTCGTGTTCGTGGGCGATCTGGGCCGCCCGGACCTGCTCGACGAGGCGGCGGGGGGTCAGGACACCCGCTTTATCGGCGCGAGGCAGATGTTCGCCTCGTTGCGCGACAAGTTCTTGACCCTGCCCGATTACGTGCAGGTGTGGCCCGGTCACGGGGCGGGAAGTGCCTGCGGCAAGGCCCTGGGCGCGGTACCCACGACCACCGTCGGCTACGAGCGGGCGCTGAGCTGGTGGGGTCGGCTGGTGGAGGCGGGAGACGAGGAAGGCTTCACGCAGGAACTCCTCGCGGGCCAGCCCGACGCCCCGCTGTACTACGGCCGCATGAAGCTGGACAACCGCGACGGCCCCGCCCTGCTGGGGGAGGTGCAGCCCTTGGCCGAGCTGAGCGCCCAGGACGTGAAGGCGCGGCTGGCTGCCGGTGCCCGCCTGATCGACACCCGACCCAGGGAGGAGCATCAGGCCGGGGCGCCCGTGGGCAGCGTGAACATCCCCGACGGCGGCACGCTGGAGACGTGGGCGGGCTGGCTGCTGACCCCGGAGCGCGAGCTGATCCTGCTGGCCCCCGCCGACCGGGCCGAGGCCCTGCGCCGCCAGCTCTGGATGGTGGGGCTGGACCGCGTGACGGGCTTTCTGCCCAGCGCCCAGGGTCTGGACACGGTTCCCGCGCAGCCTATCCCCGCGGCCAAGCTCGGTTCGCACCCGGACGCGCTGATCCTCGACGTGCGGGCGAAGACCGAGTACGAGGCGGGCCATATTCCCGGTGCCCGGCAACTCCACGCCGGACGCCTCCCCTGGCGGCTGGACACCCTGCCGCGTGACCGCGAGATCGTCGTGCACTGCCAGGGCGGGGCCAGGAGCGCCGCCGCCGCCAGCCTGCTGCGGGCCGAGGGCTTCGACGTGCTGGAACTCGCCGGGGGCTACGAGGCCTGGGCGAAGGCGCAGCACGAGACCGTCTGACGTTTACCCAGTGGAGGTGGCGTCCCTGGGACCGCCTCCGCTTCTGCTGAAAGGAGCTGGCCATGACCTACCAGGACCTCTTCACCACGGAACTGGAAAGCAAGCAGCGTGGGGGCGCCCGCCTCGTGGACGTGCGGGAGCGCAACGAGTACATCCAGGGACATATCCCCGGTGCCGCCAACCTGCCCCTGAGTGAACTGGTCGGGCGGGAAAGCGAGATCGGGCCGAACACCGTCCTGATCTGCGCGAGCGGGAACCGTTCCTCGCAAGCAGCGGCTTACCTCGCCTCCCAGGGCAAGACCGGGCTGATGAACCTCTCCGGGGGCACCGCCGCCTGGGTGCGCGAGGGCCGCGAGATTCGGGGCGGCGAGCAGCCATGATCTTCGCCTGGATCGGTGCCGCCCTGATCGGGCTGAGCCTCGGCCTGCTGGGGTCGGGCGGCTCGATCCTGACGGTGCCCGTGCTCGTCTACCTCGTGGGCGAGCCGGAGAAGCTGGCGATTGCCGAGTCGCTCGCCATCGTGGGCGGCATCAGCCTGATGGGCGCCGCTCCCTACGCGCTGAAACGGCAGATCGACTGGCGCTCGGTGCTGTGGTTCGGCGTTCCCGGAGTCGTGGGCACGTACCTGGGCGCTGCCCTGAGCGTGTACCTCAGCGGCGTGGTGCAGTTGCTGCTCTTCGCGGCTGTGATGCTGCTCGCCGCCGTGATGATGTGCCGGCCCCCGAAAGCCCAGCCGGAAGGCCAAGCGGTCCCCCCGCGCTCTCCCCTCAAGATCGGAGCGGAAGGGCTGGGCGTCGGTGTGCTGACCGGGCTGGTGGGCGTGGGCGGGGGCTTTCTGATCATCCCCGCGCTCGTGCTGCTGGGCGGACTGCCCATGAGCCTCGCGGTGGGGACCAGCCTGCTGATCATCGCCGCCAAGAGCTTCGCGGGCTTTGCCAAGTACGTGACCGTGCTGGCCGAGCAAAACCTGTCCATGCACTGGAACCTGATCCTGATGTTCACCGCCATCGGAGTGGCGGGCAGTTTCCTGGGGGCACGGGTGAGCCGGAAGGTGTCCAACGAGGGCCTGCGAAAAGGCTTCGCCGCGTTTCTGATCGTGATGGGCGTGTACGTGCTCGCCACCAACGTGCCCAGGGTG
This sequence comes from Deinococcus sp. NW-56, assembly GCF_002953415.1. Lineage (NCBI taxonomy): Bacteria > Thermotogati > Deinococcota > Deinococci > Deinococcales > Deinococcaceae > Deinococcus > Deinococcus sp. NW-56. Next base: position 260,978 of record NZ_CP026518.1, on the reverse strand, counting down.
CTGCCCCCGCCCCCAAGCACAGGAGCGCACGTGCCCCGCTGACGTTCCCCCCTCCCCCCGGCCGCGACTGCGCCGCCCCCGGCTCTCGCGGCCCGCCTTCTGCTCCGCTTCTTCTGATGCTTCCGAGGTTGCCCCAATGACTGAACTGCTCGGCTTCCTGCGCTCGCCCTGGCCCTGGTACGTGGGCGGCCCCCTGATCGGCCTGACGGTGCCGCTGCTGCTGTGGCTGGGCAACAAATCGTTCGGCCTCTCCTCGAACCTGCGCCACGCCTGCGCGATCCTGCTGCCCGAGTCCGTCAAGCCCGGCTTCTTTCGCTACGACTGGCGGAGGGAACGCTGGAACCTGACCTTCGCCGCCGGGCTGGTGCTGGGCGGCTTTGTGGCGGGCGGACTCCTCGCCGATCCGGACCCCGCCCGCCTGAGTGCCGCTGGCGTGGCGTCGGTGCAGGCGCTGGGCGTAGAGGTGCGGCCCGGCCTGGTGCCCGCCGAGCTGACCGACCTGTCCAACCCCGGCGCGTGGCTCTTGCTGGCCTTTTCCGGCCTGCTGGTGGGCTTCGGGACCCGCTACGGCGGCGGCTGCACCTCCGGGCACGCGATCACGGGACTCTCGACCCTGCAAGGCCCCTCGCTGATCGCCACGGTGTCCTTTTTTGTGGGGGGCATCCTCAGCGCGAACCTGCTGCTGCCTGTCCTCCTCGGGGTGATCCTGTGACGGTCCGGCCCATTCCCGGCGTCCACACCGGGCCTTCCTCCACCACCCACGCCGCGACCGGGCTGCTGGCCTACCTGCTGGCCGGGCTGTACTTCGGGGTGGTCCTCGTCAAGTCGGAGGCGGCGAGCTGGTACCGCATTCAGGAGATGTTCCGCTTCGAGGCCTTTCACATGTTCGGGTTGATCGGCTCGGCGGTGCTGACGGCGATGGTCACCACGGCGCTCTTGCGGCACTTCGGGGTCCGCAGCCGTGAGGGACAGGCGATCACCGTGACCCCCAAGGAGCCGGGCTGGCGGCGCTACGTGCTGGGCGGCCTGACCTTCGGGGTGGGCTGGGGACTGGTGGGCCTGTGTCCGGGGCCAATCTTCGTGCTGCTGGGCGCCGGGGTGTGGCCCATCCTGATCGTGCTGACTTTCGCGCTGCTGGGGACCTATCTGTACGGGGCGCTGCGGGACCGGCTGCCGCATTGAAGCATAAGCCCGAAGGCGAAGGTCCTTCAGGTGTGCTTCGCCTCCGTCTATGCGGGACTTTCGGCCAGGAAGCAGCGGGGACCCCCGCCCGGGACGCCCAGGTTCGGCGGACTCCTGCGCCGGGAAGGGCTAGACTGGCCGCGCCTTTCCCCATTCCCGGCACTCAAGGAGCGCGATGTTTCTCTCGGTCGTTATCGTCAGCAAGGGCCGCCCGACCATCCTGGCCGGAACGCTGGCGTCGCTGGACCGCCAGACCCGCGCCCCGGACGAACTTCTCCTCGTGGTGACGGGGGAGGCAGACCTGCCGCAGGGCGTGCGGGAGCGGCCGGACCTGCGGCTGCTCTTCTCGGCTCCCGGCATTCCCCGGCAGCGCAACCACGCCCTCGACCACCTCTCCCCACAGTCGGAGGCGGTGGTCTTTCTCGACGACGACGTGGAACTGGCACAAGATTACCTGCGCCGGACCGAGGGCTTTCTGGTCACCCACCCTGGCGTGGCGGGCTTCAGTGCCGTGCCGATTCTCGACCGGGCCGAGGAAGGGTTGCTGCCGCGCGAGCGGGCGCGGGAGGTGCTGCGGACATGGTCTGCCCCGCCGCCCCCGGTGCGCCCCCGGCTGGGCCTGTACGGCTGCAACATGGTGGCCCGCACAGCCCCGGCCCAGTCAACCCGCTTCGACGAGCGCCTCGCCCTGTACGCCTATCTGGAAGACCTCGACTTCGGCTCACGGCTCTCGCGGTGGGGCCAGACGGTGGATTACAGCGGCGCGCGCCTGATTCACCTCAGCACCCCCTCGGGCCGCATGTCGGAAACGCGGCTGGGTTTCGCGCAGGTCATGAATCCGGTGTACCTCTGGGCAAGCAAGCGGGCCATTCCGGGCACCGAATGCCTGCGGCTGATCGGGCTGTCGCTGGGGCTCAACGTGCTGAGTCTGCTGGGCATCGACCGCCGGTTGCGAATCACCCACGCGGCCACCGACCGCCGCGAGCGGCTGCGGGGCAACCTCGCGGCCCTGCGCTTGCTGGGGCGGGGCGTGATCGACCCCGCGGCGGTGCGCGACCTCTGAGCGGCTGTTTCAACAGGGCCTCACGCCTCACAGCAGAGGACAGAGGGTGGCAACCTCGGGTTGTCGGCCAGAGCATAGAAGGACGGTCTCCAGGAAACGGCGCCCCAGGTGCCTCCCCGAACGCCCAAGGCTCTCCTTCACTTCGCTCGCCCGGCTGCGCCGCTTTGCCGGTCCGCTCGGCCAACCACCGCGGAACACCACCGCCTCCTTGGGGCCGATGCTTGATTGCACCACGCTCTGAGCGGCTGTTTGAAAAGTCTGCCAGCGTTTACCGCCTTCCCGATGGTTCCGGGGGGTGCTCCATCTCTCACAGGGGGCCGTGCGGCTCGCGCTGTGAGAGGCGGGGCGGCCGCCCCACACCACCCCCACCGTCTCACCCCGGCTCATGAAGTGACCTTAAGGTGGCAGCCATGTGGAAACGTCTGCTCGCGTCCGGGCTGCTGGTGGGCACGGTCAGTGGTTGCGCGCTGGTGGCGCAGTTCGCCGGCCCGCACCGCCAGCAGGTTCCTGCTGCCCCCGTGCGGCTGGCCCCCGACCCCACGCTGCTGGCCCGGCCCTCCACCGAGATCGGCCACCGCGCCGACGGCACCGTGCTGGTGGAAGGACGGCCTTTCTTTCCGCTGGGCTTCTACCACGTGTCTTGGGCGGGGGGCGGCACCATAGATGGGCGGCGCGAGGACCTGCGGCGGCTGAGCGAGGCGGGTTTCAACCTGATGGTGACCGAACCCATCAACGACCGCGACGTGAGCGACTTCGAGCAGACCCTGAACGCCGCGCAGCGCAGCGGGGTGTACGTGCTGAGCTACGGCCTGGGCGACGCCGCCGTGAAACGGGTGGGGCACCACCCGGCGGTGCTGGGCTTCAAGCTCGCGGACGATAGCAACGCCCTCGTCAAGCCCGAGGAGGTCCGGCGCCGACACGCCCAGTTCAAGGCCCTGTCCCCGGAGAAGTTGACCTACATCAGCCTGTCGGTGGGCTATGACCGTCCCGAGACGGCCTATTTCGGCGTATCCGACATGGTGGGCAACCAGAGCTACCCGGTCGGCAATGACGACATCGCGGTGACCTACCGGGTGATGCGCTCGGCGGTGGCGAGCGCTCTGGCGCGGCGCAGCGTGCCGGTCGCCAACCTCCAGACCTTCGCGTGGGGGGGTCAGCCGCTGCCCAGCGAGACCGAGCTGCGCAACATGACCTATCAGGCGCTGATGGCGGGGGTCAAGGGCATCGTGTATTACGCCTACCGCTCGCGCGAGGTGGACCTGGGCCGCGAGCCCCGGCTGTGGCGGGCCGCCGGGACGCTGGCGGGCGAGATCGCCCAGCTCTCGCCCGCCCTGCTCGACGGCGAACGCCAGGAACTCAGCGACGGGAACGCGGGGCGCCCGGTGGTCGTGCTGCTGCGGGGGCGCGGCGGGAACTTCCTGCTCGCGCTGAACAACAGCCGGACCAAGGCGCAGACTGTCCGCGTCTCGCTGTCCGGGGTGCCGGGAGGCTGGCAGGTTCTGGCAGGCCAGGGATCGGCCCTGACCCGGCGGGGCTCGCAGGTCAGCGGCCAGCTCGCCCCGTTGCAGGTCGTGGCCTACCGGCTGGGCGGGCGCTGAGCCTAGCGCAGCTCCAGGTGCAACCGGCGGCGCTCGGCGTCGGAAACCACGTAGTACCACACGCCCCCGATCTTGCGGTTTACCCCGCGCACCGTCTCGGTCTGCGGCCGCTCGGTGAGGTAGCTGTGCCGGGTCCGCAGCCGCACGACCTCGGTGGGCGAGAAGTTGGTGCGGAGGTCACCCTGGAGGCGCTCAAGCAGGGTCTGGAGTTCGCCCGTCGAGCGCTCTCCGAGTTCGGCCATCAGGCTGCGGACGACCTCCTGCTGCCGGGCGTTGCGCCCCAGGTCGCCGCGCGGGTCTTGCTTGCGCATCCGGGCGTAGGCGAGGGCCTGCTCGCCGCTGAGCCGCACCGGACCCGGCGTGAAGCTCTGGCCGTCCAGCGTGAAGGCGAAAGGCGGGTTGACCGTCACCCCGCCGACCTCGTCGATGGCGCGGCGAAAGCCTCCCAGGCTGATCTCCACGTACTTGTCCATCGGCAGACCCAGAAAGCGTTCGATGGCCTCGGTTTGCAACCGGGCGCCGCCGTGGGCGTAGGCCGCGTTGATCTTGACGGTGCCGTGCCCCGGCAGGTTGACCCGCGTGTCGCGCGGCACGCTGAGCAACGTCAGCTGCCGCGCAACCGGATCGAGGGTCAGCACCAGCAGCACGTCGCCCCGGCCGCTGCCCAGTTCCTCCTGGTCGGTCCCGATCAGCAGGAGGTGCAGCCGCGCCGTCGTCTCCAGCCGGTCGCTGAACCAGCGGGGCGCGACCGGGGGCGCGGGGGCCGCCGGAGCCGGGCGGGGTGGGGGGAGGAAGCCACCGGGGCCGCGGGAGCGGGCGCCGGGGCGGGGCGCGGGGCCGATGGCGGGGCGGGTTCAGGCTCCGGCGCGGGCGGAGGGGGCGCAGCGGGCTTCTGCGCCGGAGTCGGCTCAGGGGTCGGGGCACGCTCGGGAGCTGGCGCCTCTTCCCGCGCCGGGGAGGGTACGGGCTTGGGCGCCGGGTCCCTGGACGGCTGGGCGGACGGCGGCGGCTCCGGTTGGGGTTCGGGGTCGGGGTCCGGCTGAGGCTCTGACGCCGCTGCCGCCCTGGGTTCTGCGGGGTCCGGGGGCAGGTAGCGGCCCAGCGAGACGGGACGGTCCGGGTCGGGGGGCGGCAGGTCCGCGAAGACGGGGTCGTCGAGGACGCCCGGTGGGGGCGGGAGGCCGTCGCCATCGAGTTCGTGGTACACGACGTGCCCAACCGCCGAGACCCGCTCGTGGGTGAGGTACAGGTAGCCGCCCCCGCCCCCGCCCACGGCCAGGGCCAGCAGCACAGTTCCGGTCAGCCAGCGGCGGCGCACAGGGGCACTATAGCCGGGGGGGGCACCGGGGCGTGTCGGCGGCCCCCCTTCCACCTCTCCCGGTGAGGTCAGGGTATCTTGCACCGACCTGCCCATGCCGACCTCGCCGCCTCCCCCCCCTCCGGTCTCCCCCGCCCCAGCGGCTCCCCAGCGCCGGGTGGGCTTGCGGGCGGGGATGGCCTGGACCCTGCTGGGCCAGGGGGCATACGCGGCGGCCCAGTGGGCCACCGTGGCGCTGCTCGCGCGGCTGGGCAGCCCGGAGGCGGTCGGGCAGTACACCCTGGGGCTGGGGCTGGTCAATCCCCTCTTCCTGCTGCTGGGGCTGCAACTGCGCAGCGTGCAGGCCACCGACGCGGGCGAGGCCCGGCCCTTCGGGGAGTATTTCAGCCTGCGGGCGCTGACCATGCTGCTGCTGCTGCTCGTCACGGTGGGGCTGGCGGCGCTGTATCCGCAGGTGGCGGGCGTGGTCCTGTGGCTGGGGCTGGCCAAGGCGCTGGAGGGCCTGAGCGACGTGACCTACGGGCTGATGCAGCGCCAGGAACGGCTGGACTGGGTGTCGCGGTCTGGCCTGCTGCGCGGGGTGCTGGGCCTGGGGCTGCTCGCGGCCCTGTTCGCGGCGACCGGGAGCGTGACCCTGGGCGCGGCCGGGATCGCCGCAGCAGGGCTGGCTGTGCTGGTTTTTCATGACCTTCCGCTTGCGCGGCGGCTGGCGCCGGGGGGCTGGTGGACCCGGCACATCCCGGCCGACCTGCCCCGGCTCGCGTTGCCGCTGGGGCTGGTGATGGGACTGGTGTCGTTCGGTACCACGCTGCCCCGGCTCTTTCTGGAACACGCGCACGGCAGCGCGGCGGTCGGAGTGTTCTCGGCCCTGAGCCACGTCACGGCGGCAGGCAGCATCGTCGTGGTGGCCCTGGGCACCGCGCTCACCACCCGGCTCTCGCAACTGTTCGCCGCGGGCGAGCGGGCGGGCTTCGTGCGGCTCACGCTGGGACTCACGGGGGCGGCGGCCCTCTTCGGGGCGGGCCTCATGCTGCTGGCGCTGGTGGCCGGAGGACCGCTGCTGGGCCTGCTGTATGGCCCCGACTACGCCGCCGAGGGCCGCGCGTTCGTGTGGCTCACGCTGGGCGGGGCGCTGAGTTACCTCGCCTCCTGCGCGGGCTTCGCGGTGACGGCGGCGCGGCGCTTCCGCGAACAGCTTCCCCTCTTCGGGGCCGTAACCGTGATTCTGGCACTGGCCTGCGCGTGGCTGATTCCCCCCCACGGCGTGATCGGGGCGGCCTACGCCGGGCTGATCGGGGCCGGAGCGCAGCTCGTGGGCAGCGGGCTGATCGTGGCGGGAGCGTTGCGGGCCGGGCCTGCGGCGAGTGCCTCGCCTCCAGGAGACCTATGACCCAACCCCCGACCCTTACCCCCCACCGCCCCCTGCGCATCCTGCACCTCACCGGCACGCTGGACCGGGGCGGCATCGAGAGCTGGCTGGTCAACCTGCTGGCACACCTTCCCCCCGCCGAGGCCCGCATGGACGTGCTGGTGGCCTCGCCCGGTCCCCGGCCCGGGGACCTCGACCGGCTGGTGTGGGGGCTGGGGGGCCGGGTCTTTCACGCCCCCTCCACCCGGCGGCCGCTCGCCTTCGTGGCCGCGCTGCGGCGGCACCTGCGCGAGCACGGTCCCTACGACGTGGTTCACAGCCATATCCACCATTTCGGGGGCCTCGCGCTGCTCGCGGCGCGGCTGGCCGGGGTGCCGGTGCGGGTGGCGACGAGCCACCTGGATTCCCGGCGCGGGGACGCGGCCGCCGGGCAGGGCCGCCGCCTGTACCTGCGGGCGATGGGCGCCGCGCTGGGGGCGGGCGTGACCCACCGCCTCGCGGTGAGCGAGGAAGCGGCCGCCGCCCTTTTCGGTCCGCGCTGGCAGGAGCGCGGCACCCGGCTGGTCACCCTGGGGGTCGATCTGGACGCGGTGCGGGCGGCACGGGGGGAGGCCGGGACTATCCGCCGCGAGCTGGGACTGCCCCCGGGCGAACCGGTGATCGGCCACGTGGGCCAGTTCCGGCCCCAGAAAAACCACCTCTTCCTGCTGGACGTGTTCGCGGCGTACCTGCAGCGGCATGGCCCCGCGCAGCTGCTCCTCGTGGGGGACGGGGGGGAGCGGCCCCGCACCGAGGCGCGGGTGCGCGAGCTGGGATTCTCGGAGCGCGTCCACCTCGTCGGTTCGCGGCCCGACGTGCCCCGGCTGCTGTGGGCGATGGACGCCTTCGTCTTTCCCTCCACCCACGAGGGCCTCAGCCTCGCGCTGCTGGAGGCTCAAGCGGCGGGACTCCCGGCGGTGGTGTCGGACGGGGTGCCGCTGGACCGCCGAATGCAGCTGGAGACGGTCGAGGTGCTGGGTCTGGGGGCCGGGGAGGCGGCCTGGGCCGACGCGGTCGCCCGCGCCCTCGCGCGGGGCCGGGCAGTGCCGGAGGCGCCCGACTTCGATGTCGCGCGGACCTCGCGGGAACTGCTGGCGTTCTACACGCAGGCCGCGCGGCAGGCAGAGTGCCGATCTCCATGAGTCTGAGCTTGCCCAGCTCCCGGCGGGCCGACCCGGTGCCCCTGCTCGCCTCGCTGCTGGAGCGGGCGGTTGCCGCGCTGCTGGGGACCTATGTGTTCGTGCAGTGGTTCGGCCCGCCCCTCCTCGCCGCCGGGCCGAGCTGGGCGCTGTGGCCCAGCCTCGCCGATCTGCTGCTGTGGGCAGCACTGGGACTGGGGCTGCTCTACCGCCGCCCGCCCGCGCCGGGGCACCGAGCGGTGTGGCAGGCGCTGCTGCTTGTCGGGGGCCTGTCCCTGCTCTCCTTCGCGCTGCTGCTGGTGCTGCGTGACCCCGGGCTAGGCGCCGCCCTGCCCTTCGGCCTCTTTCAACTGTACAAGCTGGCGCAGACGCTCGCCGCCTTCTGGCTGGTGTCGCGGCTGCCGCTGACCGACCCGGCCTTCGCGGGCACCCGGCGGCGCTGGGGCACGGCCGCGCTGCTGTCCTTCGGGCTGATGGTGGGGGGCGTGGTGTGGACCACCTTCTCGCCCGCCGTGCCGGAGGCGCTGGGGCAGGTGCTGCCGCGCGGGCAGGGGGTGGCCGGGCCGTGGGAAGGCTTTTACCGCCACTACGAGCAGGGGCTGGGGGCCATCGGGTACAACCACGGGCACGTCGCGGCGATGGTCCTGCTGGGCGGTGCTCTGGCGCTGCTGCTGCGGCCGGGGCGCTGGACTCCCTGGGTGCTGGGGGGCATCCTGGTGGCTTCCTTCCTGTCGGGGTCACGGGCAGGTTTCGCGGGGGCGGCGCTGTTCGTGCTGCTGCAGGGGTTCCGCACGCCCGTCCTGGCGACCGTGGCCCTCACGGTGCTCGCCGCCGGGGCCGTGGCCGCGAGTCCCTGGCTGGGCGCGGAACTCGGCGACCTCGTCTCGCGGCAATCCACCCTGCTGGAGGCCACCGAGGCGGGGAACCTCGCGGGCCGTACCGACATCTGGGCGGCGTACCTGCAGGCCCTCGCGGCCGAGCCGCTGCGGCTGCTGATCGGCAGCGGCTTCGGGTCGGGGGTGGGCAACCTGGGGGCCTACGCCCACCTGCTGCCCCTGCAGGTGCTCTACGAGACGGGGCTGGCGGGCCTGACCGTGCTGGGGTTGCTCTTCGGGCTGCTGTTCGCGCGGCTGCGGCGGGCCGGAACCCACGCGGCCGGGGTGGGCACCCACCTGCTCGCGGCGCTGTGGCTCACGGCCATCACCACCGACACCTTCTATCCCAACTCGGCCTTCGGGTCCTTTCTGCCGCTGCTCTCCCTCACGCTGGCGCTCGCGCTGGCCCGTGCCCCGACCCCCCGCCCTTCCCCCTCCTGAGGAGTCTGTTACCTTGCGCGTCTGCATCGTCCTGGAACACCGCTTCGTCCACACGCCCGACGGGGCCACCTACGACAACGGGCAGGCCACCTACGCCCACTTCCGGCGCTACCTGAGCGCCTTCGAGGAGGTGCAGGTCGTGGCCCGGTCGCAGCTCCTGGCGCACCCGAGGCCGGGCGACCGCCGGGTGGATGGGCCGGGGGTGCGGGTCGCGCACGTGCCCTACTACGAGGGACCCGGCGGGCTGCTGCGGCGGCTCGGCCCCGTCCTGGGAAGGCTGCGGGCGGTGCTGGAGCCAGGGGACGCGGTGATCGTGCGGCTGGGCGGCGTACTGGGCCACCTCGCGGCGGGGGTGCGGGCAGTACAGGGGCGGCCCTACGCCGCCGAGGTCGTCAACGACCCCTTCCTGGGCTTCGCGCCGGGACCCGGGCGGCGCGGCCCCCTGCGCCCCCTGTTCCGGGCGCTGATGACGGGGCTGACCTGGGGCCAGGTCCGGGGGGCGGCGGCCGTGCAGTACGTGACGCGCGAGGCCTTGCAGCGCCGCTACCCGCCGGGAGCCGGGGTCCCTGCCTTCGGGGTGTCCGACGTGCATCTGCCGCCGGAGGCGTTCGTCCCGGTCCCGCGCACCTTCCAGGAGCCAGCCCGCCGCGCGGTGCTCGTCGGGGCGCTGGAGCAGCCGCACAAGGGGGTGGACGTGGCGCTGGAAGCCCTGGCGGCTGTGCGTGGGGCCGGGATGGACGCGCACCTCACCGTGGTGGGAGAAGGGGGACTGCTCCCCGGGCTACAGGCGCAGGTCCGCGCCCTGGGGGTGGCGGACGCCTGCACCTTTGCCGGGCAACGCAGCACCCCCGCCGAGGTGCGGCGGGACCTCGCGGCGGCGGAGCTGTACCTGATGCCCTCGCGCACCGAGGGGCTGCCCCGTGCCCTGCTGGAGGGCATGGCGCAAGCGCTCCCCGCCCTGGGGTCGGACGTGGGGGGCATTCCCGAACTGCTCTCCCCGGACGCGCTGGTGCCCCCCGGCGATGCGCCCGCCCTGGCCCGTCTCTGGCACGCCCGGGCCTCGGACCCCGCGTGGCTGACCGCCCAGAGTGGGCGCAACCTCGCCCACGCCCGCTCCTACGCCGACGACGTGCTGGACCGCGAGCGGGGGCGCTTTCTGCGGGCCGTGCGGGAGCGGGCGGCGCGGTAGGCGGGGGGGGACAGGGTCAGGCTCCGTATCATGCCGTGTGTCCCGACTCCCCCCGCTGCGAATCCTCTACACGACGACCACGCCCATCGCGGCGCTGGCCTTCTTCGCTCCACACCTGCGGCACCTGCGCGGGCAGGGCCACGACGTGCACCTCGTCACGCCGCCCGAACCCGCCGAACTCGTCGCGCGGGCGCAGGCGGGGGGGGGCGCGACCTTCCACCCCCTCCCGATGGCCCGCGAGATCTCGCCCCGGCGGGACCTGCGAGCACTGGCGGGGATGCTGGGCATTTTGCTCCGGGTGCGCCCGCAGATTCTCAACTTCTCCACGCCCAAGGCCGGGCTGCTGGGTGGGCTGGCGGGCGTGCTGACCGGGGTGCCGCTGCGGGTGTATTTCATCCACGGGCTGCGCTCGGAGACGGCGGCGACCGGGGCGCTGGCGCGGCTGCGCCCGCTGCTGCGGCTGATCGAGCGCCTGACCTGCGCCTGTGCCCACGAGGTGCTGTGCGTCAGCGAGTCCAACCGCGCCGAGGCGGTCGCGCTGGGCCTGGTGCCCGCGGGCAAGATCCGGGTGCTGGGCGCGGGCAGCCCGGCGGGCCTGAATGTGGACCGCTACGCGCACCCCGACCCGCAGGCCGTCGCCGCCGCGCGCGCGGAACTCGGGCTGCCCGAGGGCACGCCGGTCGTGGGCTTCGTGGGCCGCCTCGCCCCGCAGAAGGGGACCGAGGAACTGCTGCTGGCCTGGGAGGAGGTGCAGCGCCGCCTGCCGGGGGCGCGGCTGCTGCTCGTCGGCACGCCCGACCCCGCCAATCCCCTCTCGGGGCGGGCGCTGGACGCCTACCGCCGGGTGCCCGGCGTGGTGCAACTGGACTTCGAGGCCGACATGAGCCGCCTCTACCCGCTGATGACCCTGCTGACCCTGCCCAGCCGTCACGAGGGGCTGGGCATGGTCGTGTTGGAGGCGGCGGCAGCGGGCGTCCCGGCGGTCCTCACCGATGCCCCCGGCGTACGCGACGCGGGGGTGCCGGGGGAAACCTGCCTGCAGGTGCCCACCGGGGACGTGCCCGCCCTCGCCGAAGCGTTGCAGCGCCTGCTCACCGCCCCCGCCGAGGCCCGGCGGCTCGGCGAAGGCTCGCGGCGCTGGGTGCGCGAACAGTTCGACGAGCGCCACGTCTGGGCGCTGTGGGACGAGTTCTACGCGGAGGCCTGGGGGCGGCGACAAGCGGCCCGCCGGGCGCGGCGCCCCCTGCTCATCGCCGCCGGAGCCACCCTGCTGCTGGGGCTGGCGCGGAGCCGCCGCTAGGGGGGCCAGGTCTCCTCGCGCCGCTCTAGGTCGCCCGCCCCCCGCACGACCTCGGCGGCGAGGCCGTAGGCCGGGTCGTAGGGTCCGGTCCAGACCAGCGCCCAGCCGCGCGCCTCGGCGTGGCCGCCGTCCACCGCCCGCTGCGCCTCGGTGGGCGTCAGCCACGCGGCGTAATTCAGGGCGCCGCGGGGCATCCGGCCCGTCTCCCGGTAGGCGGCGATCACCGAACGGGCGTGGTCGTCGTAGGGAATCAGGACGGGCAGCGACGTGCCGGGGCGGGGGCGCAGCTCGGAGGCGAAGGAGGCGTAGTCCAGGCCCTCGCGGTGCGCCCGCAGGGCACCGGCCCACCCCGAAGGCCCACCGGGAAACAGCGCCGCGTCGTAGGCCCGCTGCTCCCGGGGACCGGGCAGGCTGTGGTCCCCCTCCAGCAGACCGCGGGTCACCTCCAGTTCGCGCCGCCAGCCCTGCGGCACCGCCACGTCGCGCAGGCGGCAGAGGTAGAGGTGCCGCCGGGTCAGCGCCGCCGCCTCCACGACGTGGGGCAGCGGCGAGGTGACCTGCCAGACCGTCTCGAAGGGACCCGCCGCCGCCGGGGGCAGCGAGGTCGCCACCACCCGCACCGGCTCGCCCCGCTCGCGGGCCTGCGCGAGCGCCGCGACCTGACCCGCCAGATGCACCGGGCAGAGGCTGGTCGAGAGCAGCACGCTTCCCGGCCACAGCCCCGCCAGCCGCGCCGCGCTCGCCCGCGAGGGCAGCAGCGCCAGCGTGTCCCCAGTCTGACGGGCGAGGTCGGCGGCCAGCCGGGTGAGCGACGTGTCGCGGGCGCTGAGCCGGGGCGGCGGCGTGGCCCGCCCCGCTGCGGTGGCAACGGGCAGGGGCCGGAACGCCGTGGGCCAGCGCCGCTCCACCCCCGGCAACCCCACCACGGTCCAGCCGAAGAGCCGCGCGGCGTCCGCAAGGAGTTCGCCTACCGTCTCCAGCAGCCCGGCGGGCAGGGTGTGCAGGCCGTCAAGCAGCAGCGGCCCCGCGAGGAGTTCCGCGAGGTCCGGCAGGTCCCAGCTCCAGGCTGCCCCCAGGGTCCGCACCACGTCCTCCAGCACCTCTACCTGCAGCGGGCCGGACTGCGCCGCGCCCAGCCGGGCCGCCGCGCCGGGCACGCCCGCCCGGGAGGTGAGCGCGAGGGTCAGCGGGGTGCCCGCGGCCGCGCCCAGAACCTCCAGACCGGCCTGCTGGCGCACCTCCTCATGGGCCTCGGCGGGCAGCACCCACAGGCCCGGCGGTAGCCCCACCGGGGCGGGCACGGGCGGGGGACCGGGCCTCAGCAGAGCCGAGGCCAGCACCCGGACGAACACCTCCCGCTCGCCCGGGGACAGCGGGGGAAGGATGAGGGCGGGTGCGAGGGGCAAGGGCGCGGGCACCGCACCCACCGGCCCCTGGGCGAGGACCCGCGCGGCGTCGGCGTCATCGAGCAGGCCCCCGCTGCCCGCGAGCAGGGCGCGGGCCAGCTCAGGCTCCCCAGGGCCGCCGCGAGCCGCGCCGCCTCCAGCCCGTCGCCGCCCGCGCAGGCGACCAGTGCCCGGCCCCGGTCGACAAACGGGGCGAGGGCCACCGCGCCGCGCCCGGTCACGGCGTGACCTCGGCGGGGCGCTCGGCGCGGCCAGGCGAGGCGTAGGCGTAGGCGTAGCCCGCGCCCGAGGCCACGTCCCGGTGGCGGTTGACCACGAAGCCCAGCAGCCGCACCCCCAGCCGCCCGGCGTCCTCCACCAGCCGCTCCAGTGGGGCGCGGGGGGCCGAGGCGTCGGTCACCAGGATCATGCCGTCGAGCCGCCGGGCCAGTGCCAGCGTGTCCGCGATCTTGAGGGCCGGAGGGGTGTCGATCAGCGCGAGGTCGTAGGCGGGCAGCAAGCGGCGAATCTCGGCCTCGAACACGGCCGGGTCCAGCCGGGTCGCCCGTGACGACAGCAGCGAGACCCCCGGCGCCACCTCCGCCCACAGCCGGAAGTCCCCCGCGAGGTCCTGCGGCGCGGCGCCGCTCCCGGTCAGCCAGTGGGTCTCCTGGGTATGGCGGAAGACATCGGCGTCCACCAGCAGCACGCGCAGGCCGTGGCCCGAGAGGCTCAGCGCCAGCCCCGCCGTCAGGGTGCTTTTGCCGTCGGCCACCCCGGCACTGGAGACGACCAGCGCGGCCCGCTCGCGTCCGGCCAGTTCGGCCAGCACCCCCACCCGCACGAATTCCAGCTGCTCCCGGAAGACGCCCTGCCGCGCCCACCCCAGCCCGCCGCGCGTTCCCCGGCGGCCCGGCAATGGCGGCAGGCTACCCAGCACCGGCAGGCCCAGCCCACGCAGGTCCTCGGGGCCGCGCACCCGGGGGCGCAGGCTGTCGAGCAGCGAGAGGCCCAGCACGCCGAAAAAGAGGGTCGCCCCGAACACCAGCAGCGCGTCGCGCAGCGGCCGGGGAGCCACCGGATTCTGCGGCCGGACCGCTCCCGCAAGCGCCGAGAGCGTACCGCTGACAGTCTGCTCCAGCACCTCGACCTGTTGCAGCCGCTGCACCACGTCCCCGCGCAACCGCTCCAGGGTGCGCTCGTCGAGTGCGGTGGGCGCCGCCGCGATCCGGGCGGTCAGGTCGTCGCGCTCGGTGACCAGATTCTGCCGGGCACGCACGATGCCCCCCAGTGCCCGCTGCCGGTCCCACTCCAGCAGCGCCCGTGCAAAGGCGTCGGCACCGCCCTGGGCCAGTTCCGGCGTGGGCGCCCGCACCGCGATCTCGTAGACCCCCGCGAAGTCCTGGTTGACCTGGGCGGTCAGGGTCACGCTGCGGCCTTCTCCGGCGCTCGCCTCGGCCCGCAGGCTCCCCAGCAGCTCGCGGCGGGCGGGGGACTCGGGAACCGTCCGGCGCAGGTCCGTGAGGGCCGCCTGCCACACTGCCGGGGAGCGCAGTGCCCGCTCCACCACAGCGGGGGGCAGCGGCGGCGCTGTGACCAGCGTCTGGACAATCACCGAGTTGCCGCTGCCGGTGGGCAGGGCAGCCACACTGGCCGATCCCTCATACACCGCCGGGCGGCTGCCCGAGAGCAGGTAGGTCAGGCCTGCGAGCAGCAGGGCCGTCGCAATCAGGGGCAGGGCCGCGCGGCGCAGCACCCGCAGCAGGGCGGTCAGGTCGAGGTCCTTGGGCTGGTCAGTCGGCATGGGGGTCCTTGGGAGCGAGGTCGGGGCGGGAGGAAATCGGCCGTCATGCTACCCCGGCCGGGACCTCTTCTCCTCCTCACCTGGTTGGGGGAGGGAAAAAAGGGCACGGCCCCCTTGCTCGTCACGTGACGAGCAACCCCAGCTCGGCCACCCGCCGCTCCCAGAGGCCCCCCGATTGACGCCCCGCGGCGGGCGGGCTAGCTTCGGCCCATGCGGCGCTCTCCCGGTCCCGTCCGCCTGCTTAGGCGGATCCTGCTGGCCGCGCTGGTCCTGGCTCCAAGTGGGGCGGGGGCGGCCCAGATCACGGTCTTCGCGGCGAGCAGCCTCACCGACGCCTTTACCGAGATCGGCCGGGTCTTCGACGCCCGCACCGGGCACCGCACCCGTTTCAACTTCGCCGGGTCGGCCAGCCTGCGGACCCAGCTCGAGCGGGGCGCGCGGGCCGATGTATTCGCCAGCGCCAGCGTCAGCCAGTACGCGCCGCTGCGGTCGCGGGGGCTGGCCGGACCGGAGACCCTCTTCACCCGCAACCGCCTGACGGTCGTCACTCCAGTGGAGCGGCCCCTGACGGGGGGCCTGGCGGGGCTGGCGCGGCCGGGGCTGCGGCTGGTGGTTGCCGGGCCGGAGGTCCCTGCTGGGGAAGCCACCGCCCGGACCCTGGGGCGGATGAGCGCCTCGGGACGCTACGGCCCGGACTTCGCCCGGCGGGTGCAGGCCAACGTGGTCAGCGAGGAACCCAACGTGCGGCAGGTGGCCCTCAAGGTGGGTCTGGGCCAGGCCGACGCCGCCTTCGTCTACCGCTCGGACGTGACGCCGGGGCTGCGGGGCAAGGTGCGGACCTATGCCCTGCCGGACGGGGTCAACCCGCCCGTCGCCTACCCCATCGGGGTGCTGAAGGACAGCCGGGAGGCGCAGGCCGCGCAGGCCTTCGTCCGCTTCGTGCGCTCGCCGGAGGGCCAGCGCATCCTGATTCGCTGGGGCTTCCTACCCGCCCCGTGAGCCGCGCTCCGCACCCGGTCCCAGTGCTGCTCAGCGCCCTGATGGCGGGCCTGCTGCTGCTGCCGGTCCTCGCTCTGCTGCTGGAGGCCCTGAGGCCGGCGGTGGGGCGCACCCTGGAGACGGCGGCGGTGCGGGACGCGCTGCGGGTGAGCGCCCTCACGACCGGCACGGCCCTGCTGGTCACGCTGACCCTGGGCACCCCGGTCGCCTACCTGCTCGCGCGGCGGCGGTTCGCGGGCAAGGGCCTGCTCGATGCCCTGCTCGACCTGCCGATGGTCCTGCCCCCGGTCGTGGCGGGCGTGGCGCTGCTGCTGGCCTTCGGGCGGGACGGTCTGCTGGGGCGCCCGCTGGAGGTCGCGGGCATCGACCTCGCCTTCACGCCGGGGGCGGTGGTCCTCGCGCAGGTGTTCACGAGTGCGCCCTTCTACGTCCGCGCGGCCCGCGCAGGCTTCCTGGCCTTCGACCCCGACGTGGAGGGAGCCGCGCGGGTGGACGGGGCCGGGCGCTGGGCGCTGTTCCGGCGGGTCACGCTGCCCCTTGCCCTTCCCTTTCTGCTGGAGGGCGCGGTGCTGGCCTGGGCACGCTCGCTGGGCGAATTCGGGGCGACCCTGCTGTTCGCGGGCAGCCTGCAGGGCGAGACGCGCACCGTGCCGCTGGCGATCTACAGCGCCGCCGAGAGTGACCTCGCCCCGGCGCTGGCCCTGAGCGCCCTGATGGTGGCCCTCGCCTTCGGGGTGCTGTTCACCCTGCGGCTGATCGCGGGGCGGCGATTGGTTCCCCCACAGTGAGGGGAGGCGGCCGGGTGGTAGCGTCCGGGCATGACCTCAGTCAACCCCGTGGTGGACGTGTACTTTGACTTCCTGTGCCCCTACGCCTGGCGCGGCTTGGAGCTGGCCGAGGTGCTGCGGCAGTCCGGCGAGGGGCGGTTCCGGCTGCGCCATTTCTCGCTGGTGCAGGGCAACCACCCCGAGAACCCCGACCGCAAGGCCCCGACGTGGTGGCTGCACCGGCAGGAGCCGGATAATGGCAGCCCCATGCAGCAGGGGAGCCTGCGGGCCTTTCTGGCGGCACAGGCGGCGGCCCGGCAGGGCGAGGAGGCCGCCTGTGCCTTCACCCTGGCTCTCTTCCGTGCCCGGCACGAGAATCAGGCGGAACTGGACGCCCCCACCGTGGAGGCGGCGGCCCGGACGGCAGGCCTGGACCTCGAGCGCTTCACCGCCGATCTCACCGACGACGCGGCGCTCCGCGAGGCTCTGGGCCGCGATCTGGCCGACGCGGCACGGCTGGGCGTCTTCGGCACCCCCACCTTCGCCTGGCCCCAGGGTGGCCCCGCCGCCTACCTGCGCTTCGCCACCCTGACCCGTGAGCCGGAGGCGGCACGGAACCTGTGGGCGCTCTACACCCAGGTCCTGCACTCGGAGGCCACCATCGAGACCATCAAGCGCCCCCGCTGACCCCCACCCGAACCGGGGCCGAGGGCTGGAACACTCGGCCCATTTTTGGTGCCCAGACTAGCGATACCTTTGGTCCGTTTTGGCCCCCAGATCGAGTGATGCAGGTTACAAAGTAGACATTTTAGACTCAGGTCTAACTAGCGATACCTTTGGTCCGTTTGGGAGGGTGATTCTGCTTTTTGGCGTCCAGAACGCATTTCCGCACTAGCGATACCTTTGGTCCGTTTGGCAAAAAACTAGCGATACCTTTGGTCCGTTTGGATTCTGAAAACTAGCGATACCTTTGGTCCGTTTGGGGCTTTTTTGCCGTATGAGACGGCATTCTCTCAAAAATGAGAGCGAAACGCCCCTAAATCCGTACTCCGAACCCGGAATAGCGATACCTTTGGTCCGCAGGGGGTCAAAACTAGCGATACCTTTGGTCCGTTTGGGGCCAAAATAGCGATACCTTTGGTCCGTTTTTGCCGAAAAATGCCGTCCAGGACGCGAAGTGGGGTCTGCCTTGTTGTTGTTCTTTTATATCTTTTACAAAGAAAGGAACAACACTACATGCGTCCAGCGAAAAAACCCAACCAGGTCACCCTGCTCGACGAACGCAACATCGCCCGTCTGGGCATCGTCAGCATCCAGACTCGCCTGAGTTCCGAGACCCGCTGGACGAGCGAGTTCCAGATCGCCGACCGCCGCTTCCGGGTGGAGGGCCGTTCCGCCGACGGCCGCCCGCGCGGTGGCGACACCAACGTCATCCTGGGCATCGAGACCCTGTTCGCCCAGAAGGGCATGCCCGAGGACAACTGGCTGCACACCTCCGCCTACGAGCTGCGCGAGGCCAGCTTTCTCGTCAACAACGGCAAGAACTACCACCGGCTGCGCGAGTCGCTGCTGCGGCTGTGGTCGACGGGCTTCATCGTCAGTGAGGGCTGGGTGGCCGATACCGGCCGCACGACCTGGGCGAACCAGACGCTGCGGCTGATCGACCGCATCACGTACTGGGACCAGAGCGAAGGCGCCGACCCCGACGCTGACCGTGCCCGGCAACTCGTCCCCGACGCGACCCTCAGCATCAAGCTGGGCGATCAGCTTGCCGCGAGCATCCGGGCCGGGTACACCCAGGCCCTCGACGGACGGTTGCTGCACCAGATCGAGCAACCGCCCGCGCGGGCCTTGTACCGATTGCTGGAGGCGCACCGGTACCGCGAGACGGGCGTGCGGTCCGACAGCGTCACGGCAGGCCTGGACGACTGGCGGGCCGCCTGCGGGATCAGCGAGGGCAAACCGTCGCGGGTGATCCGTACCCTGGAGGAAGCTCACCAGGAACTGATCGCTCAGGGCTATCTCGAGGGCGTGGAGACGAGCGGCGGGCGGGGAGCCACCCACATCACGTACCGCTTCCGAACGGAGGGCACGCCCGACCCTGCGCTGGTGCAGGCCCTGCGCGAGGCAGGCGTGTCGGCCCCTCGTGCCAACGTCCTCGCCAAGCAATACCCCGACCGGGTGGAGGAGGCGATCGCCTTTCTGCGGCTGCGGCGCAGCACCAGCCCCACGCCCATCCGCAATCCCGGCGGCCTGATCGCGGATTTTCTGGAGCATCCCGAGAAGTACACTCTGCCCGAGGAGGCAGTGCCTGCTCCCCATGTCGACCCGGATGAGACCCGCGCCCGGCAGGAAAGGCAACAGGAAGCCCAGGAACGGGCCGCGCAGCAACAATTCGAGGAGGAGCAGCAAGTTCTTCTTGCTCTGCCTCCTGGGGGCCAGTGGGAGGCCGCAGAGGCCACTTTGCGGACCCTGCTCCGCCGCCGTTTGCGCGAGGGCGAGTGGAGCGCCCTGGAAACGGCCTGCAAAACGGGGACCCTCTCGGCGACCAGCCTGGTGCGCGAGGCCAGCACGCACGCGGCCCGTGGCGCCCTTCCCGAGTTCGTCAAGGGGCTGCGCGAGCGCCTGGCAGAGGGGGCATGAGCCTCACCTTCCAGGCCCCGCAGGGTAGGCTGGGCGGGATGCGGACGCTGACCTTCTTCAACCACGCGGGCGGCGTGATGAAAACCAGCCTCACGCGGGACGTGGGCCACAGCTTGGCACGGTCGGGCCTGCGGGTGCTTCTCGTGGACCTCGATCCGCAGGCCAACCTCACCGACTGGCTGGGGGTCACGGGCGTCGGGCAGGAGCAGACCGTGTTCGCCACGGCGACGCGCGGCGAGCCCCTCCCCCTCCCCGTGCGGGTCCACGACCTCGCCCTGATTCCCAGCGACGTGTCGCTCGCGCTCGCCGAGGGGCAGATGATGGGCGTGGTGGGAGCACACCTGCACCTGCGCCAGGGACTCCAGGCGATCGCCGGAGATTACGACGTGGCCCTGATCGATAGCCCCCCCAGCCTGGGGCAACTGTCCATCTTGGGGGCGTTGGCCGCCGATCACCTGATTGTGCCCGTACCGACCCGCCAGAAGGGCATGAACGCGCTGGCGGGCCTCTCGGAGGCGATGGCGACCTACCGCAAGCTGCGCCCGGACCTGACGGTGGCCCTGTACGTGCCCACCCTGTACGACGCGCGGCGCTCGCACGACCGCGAGGCGCTCGCGGCCCTCCAGGGGATGCTGCGGCCCCTCGCCAGCCCGATCCCCGACCGGGGCGCGGTGTGGAACGACAGCGCGAGCGCCGGGCAGCCGGTGGGCGTGTATGCGCCTGGCTCCCCCGTCCACCGCGACGTGGAGCGGGTGACCGCCGAGATCGCGGGGGCGGTGGGGCTTCCCTACCCCGGCCCAGGGGTGGACGCGTGACCCGCCGCCCCCGCCCGGCGATCGGTGCGCGCCTCAGCGGGCTGGTGGAGGGCGTGGAGGCCCTGAGCCAGCCCGCCACGACGACCCTGCCGCTGGACGCCCTCCAGCCGGGCCAGTTCCAACCGCGCGTGCAGTTTGCCCCCGAGGGATTGGAGGCGCTCGCCGCCAGCATTCGCGAGCAGGGCATTTTGCAACCGTTGCTGGTGCGCCCTCTGCCCGGCGCTCGTTACGAGATCGTGGCGGGTGAGCGGCGCTGGCGGGCCGCCCGGTTGGCGGGACTGGCCGAGGTGCCCGTCTTGCAGCGCGACCTCAGCGACGAGGGGGCGCGGCTGGCGGCGGCGGTGGAGAACCTCCAGCGCGAGAACCTCAATCCGCTCGAAGAGGTCCGCGCCCGCCTGGGCGTCGCCGCCGCCACGCTGGGCCTGACGCCCGACGAGGTGGTCCCCCGCCTCTTCGCCCTCGACCGCCGCCCGGAGGACGATCCGGGGGCCGTGGAGCGGCTGGACACCGTCTTCGGGGCGCTGGGGCGCGAGAGCTGGCGGTCCTTCGTGAAGAACCGGGCGGCTCTGCTCTCCCTGCCGCAGGACGTGCAGGCGGCCGTCGAGGGTGGGCTGGACTACCGCAAGGCGCTGGTGATCGGACGGGCCGAGGACCCCCAGCGCCGCGCCGAACTGCTGGAGGCCGCCGCCGACGGGGCCACCGTGCAGGCCCTGCGCGAGGCGGTAACCTCCCCCCGCCGTGCGGACGCCGACCCCGCCCGCGCCGTGGCCCGCCGCCTCACGGATCGCCGGACCCTGGCCGCCCTCGACCCGGCCCGCCGCCGCAAGCTGGAGCGGCTGCTGGGCCAGATCGAGGCGCTGTTGGACGGCCATTAGGCCCTGCTCGTCACGTGACGAGCAACTCCGGTTCTGGGTCCCGTTCGGCCCGGCGGCGCACCTGCTCGGACGTGAGGGGTTCGCCGTGGCCCGGCAGCACCAGCCGGGGGGCGAGGTCCACGATGCGCCGCAGAGTCCGGACGGCCTCCTGCTGGTCGGCGTTGTAGGCCGCGCGGGGCAGGTGGGCTCCGTCGGGGCCACCCACCACCGCGTCGCCTGCCACGAGGACTCCGTCCCGTAGCAGCCCGATCTGCCCCGGCGTGTGGCCCGGCAGCGCGACCACCTCCCACCCCGCTACCTCCTCACCGGGATGGATGGACCGGAGAGCCTGGGCCGGGACCTTAGGGTGCAGGCGCGAGACGACCTGCCCGACTTCCGGGCGGCCCGCCGGGTAGGGGAGGTCGTGGACCTCGCCCGTCAGGTACGGGTGCTCCGGCGCGTGGGCGAGGACGGGGAGGCCACGCCGCGCCGCGAAGGGCGCCCCGCCCGCGTGGTCGATGTGATGGTGGGTCAGCACCACCGCGTCGGGCCGAAAGCGGGTCAGCAGCCGCGCCAGCCGGGGCAGGTGGGCGAGCGTGCCGGTATCGACCAGCAGGCGCCCGTCGGGGCTGTCCAGCAGGTAGACGTTGGCATAGAGGGGGAAACGCCGGACAAAGGGCGGCAGCTTCAGCGTCACCCGAGGTCGTCCTCCGCTTGCCCCTCCGCCGCCTCCAGCGCCGAGCGCAGGACCCCGCCCCCCCCCGGCACGACCGCGTAGTCGCACAGGGCCAGGAAGGGGGCGTCGCTGGCCGCCGCGCTGACGCCCAGGCGCAGGGTGACCTCCTCCGGGAGCTGTTCCAGCACGTAGTTGACGGCACTCTCGGGGTTGATCTCGCGGGGCAGCAGCACCAGTTCCCCCGGCTCCTCCAGCAGCCGCAGTTCGCCCGCGAAAGGTCCCTCCTCCAGCCACGCCCGCCACTCCCGCGCGGCCGCCGCCAGGGCCGGGGCCACCCCGTAGGGGTGCCGCACGGTGACGCGCAGGGGCAGCCCACCGCGCTCGTGCAATTCGGCCTCGGTGCCGAGCTGGCCCAGCATCCCGATGTGCTGGGCCGCCTGGTGCGCCAGCCGCAGCGCCTCCCCGCGCTCGGTCAGCGTCTCGCGGCTCAGGCGCCGCCACGCCGGGTCCTCCTCGCCGTCGGGGGTCAGCACGACGGCCCCGTGGCGCAGAATCTGCCAGGAGGTGAAAAGAGCCGGAACATCCAGCAATTCCTCCTCGTCCAGTCCGGTCACGGGAATCAGGTCGGCCCCGACGCTCAGCAGGCCCGCGAGCGCGGCGGGGGCCTCCGAGGTCTCGGGGTCGTCGGGACCGGGACGGGTGAGAAGTCCAGCGGGGTTGACGAAGGCGACGATCATGGGGGGCACTTTACGCCCCCATCGCCCTCAGCGCGGACGCGGCGCGGGGCGGTCTGGGAAGGCCGCTGCATACCGCTCCAGCCCCCGCCGCACCGACGCCTCGGCCTCCTGCCGCCCCCCGATGTGGGCGACCCGCACGTCGCGCTGGAGCTGGTCCTGGTAGACCTCGAAAAACCATTTGAAGCGCTCCTGATCGTGCCCCGGCAGGTCTCCAAAGGTATGGAACGCCTCGCAGGACGGGTCGTCCACATGCACGCAGATCAGCTTGTCGTCGATCTGCCCCCGGTCCTCCAGCTTGACCACCCCGATGGGCCGCGCCCGCAGCACTGCGAGGGGCACCACCGGGTTCTGCATGACCACCAGCGCGTCCAGCGGGTCGCCGTCCTCGTCCAGCGTGCGCGGCACGAAGCCGTAATGCGCGGGGTAGGGCACGGGCGGCGTCAGGATGCGGTTGACCGCGAGCACGCCGTACTCGCGGTCCAGTTCGTACTTGGTGGTGTCCCCGCGAGGCACCTCCACGACGACGCGCAGCAGCGCGGGTGGGTTCTCTCCGGGGGGCAGGTCGTGCCAGGGGTGCATAGCGGGCGGATAGCGGTCCGCTCTATCCCCCCAGGTAGCTCGCCCCTAGCGTCTCGTCCCGCGCCAGCTCGTGCGCCGGGCCGCTCAGGCGCACCTGCCCGGTTTCCAGCACGTAGCCCCCGTCGCTGATGGCGAGGGAGGCGCGGGCGTTCTGCTCGACCAGCAGCACCGTGACGCCCTCGTCGCGCAGGCCCTGCACGATGCCCAGGATGTCGCGCACGATCAGCGGCGCGAGGCCGAGGCTGGGCTCGTCCAGCAGCAGCAGGCGGGGCCGCGCCATCAGCGCCCGGCCGATCGCCAGCATCTGCTGCTCGCCGCCCGACAGGGTGCCCGCCAGTTGGCGGCGGCGCTCCAGCAGGCGCGGAAAGCGGGCATACACACCGTCGAGATCGCCCCGCCACCCACCCCGCCGCCGGGTATAGGCCCCGAGTTGCAGGTTGTCCGCCACCGTCATGGATGCGAAGAGGTCGCGGCGCTCGGGGACCAGCGTGATTCCCCGCGCGACCCGTGCCTCCAGCGGTACTCCACGCAGCGATTCGCCCGCGTAGATCACCTCACCCGCCGAGGGGGTCAGCACGCCCATCACCGAGTTCATCAGCGTGGTCTTCCCCGCCCCGTTCGCCCCGATCACGCTCACGATGTGCCCGGCGGGCACCTCGACGCTCACGCCGCCCAGGGCCTCCACCCGGCCGTAGCGGGTGTGCAGACCACGCACCTCCAGCAGCGTTTCTCCAGAGGGCCGGGCCGTCATGCGACCTCCTCCCCGCCTACGTCCACACCCAGGTACGCCTCGCGCACGGCGGGATGGGCACGAATCTCGGTGGGACTGCCTTCGGCCAGCTTCTCCCCGTAATTCATGACCACCAATCGGTCCACCAGCCCCATCACGAGGTCCATGTCGTGCTCGACAAGCAGAATGGTCACTCCTTCCGCCCGCAGCCGCCGCAGCAGGTCCGCGAGGTCCATCTTCTCGCCGTAGCGCAGCCCGGCGGCGGGCTCGTCCAGCAGCAGCAGGGTGGGGTCGGCCACCAGTGCCCGCGCGACCTCCAGCACCCGCTGCTGCCCCAGCGCGAGGTTTCCGGCGAGGGTGTGCGCCAGTTCGCCCAGCCCCACCCGCTCCAGTTGCCGCAGCGCCTCGTGTTGCAGGGCCGCTTCCTCCGCCCGCTCCAGGTGCAGCAGGCTCGCCAGCATCCCTGCCCGGCCCCGCGCGTAGCCGCCCATCATCGCGTTCTGAAGGAGGGACAGTTCGGGCAGCAGATGGACGTGCTGAAAGGTGCGGCTCAAACCCAGCCGGTGAATCTGCCCCGCGCTCAGCCGGGTAATGTCGCGGCCCATGAAGCTGACCCGCCCAGACGTGGCCGGATTCACCCCGGTCACGAGATTGAACATGGTGCTCTTGCCCGCCCCGTTCGGCCCGATCAGGCCCAGGATTTCCCCGGCCCGCAGCTCGAAGGACACGTCGTTCACCGCCCGCAGGCCGCCGAACTGCTTGACCGCGTGCTCGACCGACAAGAGCGGTGTGCCCGGCGCAGGCTTCTCGCGGGCCGGAAGGCGGTCCCGTTCGGGCAGCAGGCGCACCGGGGCCTGGGGCAAGACCCGTTCCAGCAGCGGCCACAGGCCCCGCCGCGCGAATTGCAGGGTCAGGATGACCAGCACGCCGAACACGATCACCTCGAAGTTGCCCTGCGCCCCGATCAGGCCCGGCAGCGCGTCCCGCAGCCACTCGCGCAGCCCGGTGATCAGCCCCGACCCCAGCAGCGCCCCCCACACGTACCCGGAGCCGCCCACCACCGCCATGAACAGGTACTCGATTCCCGCCTGAAGGCTGAAGGGCGTGGGGTTCACGAAGCGCTGGCTATGCGCGTAGAGCCACCCGGCCAGCCCCGCCATCAGCGCCGCGAGCACGAACACCTGTACCCGCAGCCGGAAGGCGTTCACGCCGAAGGCCTCGGCCACCAGCGGTCCGCTACGCAGCGCCCGCATCGCCCGTCCGGTGCGGCTGGAGAGCAGGAACTGGGCACCCAACGCGGTCAGTCCCAGCGCGAGCAGCGCAAGATACGCGAAGGTGCGCGGCGAGGTGAGGTCCAGCCCGAACACCGAGAGCGAGGGGATGTTGGTCAGCCCGGTAAAGCCCCCCAGCGCGGGCGTATTGCCGAAGACGTAATACAGGCTCATGCCCCACGCGATGGTCGCCAGCGGCAGGTAATGCCCCTGCATCCGTAGCGTCATCAGCCCCAGCAGCCACGCGATTAGGCCCGTGACCACCAGCCCGGCGGGCAGCGCCAGCCAGGGGCTCCACCCCGCTTGGGTCGTCAGGATGGCCGTCGTGTACGCCCCCGCCCCCATGAAGGCCGCCTGCCCGAAGGAGGTCAGCCCCACGATGCCCGTGAGCAGCACCAGGCCCACCGCCACGGTCGCGAAAATCAGGATGTTGACGAGCAGCGTGACCTGAAAGAGGGGCAGGATCAGCGGCAGCACGAGCGCCAGGGCCACCGCGACGACCGACAGGACGAACCGCGCGTTCATTCCTCGTCCTCCGGAATGTGGCGGGTGGTCAGCGAGCGCCACAGCAGCACGGGCAGGATCAACGTGAACACGATGACCTCCTTCCAGGCCGAGAGGCTGAAGGACGCGAAGCTCTCGATCAGGCCGACGAGCAGCGCTCCCGCCGCCGCGAGCGGGTAACTAACCAGACCGCCGATGATCGCCCCGATAAATCCCTTGAGGCCGATCAGGAAGCCCGAGTCGTAGTTCATCGCCACGCTGGGGCCGATCATCATGCCCCCCACCGCGCCGATCAGCGCCGCCAGCGTAAAGGTCAGCGCTCCCGCCGACGCCGGACTGATGCCCACCAGCCGCGCCCCCAGGCGGTTGACGGCGGTGGCCCGCAGCGCCTTGCCCGCCATCGTGCGCTCGAAGAAGAAGAACAGCCCCAGCATCAGCCCCGCCGAGAGCAGGATCACCAGCAGGCTCTGGTTGCTCAGGGTGACCTGCCCCAGCGTGAGGTTGCCCCCCGCGAAGGGCGGCGTGCGTGACCCCTCCGGCCCGAAGAAGACCAGGGCCAGCCCCGTCAGCGCGAGGTGCAGCGCCACCGACGCGATCAGCAGGACGAGGACGGTCGCGTCCCGCAGCGGCTGGTACACCGTGCGGTAGAGCAGCGGCCCGAGCGGGGCGACCAGCGCCAGCGTCAGCAGCGCCTGCGCCCACAGCGGCCACCCCAGCGGCGCGGCCCATGCGGTCAGCGCCCACACCGCCGCCCCCACCCCGGCAGCCCCGGCAAGCGTGAGCAGCCCCCGGCCCGCCTGCCCACGCCGCACCTGCGAGACAGCTTCCATCACCGCCGCGAGGGCCAGCAGCCCCAGCAGCAGCCAGAGAGTCCCCGGCACCTGCCCCAGTTGCAGCGAGGCCAGCGTCAGCGTGCCGAACACCACAAACTCGCCCTGCGGAATGAACACCACCCGCGTCACGGCGAACACCAGCACCAGCGCGAGCGCGAGCAGCGCGTAGACGGCCCCGTTGGTCAGCCCGTCGGCAGCCAGGATGGGAAAGATGGTGGGGTCAAAGATGCCCATAACACGGCTCCATGCGGCACTCCTGCGGAGGGAAAGGGAAGCTTGGGAGGGGACCTTCAGGCGACCTTCAGATTGTGGAGGCCTTCACGATAGAGGCTGACGCACCCCCCAGCAACCGACTGATTGGACAGTATCGATGTGATATCATCTTGATACGCACCGACCGCTCCCCGGTGCCTGGAGGTTGTCATGAGTGAACTGGAAAGAGCGCCTGCCACCGTCGGCCCCGCTGGGGGCGTCTCCCCTGTTCCTGGCGTGGCGAGCGCCGAGCGTGCCGCCTTCGGGCTGCCGGGGATTCCCAGCGTGCTGCTGTGGCTGGTGCTCGCGGGCCTCGCCGCCTGGCTGTGGCTGGGGCTGGGCCTCGTGGTCATTGCCATCGTGCTGGGCGTGCTGCTCCTGATCGCGCTGGCGGGCTTTTTCATCGTGCAGCCCAATCAGGCCAGCGTGATCACCCTCTTCGGGCGGTATGTGGGCACCGAGCGGCGCAACGGCTTTTACTGGACGAATCCCTTCACGCTGCGCAAGAACGTCTCGCTGCGGATTCGCAACTTCAATTCCGAGCGCCTCAAGGTCAACGACCAGATGGGCAACCCCATCGAGATTGCCGCCGTGATCGTGTGGCGGGTGGTGGACACGGCCCGCGCGGTCTTCGACGTGGAGGACTATTCCGAGTTCGTCGCCATCCAGTCCGAAACCGCCCTGCGGCACCTCGCCGCCGGGTACCCCTACGACGACTACGACGGCCGCACCCTCTCGCTGCGCGGCAACCCGGATGAGGTCTCCGAAGCGCTGGGCCGCGAGCTTGACACCCGGCTGCGGCACGCGGGGGTGGAAGTGCTCGAAGCGCGGCTCTCGCACCTGGCCTATTCGCCCGAAATCGCAGGTGCGATGCTTCAGCGCCAGCAGGCCAGCGCGATCATCGCGGCGCGGCAGCAGATCGTGCAGGGCGCGGTGGGCATGGTCGAGATGGCCCTGCGCGAACTGGAAGGGCAGGAGATCGTTCACCTCGACGAGGAGCGCAAGGCGCAGATGGTCAGCAACCTGCTCGTCGTGCTGACCAGCGAGCGCGGCACCCAGCCTGTCGTCAACGCGGGCAGCCTGTACTAACGGGGGGCCGCCAGATGCCCGCCCGCCCGAAGAAGAATTTCCCGCTGCGCATCAGCCCCGACCTCTACGCCGCCTTAGAGCGCTGGGCCGCCGACGACCTGCGCTCGGTCAATGCCCAGATCGAGTTCCTGCTGACCCAGAGCGTGCGTCAGGCTGGACGCCTGAAACCTCCCCCGGAGCCGGAAGACGCCCCGGCCTCCACCGACGACTGACCAATGACCCTCTCCCAGGGTGAGAGGGCCTCGCGCAGCGAGGGGTGAGGGGGCGTGCGACCACCCCAGCCGCCCATCTGGAGCCCCCTGGCCTAACCCGGACGCACGGCGAGGAAAGACCCCTCACCCCGCTGCTCCGGTCGGCGGCCTGCCTGGCCCCATCCCCACCTCGCCTCCCATCTCCCCCGCCCCGATGCGGCATACTGGCCGGGTTTGTCTGTGAAGTCGGCCCATCCTGGCAGAACAGACCCCCACCGCAGGCAGACAGTTTCGCGGGCGCGGAGAGCCAGTCGCTGCGGCGGCTGAAGCGTTCCCCACATTCCCACCCGGCGCCCTCTCCAGCGCCGCGCCCCGCCGCGAGCCTCCCGGTTCGACCGGCGTGTTCTGCCGACAGGACCCCTATGACTTCTTCTCACATCAAAGACCGCCCCGCCCCCACCTCCCCGGCCGACTGGCACAAGTGGTTGGGCGAGCGCACTCCCACGCCCGTGCAGGCCGGGGCGATTCCCGTGCTGCTCGCGGGCCGCGACGTGATCACCACTGCCCGCACCGGCAGCGGCAAGACACTCGCCTTCCTGATTCCCGCCGCCGCGCGGGGCATCGGCATGAAGCCGACGCGCGGGATGCGCCCGGAAGTGCTTGTCGTGACCCCGACCCGCGAACTCGCGGTGCAGATCCGCGACGTGGCCCGCGAACTCGGGATGCCTGCCGGACGCATCACCGGGGGCATCACGCCCAACCAGACCCGCACCGAGGCGAGCGGCAAGGGCGTGATCGCCGGAACGCCGGGCCGCCTCAAGGACCTGATCACGCGCGGCGAACTGTCCCTGGCGGGGCTGCGCTACGTGGTGCTCGACGAGGCCGACGAACTGCTCTCGCTGGGCTTCCTGAAGGACGTGGGCGACATCCTGCGCTCGGCGCAGAAGGCGGCAGGTCAGGAGCTTCAGATCGCAATGGCCTCGGCGACCTTTCCCGCCGCGATCCGAGAGGTCGCCGAGCGCTTCATGCATTCGCCCGAGCGCATCGACATCGCCCCCGCCCGCGCCGCCGAGGCCCCGCAGACCGGGGACGTGTTGGGCGGGGCGACCGGGGCCACCCACCTCCTGCTGCACACCACCCGCGAGGACGTGCTGCGGGTCGCCGCCGACCACGCGCGGGAAGCGTTGCGGGCGCCCGGCGGCTGCGTGGTGATCTTCAGCCGGACCAAGGCCCTCGTCAAGCGGCGGGCCGAGCGGCTGAATGAGCTGCTGCCCGGCGAGACGGTCACGGCCCTACAGGGCAACATGGACCAGAAGAAGCGCGAGCGCACGATGGACCTGCTGCGCTCGGGCGACTCGCGGGTGCTGGTCGCCACCGACATCGCCGGGCGCGGCATCGACCTGCCGGAGGTGCGGCTGGTGATCCACATGGACGTGGCCTCGACCTCCGAAGACCACGTCCACCGCTCGGGCCGCACCGCCCGTGCCGGGCGCCCCGGCGTGAACCTCGTGCTGCTGATTCCCGAGCAGCGCGAGCTGTGGCGCAATGTGCGCCGGGGCCTGCCCGCCGCCCTCCAGCCGCCCCTGACCCCGCAGGAGGGTCAGATCGACCGGTCGATTCAGGAGAAGCAGGGCCAGGGCAGCGGCAACGGCGTGCGTGGAGGCGGCCAGGGACGCGGGCAGGGACAGCCCCGGCCCCCGCGCGAGTCCTCCGGCATGCACGCCCACAGTCGCCCCGAGCAGGGCCAGAAGCGGGCCGCCAAGCCGCACCCGCACGGCGCCCAGCGGCTCGACGCCGGCACCGGGGCCGGGCGGGTAGGGCCGCAAAAGGCGCGGCGTCGGCGCTGACCCCAGCAAGGGCGGGAGGGACGATCAGCGTCCCTCCTGTTTTTTTGCTCGTCACGTGACGAGCAGATGATGCCTTTGATGGGTCTCACGGTCCGCCCGCTGCCCCGGCCACCCGCTCAGCCGGGTGCTCCCCTAAGGCTGCGGCGGGCGGGGGCGCAGATGGGTCAGGCGCTGCCACAGGGGCCGGGTCTGCAGCAGCGACTCGGCCTCCTGCCCGGAGAGGTCGCTCAGGAAGGGAGCCAGTGCCCTGCCCCACGCCTCGTCTATCTCGGCGCGGGTGGCGACGGCGCTGGGGCTGGGGTAGAGGCGGGTGCTGCGGCGGTCGCGCTCGTCGGGGCGCCGCACGATGAGGTCCCGGGCGGCGAGGCTCCGCAGGGTCACGCTGACATTGCTGTGCTGCAACCCCAGGTCCCGGGCGATCTCCGAGACGCTGCCGCCCGGATGCCGGTGGATGTGCCGCAGGACCTCGACCTCCGAGGGGGGCAGGGGCACCGCGCTGGTGGCATGGTCCGCGAGCCGCCGCAAGGCCCAGTAAAGGTCCTGAATGGTCTGCGTGAGCAGGTGCTCAGCAGGGGCGTCGTCCTGGGACATGGGGTCAGGGGAGCGGGGCGGCGGGGGGGCGCCCGCCGACGTCCGGCTACTCAAGGAAACCGTGGAGGGTGCGGGTGCGGCCCTCGTGGTACTTCAGCTTGCGCAGCGCCTTGCTCTCGATCTGCCGCACGCGCTCGCGGGTCACCTGCAACACCCGGGCCACCTCCTCCAGCGTGTGTTCATGACCGTCCGCCAGGCCGTGTCGCATCCGGATCACCCGCGCCTCGCGCTCGTCGAGTGCCCCCAGTGCCCGGGCCAGAGCGTCACTCAGCAGGGCCTGATTCGCGTTCTGGGCTGGTGAGGCGAACTGCTCGTCCGCGATGAAATCGCCCACGAAACTGTCCCCTTCGTCCCCGACGGGCGCCTCCAGCGAGATCGGGTCCCGGCGCAACTTCTGCACTTCCTCGACCTTCCCGGTGTTCCAGCCCGACCCCATCGCCTCGGCGAGTTCGGCGTCGAGCGGCTCGCGCGACAGTTCCATCTCCAGGCGGCGGCTGGTCCAGCTCAGCTTGTTGATGGTCTCGACCATGTGCACCGGCACCCGGATGGTGCGGCCCTGATCGGCGAGGGCACGGGTGACCGCCTGACGAATCCACCACGTCGCGTACGTACTGAACTTGAAGCCCCGGCGATACTCGAACTTCTCGACCGCCCGCACCAGCCCGAGGTTGCCCTCCTGAATGAGGTCCAGCAACCCGACCCCGCGTCCGGCAGACCGTTTGGCGATGGACACCACCAGCCGCAGGTTCGCCTCGATCAGCGCCTGCTTGGCCGCCGACCCGTCCTCGACCTGATGCTCCAGACGGCGGCGCTGACGCTCCCCCAGGTCGGGTGCGGCCAGCCGCTGACGCGCCTCCTCGCCCTCCGCATACCGCCGGGCGAGGTCGACCTCCTCGGCCACGCTGAGCAGCGGTATGCGGCCGATCTCGTTCAGGTACTGCCGCAGCGAGTCGCCCTGGGGCGCGGCTCCCGGCGTGGGAGTTTCCCGCTCGTCCTCGTCCTCCTCCTGCGCGGCGTCCGGCTCCGGATCACTCGCTTCCGGGTCGTCCGGTTCAGCCTCTGGGTCGGGCTGGAACTCCGCCTCGTCCCCCTCGTCGCCGGGGTCCAGGGCCAGGGTCCGGTCGGGCGCCCAAGCGTCGGGGGACCCCACCCGGCCCCGCTGCGGAGTACGGGTGCGGCGGTCGCTGGTAGAGGAGGGGGGAGTGGACTGGGTCGGCATGGAAGTCTCCCTGGGGACCGGGGTGGGCGACACCGTCCGGGCCATGAATGAGGACGAGCGTGGGGGCTGGGCACGGAGGGGGGCGTCAGACGCCTGGCCCCCTCCGCACCTTCTGGCCTCTACGAAAACCCCGGCACCCGGCAGCCTGGTGGGCCGTCGCCACGACCTGTGGGCAGGCATCCCGTCGTCTGGCTGCCTGCCACCGATATATATATTAACATACATATCGGTTCGACCGGATGAGGGGCACCCCTGCTTCTACGGGTGCTTCCCATACGGTCGACGTGCTTTTTGGCACCCGGCGGCTCAGTCGCAGCAGGGGAGCCGTGAGAGACTCCACGTTTGCTCGTCACGTGACGAGCAAGCCAGGTTAGCCCCTAGCTGTACTTCGGGAATATTCAGGGAGGGGACACAGGGGCCAGCATCTCGGATGCTGGCCCCTGTGCTATGGCTCGTTCTCTGCCTCGCTGGACCCGACATTTCCCTACCTGGTTTGCGCCCTTTCTGGTGCATTTTCGCCACCGAGCCCAGCGGACCTGGGCGCCTCTGTACGTCCGTGGATTGTGCAGCACGGTCCACCGAAAAAGCATGCAGCCCTTGGCTGCCGTCGTGGCGCCCGGGAAAGAGGACCATCTCCAGCAGTTCATCACCGACAGCCCCTGGCTGACCGAACCCCTGGAAACCCTGCTCGCTCAGCGGGCTCAGCAGATGCTGGGTGGCAAAGACGCCGTGCTGATCATCGACGACACCTGCTTGACAAAGTTCGGCACCAAGTCTGTCGGCGTCGCCCGTCAGTATTCCGGGCAGGTCGGGAAGATCACCCCCTGTCAATGCCTCGTCTCCCTGACGTTGGCCCAGCACGACTTGCCGGTTCCGCTCGCCCTACGGCTCTTCTTGCCACAGGAGTGGACCAACGATCCCGCTCGGCTCAGGGCGGCTGGTGTTCCGTTGGAACACCAGCCGCCACAGACCAAGTGCGAACTGGCGCTGAAAGAGTTGGACCGGGTGCGTCCACACGTCACCTTCGGCATGGTTCTGGCGGATGCGGGGTACGGCGTGAACGCCCGGTTCCGGCAGGCACTCACCGAGCGAGGACTGCTGTGGTCGGTCGGCATCACCCGCACGCAGACGGTCTATCCCAGGGACGTTCGCTTGATCCCCATCCCTCGGATCTTCCGGGGCAGGAAACCGACGCACCCAACCCCATCCGAGGACCGACTGTCGGTAGAAGAAGTGCTGGCGGGTGCTGCATGGCAGCACCTGGTATGGCGACATGGAACCAAAGGCCCGCTCTCCGGACGCTTCGCGGCTGAATACGTTCGCCTGGCAGACGGGGAGGAGTACGCTCGCAGTCAACATCTGCCGGGTCAAGCCGCCTGGATCATCGGAGAACAGCGACGAGGTGAGGAGCGCAAATACTACGTCTGCAATCTGCCCCTGACACGCCGTTGTCGCGGTTGGTGGAAGTCACCAAGCGCCGCTGGGCGTGTGAGCTGAGCCACCGGGAGCTGAAGGACGAAGTCGGGCTGGACCACTTCGAGGGCCGGTCCTGGCAAGGTCTGCATCACCACGCCGTGCTGTGTATGGTGGCCCTGACCTTCCTGCAATGGCTTCGCCTCACCCAGCCCGACGACCTCAGAGGCGACACCATTCCGGCCATTCGAGCGGAGGTGGCAGGGGACTTGCCCCTGCCACCTCCTTGCCGCCGATGTCACACCTGCACCGCCTTATTCAGCGGCCCCTGAATATCCCCGAAGTACAGCTAGAGGCTGAGAGTATGGGTTTTGAAGCGTGACAGAACTTTTCTGCCCTGAGCAGAGAGGAGTCCTTTTTCCGCGTTCAGATCGATAATCCGAGGATGGACCGGCGAGCCTACCCCAGCGACGTTGACGACGAGATGTGGCTGTTCATGCGCCCGTACCTGACCCTCGTTCCAGAAAACGCACCCCAGCGCAAGTATTCGCTCAGGGAGATGCTCAATGCCACGTTATGGGTCGCTCGCACCGGGAGCCAGTGGGCGTACCTACCGCACGATTTCCCGCCGTACGAGCTGGTGTACCAGCAGGCCAGGCGGTGGATGGAGCACGGGTGCTTCGAGAACATGGCGCACGATCTACGTGCACTCAAACGAGAGGATGCCCTCAGAGAGGGCATTCCCACGGTGGCCATCATCGACAGCCGGACGCTACAGAGCACCGCTGAAAGCGGTGCAAGGGCCGGGTATGACGGGGCCAAACGACGCAAAGGCAGCAAAATTCACGCCGCTGTCGACACGCTCGGGAACGTGTTGACACTGCTCGTGACCCCCGGGAATGAGCAGGATCGAGACCAGGTGTATGACCTGTGCCGGGAGGTGCAGGCGCTCACGGGTGGAAGCATTGACGTGGTGATTGCAGACCAGGGCTATACCGGGGATCAGGCGAGCACCGATGCAGCGGTGAACGACGTCGAGCTGGTGGTCGTGAAAAGGCCGTCTGGGGCGCATGGATTTGTCTTGCTCCCGAGGAGGTGGATTGTGGAGCGGACCTTCGCCTGGACTGCGCGTTTCAGGCGGCTGGCACGGGATTTAGAGCGGTTACCCGAGATGTTGCTCGGCTTTCACTGGTTGGCCTTGTCGGTTCTGTTACTGCACAACCTCAGTCCCATTCTTGGGATGGGTTCCTAGCACGCTCTAAAGCGTCTCAGAAGTTCCGAGCTGGCGCGGGTCAGCAGCAGCACATCCACCCCTACTGCGACGAAGGTGTAGCCCCACTCCAGATACCGCCGGGCCGTTCCCTCGTCGGTGGCAAGGATGCCCGCCGCCTTGCCCGCCGCGCGGATGCGCGAAGCCGCGTTCTGAATGGCGGCCTGCACGTCCGGGTGGGCCGGGTTGCCCAGATGTCCCATGCTCGCGGCGAGGTCGGCGGGGCCTATAAACACGCCGTCCACGCCTTCGACCCCCGCGATGGCGTCCAGCGCTTCTAGTCCAGCGACGGACTCCACCTGAACCAGCAGGCAAAGGCCGTCGTTGGCGTGCTGCAAGTAGGTGGCGTCGCGCGAGAAGCGGCTGGCCCGTACCAGCGCACTCGCCACTCCGCGCACTCCCTGCGGCGGATACCGCGTCGCCGCGACCAGCTCGCGGGCCTGCGCCGCCGACTCCACCATCGGAATGAGCAGATTCCGGGCACCGATATCGAGCACCTGTTTGATCTGCACCGGGTCGCCCACGGGCAGGCGAACCACCGGGGCCGAAGGATATGCGGCCAGTGCCTGAAGCTGTCCGAGGATGCTTCGCAGGTCATTGGGCGCGTGCTCGCCGTCCACGACCAGCCAGTCGAAGCCCGCCCCGGCACAGACCTCGGCGCTGTAGGCATCGGCCAGGGCCAGCCACAGGCCGTAGAGCGGCTGGCCGGATGTCAGCGCGTGTTTGAAGGCGTTGGGAGCCGTCATGCCGTGCGCTCCCGGTGCGGCCCACGCAAGCCCAGCAGATTGCCCCAGGGGTCGCGTACCTGCGCCATTCGCTGCCCGCCTTCTATATCCATCGGTCCACGGTACAGCTCGGCCCCCAGAGCTTGCCATTGGGCGAGCCGTCCTTCAAAGTCGGGCGTGGCCCAGTACACCACGCTGCCCGCCGCCCCCGACGCGACCTTGGCATCCGCGGGTACGAGTTCCAGCGTTGCTCCGCCGAGGTCCAGCAGCGTAAACCCGTTGACCTCACGCCGCTCGGCTTCGGGAAAGGCCCGTGCGTACCAGTCCAGCGCGGCGGGGACGTCCGGCACGTGAATCATCACAGCGGCAATCTGCCCTTTAGGCGCCACGCGGTGTTCCCGCGAACCGGCATGAGAAGCTCCCTAGCGGCCCGTAGTCGAAGGTGAAGACGTCTCCAGAAGCGATGTCCACCGGACGGGTAAACGACCCAGCCAGCACCACCTCTCCGGCTCTCAG
Organism: Deinococcus sp. NW-56; assembly: GCF_002953415.1. NCBI lineage: Bacteria > Thermotogati > Deinococcota > Deinococci > Deinococcales > Deinococcaceae > Deinococcus > Deinococcus sp. NW-56. The sequence goes on along the minus strand of NZ_CP026518.1, from coordinate 225,755 downwards.
CCCTTCTCCGTGCGGCGCGAGGCGGTTCGCCAGCCACGCGATGCCCGCCGCTGGGTGCCCCAGCACGCCCGCTGCCACGCCGGTTTCCTCGACCACCCCGTTGCGGAGGCACAGGGCCGCCGCCCAGCGCAGGTCGAGGTCGTCGGGTCGCATCGCCCGTCCACCCACGATCACGCCTGCATTGGCCGCGTTGTCGCTGATGGTGTCGGTCACCCGGCGAGGCTTGCCCGTTTCCGCGCTGACCCGCTGGATGCGGGCGTCGATGATCTCGGCGGCGGGCGTCACGTATTCGGTGGCCCGCAGCACGTCAAAGATCGTCATGCCGGGGCCGCGCAGGTCCGCTTTGAGCAAGAACGCCAACTCGACCTCCACCTTGGGAGCCACGAAGCGCGAGAGGGGAATGTCCCCGTTCGGCTCGAAGAACATGTCGTCCAGCAGTGCCCCATAGTCCGGCTCGGTGATCTGTGAGGCCATCTGCATCGCCCGCGAGGTCAACCCGATCTTGTGTCCCAGGATGCGCCGCCCGCCCGCGACTTTCCGTGCCATCCAGGCCCGCTGCACCGCGTAAGCGTCGGCAACTGTCATGCCCGGGAAGCGTTCGGAGAAGGGGGCGAGTTGCACGCCCGTCGCCTCCGCCCCCTCCAGCTCGTCGGCCAGGCCGGGCAGGAGGTCGTCGGGAATGACCCGCTCAGATGACATTGATGGGCATCCCCTTCAGCTCGCTCTCGGTCAGCTCCTGCCAGCCGCCGCCGAAGGCCTCCATACGGGAGCCTTCCTCGAACCAGCTTCGCGGTGTCTTGGCCCCCCAGAGGGTCTGTCGCCGGGGGTCGTCGCGCTGCCAGCGGATCGTCTCGAAATCGGGGTCGACCGTGATGTAGTCGGAGGTGTACAGCTCAATGCGGTGCCCGTCGGGATCGCGCACATACAGGAAAAAGGCGTTGGAGATGCCGTGCCGCCCCGGTCCCCGCTCTATGCGCTCAGGCTGCCGCGCCCCGGCCAGGATGTCGCACGCCCGGATAATGCTCACGGCGTCGGGCATCCAGTAGGCCCAGTGGTGCAACCTCGGCCCGGCGCCGTTCGTCATGGCGAGGTCGTGAACCCCGCCCCGGCGCTGAATCCAGGCGGCCCAGATGCGCCCGTCCTCGTCCTCGGTGAGTTCGGAGGCGCGGAAGCCCAGCCGCTCGCCGTACCAGGCCATCATAGAGGCCACGTCGGGGGTCATCACGTTGACGTGGTCCACCCGTTGCAGGCCCGGCCCCCGGTGCAGGTGGTAGTCCTGAAGCAGCCAGCGGTGCGTGCGGCTCTCGCGGTAGAAGGCCACGGGTACGCCGAAGGGGTCCTGCATCCGCAGCACGCGGGGGCGGTCGAGTTCCTCCTCCCAGCGGTAGGGGAGACCCTCGCGCTCGGCCAGGGCGACCAGCCCGTCCAGGCAGGCGTCCGTCCGCACCCGGTAGCCCAGGTGCCGCACGCCCGCTTCGGGGGCCTGCTCCAGCTTCAGCGTCCACTCGCGGTCTTCCACGCCCCGCAGGTAGAGCGCTCCCGGCTCCTCGTGCAGCACATTCAGGCCGAGCAGGTTCACGTAGAAATCACGCGAGGCTTCGAGGTCGGTGACGGTAAAGACGGTGTGCGCGATGCGAATCACGTCCGGGCGGGGATCAGTCATCGGCGGCCACCCCCTCCGGCTTCGCGCTGCGGCTCAGGAACGCCCCGATGCGCTCCACGTAGGGCTGCTTGTTGTAGACCTCGTACAGCGCCGAGTGCATCCGCACCGGGTCCCCGAAGAAGAACTTCTCGTACAAGCTCTGACGTCCGCCGAAAGAACTCATGGACATGTCCCAGGCGAGCCGGAAGAGCTTGAGGCGGTCTTCGGCGCTCGCGTTTCCGGCCTGCAAATACTTGCTGATCTGCGGCCCCAGCGGTCCCTCGCGGTCGGCCTTGCTCGGCATCATGATGATGCCCGACGCGCCGAGGAGTTGCAGCAGCTCGGGCAGGCGGGCATACACCGCCGGGTAGTAGTTGCGGGCGGCGTCCAGCGGGCCACGGGCGGGGGTCATCACCCCGTACTCGTTGACGGTGGCCCCCGCGACGGCGGCGACCTCCAGCGCCTTCATGATCTCCAACATGACGATGATCTCTGCGACCTTGCTCTGGACGTGCTGGAACTGGCCGGAGCCGATGGCGTTCACGATGCTTTGCGCGGTGCCCAGGAAGGCTTCGGTCTTGGCGACCTTCAGGTTGACCACCTGATAGGCCATGTGCAGCACGGCGTCGGTGGCGGCATACGCCTTGTTCGCCAGTTCCACGTCGTACAGCAGGAAGACGCGCTCCCAGGGCACGAGCACGTCGTCGAAGATCACGAAGGCGTCCTGCTCGTCGAAGCGGCTGCCGAGCGGGTGGTCCTCGGGGTCGCGGCCCACGTCGAAGGGTTCGCGGCACTGGAAGCTCAGGCCGGGCGCGTTCGTGGGGATGGCAAAGCCCATCGCATAGCGGCTCTTGTCGGCGTTCTCCTTAAGCACGGTGGACGGAAACACCAGAATCTCGTCCGCGATGGGCAGGGTCGCCATCATGCGGGCGCCGCGCATGACCACGCCGTCCTCGCGCTCCTCCACAATCCCCAGCGCGATGTAGGGGTCGGGCATCTCGGAGGCCATCTTGGCGCGGTTGACCTGCGGGTTGGTCAGCGCGTGCGTCAGGCACAGGTCGTGGTCGCGCACGTACTCGTAGTAGCGGCGCATGTTGCCCGCGAAGTCGGGCTGGTGGTCGCCCTCCACCTCGCAACTGGCGAAGTAACCCGCGCCCATGCCCGCCGCCATCACGTTGGCGTTCATGTAGTCCGGCGCCCGGCCCAGGAAGCCCAGCGAGTAGTTCGCGCGGAGGCGGTGCGCCTCCCCGATGCGGGCGAGGTCCTCCTTGGTGCGCGGCACCATTAGGCTCATGGGGTGGCGCTCGCCGCCCTCCTCGTAGGTGAGCTTCTCGCGCAGCTCCGGCTGGTGCTGGAGGTCATACAGCCCCGCGAGCGAGTGCGCCATGTTGCGGGTCGCGGGGTGGGTGGTGGGGTCCTCGACCCGCTGCCCGTCGATGTAGAGGGTGGGCGGATTCTTCCGCAGGCGGTCGAGGAATTGCTGTCCGGTGATGGCTGCCATAGCGGGTGCCTCCTTACGCCTCTTCGGCGCCGTGGTACTTGAAGACTTTGAGGACGTAGCCGTCGGGATCGGTCACGAAAAAGCCGTAGGGTCCGGTGGCGTGCCGGTACTGCTCGCGCATGTCGCGCTGGATGCTGGTCTGACCGGAGATTCGGGCGAACAGCCGGTCCACCTCGTCAAACGAGTCCAGTTCAAGGCCCAGGTAGGTCACGGCGCGTACGTCGGGGGCCGTCTCGCTGCGGTCGAAGATCAGCCGCGTTCCGCCGTGAAAGGTGGCGAACAGCCGTGCTCCGTGAAGGGACGTTTCCACCCCGAGCAACTCGTAAAAAGCCTGAGTGCGGTCCAGGTCCCTGGCCTTGAAGGCGACATGCTCCAGCACGGCCATATCAGCCCTCCTTCCCCGCCAGCCCCCGATAGTCCGGGTCCACGAAAATGCCGCCCTGCCGCTGCTCGGTGATGTCTCGCGGGTCACCGTGGATGTGCTCCACCTCGGCGGCATAGGCTTCGGCGTCGTCCTGGGGCACGTAATCCAGCACGTCCCAGCCTTCGGGGGTCATCCAGCGGCGGGTGTTGCCGCTGATGCCCGCGACGATCAGGAAGCCCACGTCGGGAACAGTGACCGCCTTTTCAAAAAGCTGTACCGCGTCACGGGGGCTGAGCCAGGTCGAGAGGTGCCGGGCATCCTTCGGCTTGGGTTGGAAAGAACAGATGCGGACGCCGACAAACTCGATGTCGTACCGCTCCCAGTACATGCGGCCCAGTGCCTCACCGAAGACCTTGCTGACGCCGTAGTAGGTGTCGGGGCGCACCGGCACGTCCGGCCCGATCTGCTCCGAGCGGGGATAGAAGCCGACCGCGTGGATGGAGGATGCGAAGGCCACCCGCCGCACGCCCGCCTGCCGCGCTGCTTCGAGGACGTGGTAGGTGCCGTCCACGTTCACGTCGCGGATACGCTCGTAGGTGTGCTCGTCCGCGATGCCGCCGAGGTGGATCACGGCGTCCACCCCTTCCATCGCGGCGCGGACTTCTTCAAAGTTGGTGAGGTCGGCGGAGACGATCTCCTCGCCTGCCTGCGCCTCCCCCAGGTCGCGGTTGTCGGTCAGGCGCAGGACGGGGAAGCGCCCGCGCAGGCCCTCGCGCAGGGCCGAACCGACCTGTCCAGCGGCTCCGGTGAGGAGGACGGTGTGGGGGGTTGGGGTCATTGGGGGCCTCCTTCGTGGGGCAGCCTCCGGCTGCCACCCCCCTCCCAGCCTCCCCCGCAAGGGGGGAGGGGTTTTAGGCTGCACGCGTGGAAAGGTTTTCCCGGTCGGAACAGAACAGGCGGGCGCGGGAGTTGCGGCGCACCATGACGCCGGAGGAGCGGTTGTTGTGGAGTCGCTTGCGGGCGGGTCAGTTGGGCGTGGCATTTCGCAAGCAGCAGGCGCTCGGCTTTTATTTCGCTGACTTCGTGTGCCTGGAGAAAAAGCTCGTCATTGAGCTGGACGGGAGCCAGCACGCCGGAAGAGAGTATGACGCCGTGCGGGACGCCGAACTCACCGCACGAGGGTTCCGCGTTCTGCGCTTCTGGAACAACGAAGTCCGCACCAACTTGAACGGAGTGCTGGAGCGAATAGCCGAGGCGTTGTAACCCCTCCCCCCCTGCGGGGGACTCGTATGAGCTGCTTGCAGAGGCTGGGAGGGGGGTGTCAAGCGCAGCTTGACCGTTAAAGACCCTCACCCCTCCGCCACCTCCTTCTCCACCTTCGGCGCCTGCCCCACGCCCAGCCGCGCCGTCTTGTGCGTCCCCAGCGAAATCGCTATGTTCTTCGTCTCCATGTAGAACTCGAAGGAATAGTCGCCGCCGTCGCGCCCGATGCCGCTGTTTTTCACCCCGCCAAAGGGCGTGGGCAGGTGCCGTACGTTTTCGGAGTTCACCCAGATCATCCCAGCTTCCAGCCCGTGCGCGAAACGGTGCGCCCGCGTGAGGTCGTTCGTCCACAGGTACCCGGCCAGCCCGTATTTCACGTCGTTGGCAAGGGCCAGGGCGTCCGCCTCGTCGGTGAAGGGGATGGCGGTCAGGACCGGCCCGAAAATTTCCTCCTGGCTGATCTGCATGTCGTTGCGTGCCCCGGTAAAGAGGGTGGGGGAGACGTAGTTCCCCTCGCCGCCCACCCGCCCGCCGCCCGCCGCGATGGTGGCCCCTTCCTCGCGGGCCTTGTCGAAGTAGGACAGGACCTTCTCGAAATGGCGGGGGTGAACCAGCGGCCCAACCTCGGTGTCGGGGTCGAGGGGGTCGCCCACCCGGATGTTCCGCGCCCGCTCGGCGATGCGGGCGGTGAACTCGTCGTAGATGCCCTCTTGGATGAGCACGCGGCTGGAGCTGGTGCAGCGTTCCCCGTTCAGGCTGTAGATCATGAAGACCACGGCGTCGAGCGCCTTGTCGAGGTCGGCGTCGTCGAACACTACGACCGGATTCTTGCCCCCCAGCTCGAAATGCACGCGCTTCAGGGTGTCGGCCCCCTGCCGCATGATGTGGCTGCCCGTGACCGTCTCGCCGACGAAGGCGACCGCCTTGATCAGCGGGTGCTCGGTCAGCGCTTTGCCCGCGCTCTCCCCGAAGCCGTGGACGAGGTTGTGGACGCCCTTCGGCAACCCCGCCTCGTCCATGATCTCGGCGAGCAGGGTCGCCGTGACCGGGCTCCATTCGGCGGGCTTGTGGACGACCGTGCAGCCCGCGGCCAGCGCCGGGGCGATCTTCCAGGTGCTCAGCATGAAGGGCGTGTTCCAGGGCGTGATCACTCCCACCGGGCCGATGGGCTGCCGGATGGAGTAGTTCAGGAAGCCGGGGGCGGGCAGGCTCTCCCCGTCCTGAGCACCGGGAGCACGGTCGGCGTAGAAGCGGAAGTTCTCCGCCCCACGCGCCGCCGCCGATTTCATGAAGCGGATGGCCTGCCCGGTGTCCACGCTCTCCAGCACGGCGATTTCCTGCGACCGCTTTTCGATCAGGTCGGCGATCTTGTGCAGGATTTTGCGGCGCTCGGCCCCGCTCACCTCACGCCACGTCTGGAAGGCGTCGTGGGCGGCGCGGGCGGCGCGGTCGATGTCGGTCGCGTCGCCGCTCGCCACGGTCGCCAGCGCGGAGTTGTTGGTGGGCGTGTGGGTCTGGAAAGTTTCGCCGCTTTTAGAGTCCACCCACTCGCCGCCGATGAAGTGGTGCAGGCCGCCGCTGAGCTTGCTTTCACGCAGTTCACGGGCGAGATCGTGGTTGGGGTGCTGTGCCGCTGGGGGAGGGGTCTGGGTCATGGTTGCTCCTGAACGGGTTGGCTGTAGGAGTAGGCGAGGAAGGTCTCGGTCCGCAGGGTGCGTCCGCCCCGCTGCACCCGCACGAAGGCGGCGTAGGGATGGAACTTCACGAGGTAGGTGTAGCTTCCGTTGCGGAAGGTGTACTCCGGCCCGATGTCGTCGGCACTGACCTTCCCGCCCGTCACGTACACCCCCGGCGTCCCGTCGAAATTGCGCGTGGCGTAGGTGGCCGTCCTGCCGTTGTCCCAGACGATCACCGTGCGCTTGGCCGTCGCGCCCATGAACACGGCCTGGGGTTGGTAACGACAGGGAAAGGAGCCTTCCGGCGTGCGGAACTCGTTCACGCGGCTCAGGCGGTAGGCCGGGTCGAGGACGTTCTCTACGTTGCTGGTGCGGATGAAGAAGTTGGCGTTCGTTCCCGAACCATCCGGAAAGGAGAGGCGGGTATAGATGCTCCCGGCGGCCCCCTCACTCGGCCCGAGCAGGAAGGGGGCCGTCAGCTTCCCCGCGTCCGACTCCATTTGTGGGCGCTTGAGCCAGCGGTGAAGGGTGACGGGTTGGGCGGTGGTTCGGGGGTCGTGGGCGGGCTGGGTGACGGCCAGCACCCGGTCCGGGGCGTCGCACCAGGCGAAGGCGGGCTGAACGGCACCGACCCGGCCCTCCACGTTCACGAAGGAGCGCATCTCGAAGCGTGGCGACGCCGCGAAGGCGGCCCCGGCGAGCGCCAGGGCTGTCAGGGTCGCCCCAGTCCGGCTCACCGCCCGTCCCACTCGCCTTCCTTCGCTTCCTTGCCCTTGATGGGTTCAGCGCCCTCGTCCTCCTCCTGAATGTCGTTTTCCAGCACGCCCAGTCCCTCGACCTCCAGCCGCATCACGTCGCCGGGGTGAACGTGCGAGATGCCCTTCGGGGTGCCCGTCAGGATCACGTCGTCCTTCTGGAGGGTCATGAAGCGGCTGATGTGCTCGATCAGTTCGGGAATCGAGAAGATCATGTCGCGGGTGCTGCCCTGCTGCCGCAGCTCGCCGTTGACGTGCGCGGTGAGGGCGAGGTTATGCGGGTCCGCGATCTCATCGGCCGTCACGTAGTACGGTCCCAGCGGGCCAAAGGTGTCCCAGCCCTTGCCGCGCAGGGGCGGACGGAAGGTGTTCGTCACGTAGTCGCGCACCACGAGGTCGTTGCCGATGGTGTAGCCGCCGACGTAGTCCATCGCGTCCTTCGCCTTCACCCGGCGGGCGTCGCGGCCGAGGATCACACCGAGTTCGACCTCGTAGTGCATGAACTCCGCGCCGCGCGGGTAGATCACGGTGCCCCGGTGCGGCAGCAGGGTGGTGTTCGGCTTCCAGAAGAGGGCCGGTTCGCTGGGCTGCGTCAGCCCGAGTTCGCCCGCGTGGTCGTTGTAGTTCAGGGCGAGGGCAATCACCTTGGGGGGGTCCACGGGCAGGCGGAACTGCACCCTGTCCGGATCGTGGGCGACGCCTGCGGCGTCAATGAGGTGGCCGTCGTGCAGGTGACCGTTCAGGGCGCGGCCCCCGGCGATAAAGCGGGCGTATTTCAAGGTGGGTCTCCGTTCGTAGGTGAGAAAACGAGGGGGTCTGCCTTCCAGCATACGGCCCGGCTCCTCACCCTTTCCCTTGTAGGGTGCGTGAATCTCCCCCCACCCTGTTGTAGGTTGGAACAAATGCGGGACACCTCGCCCTCTTCGCCCGAGCTGCTCGCGCTGTCGGGTGTGGCCACTTTGCTGGCCTCCTTGCGAGAAGCCGTCACCGGACCACAACCCGAACGCGAACTGGTGACGCGGCTGGCGCGGCTGACGGGGGGGCGGGCCGAGATTCGCGCGAGTTGGGGAGACGTGGTGGCGGTGGCGGGAGAAGCTGCCGGGCCGGAGGTCACCCGCCGCCTGAGCTACGGGGACGCGAGCGGCGAGCGGCATGTCGGCAGCCTCACCCTGGCGGTGCCGCCGGAGTGGGCCGCCCTGCTTCCTGTGGCGGTGGAATATGCGCTGCTGGCGAGGCTTCAGGCGGCGGCGGCGGGCGCGGCGCGGCGGCGGGTGGGGGAGAGGACGCTGGACGCCCTGCTGTCGGGCACCGTTCCAGAGGCCAGCCTCCCGGATGCCGAACCCATCGCTGTGGCGGTGGCGGCCTTCGCCCGGCCTCCCGCGCCCGGTTCAGCCGCCCGGACGGCCCATGCCCACGCCCTCGACGTGCTCGCGGCGGTGGGGGAGGGCTACTTCCTGGAACGCGGCCTGCCTGCCCATTCCACTGTGCGGGGGGACCGGGCGGTGTGGCTGTGGCCGACCCTCGACCTGGCGCGGGAGGCGCGGGACCTCCACGCCGCGCTGCTGGCGAGCACCGCGCAGGACGTGCGCCTGGGAGTCAGCGCCCCGCACCCCGGTCCCCGGCATGCCCGCACCGCCGAGGGCGAAGCGAGGCACGCCCTCGCCGCCACCCGGCAGGCGCGGGGGTCCACGACCTATCACGCGATGGACCCCCTCTATGCCCTGCTCGCGGACGGTTCCTTCGCCCCGTTGCGGGGGCAGGTGCGGTCGCGGCTGGCCGCGCTGGAGGACGGGGGCCGCATCGAGGCCACCCTGCGGGCCTACCTCGCCCACTCGGGGCCGCTGCCCGACCTCGCCGCTCGGTTGCACGTGCATGTCAACACCCTGCGGTACCGCCTGCGCCGCGCGGAGGAGGTGCTGGGCGGCTCCCTGCGTGACCCCTCGGTGCTGGCCCGGCTGTACCTCGCGTTTGAAGCCGAGGAAAAGGGTTCTGCCGCTCACCGCTAGGGGCCTGCCCTTCTGCTAAGCTTCATGAACCAACCCCCAGTTCATCTTCTGCCCGGTTCCGCCGGGCTGCCCCCTCGCCGTGGAGGTTTACCCATGAAGCACCCGCGCCGCACCACCCGTCTGCTCGTGACCGCCGCCTTGCTCGCTTCGTCGTCCCTTGCCGCTGCCCAGATTCGGGTGGGTGTGGTCGTGTCCTCGACCGGACCAGCGGCCAGCCTGGGCATTCCGGAGAAGAACACGGTCGCCCTGCTTCCCCAGACCATCGGCGGGCAGAAGGTGACCTACACGGTCCTCGACGACGCGTCCGACACGACCGCTGCCGTGACCGCCACCCGCAAGCTGATTCAGGACAACAAGGTGGACGTGATTATCGGCACGACGACCACGCCCGCCAGCCTCGCCATGATCGACGTGGTGGCCGAGGCGAAGGTGCCCATGATCAGCCTCGCCGCGTCCGAGACGATCATCAAGCCGGTGGACGCGCGGCGGCGCTGGGTGTTCAAGACCCCGCAGACCGACGCGATCATGGCGAACGCGATCGTGGCCCACATGGCGCAGAACCGGGTCAAGACGGTGGGCTACATCGGCTTCAACGACGCCTACGGCGAGGGCTGGCTGTCCGAGCTGCAGCGGGCGGCAGCGGCCCGGAATATCCGGGTGGTCGCGGTCGAGAAGTACAACCGCGCCGATACCAGCGTTACCGGCCAGATTCTCAAGATCGTGGCTGCGCGACCCGACGCCGTGCTCGTCGGGGCCTCCGGCGTGCCCGCCGTGCTGCCGCAAAAGACCCTGAACGACCGGGGCTACGCGGGCAAGATCTACCAGACCCACGGGGTCGCCAACGCCGACTTCCTGCGGGTGGGCGGCAAGGACGTGGAGGGCGCGATTCTACCCGCCGGACCCGTGCTGGTGGCCGATCAGCTGCCGAGCACCAACCCCACCCAGCGCGTGGGCCTCGCCTACACCCAGGCCTACGAGCGGCGTTTCGGCCAGAACTCGGTGAGCACCTTCGGGGCGCACATGTGGGACGCGGGGCTGATCCTGCAAAAGGCGATTCCGGCCGCGCTGAAAAAGGCCAAGCCCGGCACCCCGCAGTTCCGTTCGGCGCTGCGCGACGCCATTGAGGGCACCCGCAACGTGATCGGGGCGCACGGCATCTTCAACATGAGCGCGACCGATCACCTCGGCCTCGACGCCCGCAGCCGGGTGATGGTGCAGGTCGTGAACGGCACGTGGAAGATGATCAAGTAATGCAGATTCCGGTTGAACAGTTTTTGTCACTGTTCAACCCGAGCGAAGCGAGAAGGAACGAAACGGTTGCCGGGAAAGGAGTTCTTCCCTCGGCGCTCTCCTGAGGGGAGAACGGATTGGACGGAAACCGTAGAACAGGCTGGCGGGAGGCGTTACGGTCCCGCTTGGGCGAGTGCGTCAGCCTCGCCCCCGGTGACCGGAGCGCCCACGCCCGCGACGAGGGCACTCCGCTGACCTGGGTGCCCGGCGCGGTGGTCTACGCCCGCTCGGAAGGGGACGTGCTGGAGACGCTGGCGGTGGCCCGCGACTGGCGCGTTCCCGTCACTCCCTGGGGTGCGGGCACCAGCCTGGAGGGAGCGGCCCTGCCCGTGCCGGGCGCCATTTCGCTGGACCTGGGCGGAATGGACGGGGTCGGCGAACCGGACCTCCTGGGCTTCACCGTCACCGTGGGGCCGGGGGTGCGGCGCGTGGCCCTGAACCGCCGCCTGCGTCCGCACGGCCTCTTCTTCCCGGTGGACCCCGGAGCGGACGCCTCACTGGGTGGGATGGCGGCCACCAACGCGAGCGGCACAACCACCGTGCGCTACGGAGGGATGCGCGAGAACGTGGCCGCCCTGCGGGTGGCGCTGGCGGATGGCCGGGTACTCACGCTGGGCAATGCGGCCCGCAAGAGCAGCAGCGGCTACGCGCTGAAGCAGCTTTTCTTGGGCTCGGAGGGGACGCTGGGCGTGATCACCGCCCTCACGCTGCGGCTGCATCCCCTGCCACCCGCGACGGCCAGCGTGCAGCTCGCCTTCAGGGACGTGGAGGGGGCCGTCGCCGCCAGCGTGACCCTGCGCGGCCTGGGTCTGACCCCGGAGCGGCTGGAGTTCGTGGATGCCGCGACCGTGGCCGCCGTGAACCGCCACCGTGCCCGCCGCGACCCGGAGGCCCCGACCCTCTGGGTGGAGGTTGCAGGCCGGGACCGGGCCGATCTGGACGCGCAGCTCGCCCTGCTGCGGGAGGCGGCCTCCCTGCATGGCGGCGCCCTCGTCGGCGCGGCCCGCACGCCCGAGGCGCAGACCGAGCTGTGGGCGGCCCGCCACGGCGTGTACGACGCGCTGCGAGCGGCCTGGCCCGGTCACGCGACCCGGATTGGGGACGTGTGCGTGCCCCTCTCGGCGCTGGCAGGAACGGTGGCGCTGGCTCAGGAACTTTTAGAGCAGTACGGCCTGACCGCGCCCCTCGTGGGTCACGTCGGGGACGGCAACCTGCACCTCCTGATGCACGCCCCTCCCGACGACGCGGACGCCTGGACCCGGATCGACCAAGTCCTGCATGCCCTCGCCGCGCACGCCGTCGCGGTGGGCGGCACCTGCACGGGCGAGCATGGGGTGGGGCTGCGCAAACGGGCGTACCTGCGTTCGGAACACGGGGACGCGCTGGACGTGATGCGGGAGGTGAAGGCTATGCTGGACCCGCTGAACCTGCTGAATCCCGGCAAGGTGGTGGGCGACCCGGCCCTCCTCCCCGCCTTTCCCGTTTCCGATCACGGCGCGGCCGACGGCACCGCTGCCGACTGGAGGCCCGATGTTCCAGCCCGACCGTGAGGGCATGCCCCTCCCCGACCTCCGCGCCCTGCAACTTGCCCGCCTTCAGGCCACCGCCGCCCGCATGGATGAGCGGGTGCCCGCCCACCGCGCCCGCTTCGGGGCGGCGGGGGTCACCCCGAACGACCTGCGGACCCTGGAGGACCTCGCCCGTTTTCCGCTGACCCGCAAGAGCGACCTGCGCGACCACTACCCCCTGGGCCTCAGCGCCGTGCCCCGGCACGAGCTGCACCGCCTGCACGCCAGCAGCGGCACGACCGGCAAGCCCACCGTGGTCGCCTACGATGAGAACGACCTCGCCGTCTTTGCAGAGGTCGTCGCCCGCTCGCTGTACGCGGCGGGGGCACGGCCGGGCATGACCTTTCACAATGCCTACGGCTACGGCCTGTTCACCGGGGGCCTGGGCCTGCACGGCGGGGCCGAGCGCCTGGGCCTGTGCACCGTGCCCGTCTCAGGCGGCGGCACCGAGCGGCAGGTCAGCCTGATCCTCGACCTCGAACCCGAGGTGATCGCCTGCACGCCGAGCTACGCCCTGGTCCTCGCGGACGAGTTCACCCGCCGGGGCGTGCGGCCAGAGGACACCTCGCTGCGCTACGCCGTGCTGGGCGCCGAACCCTGGACCGAGAAGACGCGCCGCGAGGTCGAGGCCCGGCTGGGCGTCACGGCGACGAACATCTACGGCCTCTCGGAGATCATCGGCCCCGGCGTCTCCAACGAGGACGCGACCGAGCAGCACGGCAGCTACCTCTGGGAGGACCACTTCTACCCCGAGATCGTCGACCCCGAGACGGGGGAGGTGCTGCCCGACGGTGAGTGGGGCGTGCTGGTGCTGTCCTCCATCAGCCGCACCGCCCTGCCCATGCTGCGCTACTGGACGGGCGATATCACCCGCCTGCTGCCGGAGGCCACCGAACCCAACGCCACCGGGCGCACGATGCGCCGCATGGACGGCATCCGGGGCCGCGCCGACGACCTGATCATCCTGCGCGGGGTCAACGTGTACCCCACCCAGCTGGAGGCCGTGCTGGTCGGCATGGGGCAGGTCAGCCCGCACTACCACGTGGTCCTGACCCGCACGGGCACCCGCGACGACCTGTTGCTGCGCGTGGAGGCGGGCGAGGAGACCGCCGCCCTGCGGGGCGAGATCGAGCGGCTGGTCAAGGTTCAGGTGGGCGTGACCGTGCGCTGCGAGCTGTGCGTGCCCGGCTCCCTGCCCCGCAGCGAGGGGGGCAAGTTGCGGCGGGTGACGGACCTGCGCGGGGAGATGTAAACCGGAGTCCAACGCAAAAGGCCCCTCCCAGTGGTGGAGGGGCCTCGCACTTGCGCCGCTGGGGTCAGCGCACCTCGTACCACTGGGCCGTGAGGGGCGTCAGGCTGCCGGTGACCGCTCCGGCCTTGAGGGTCAGGCTCTTGGCCCGGCCCGCGAAGAGGGGGGTCAGGGTGGTGGCCCCGCCGGGCACCGTGACCTTGACACTCTGGCGCTGGGTTTCGTTCAGGCTCAGCACTTGCAGGTAGCGGCGGCCTCCGTGGGTCCACAGGGTGGCGCGGGCTTCCCCGAGGTTGCCGGTCAGGGCGAGCGTCTGCCGCTGGCCGTTCAGGAGCACGGGTGCGAGCAGCTTGATCTCGGCGGCCAGTTTCTTCAGCTCGGTGCGCAGCCCCGTGTAGGTCGCCAGATCGTTGGCGTTGTCGAGGTAGGTGTAGTACAGGATGCCCTTGACGCCCGCGCCGAGCGCCTGGTTGGTCATCGAGTTCAGCTCGGTGGCGGTGGGGTAACGCCCGCCCGGCCAGCGGAAGCTCTGGAGGTTGGCGATGGGCAGGGTGCCGGTGCGGGCCGATTCGGCCACCAGGCGCTGCATCACCGGGTACACCACGGTCAGTGAGTCGCCGTACCCCGCAGGCCCCACCGGGTAGGACTGGTTGCCCACCGCGTCGGCCCGCCCGAAGAACTCGGGGTGGCTGTTGGAGTAGGAGATCGCCATGCTGGTGTAGGTGAGGTGGTGGGGGTCAAGCGCTTTGGTCGCCAGGTGCCGCCGCTCCAGTTCCTCGGGGGTAATGCGGGCGTTGCAGTCGTCGGCGATCATCCAGCCCAGGGTGGCGGGGTGGGTCTTGAAGGTGTTGATCGAGACGTCCCCGAAATCTTCCACGAACAGCTTCATGCCCCGCCCGTGCGCTGCGTCGAGCAGCTGCCCGAACTGCTGGAGGTCGGCTTCGGGGTCGAACATCGTCACGTTCATGGTGTTGAAGCCCAGGTCGGCCACGGCGTGCATGTCGCGCAGCCGCTTTTGCACCTGCACGCTTCTCTCGGCGGCCCACGACACGTGGTAAAAGCCCATCGGGAACATCGGTGCTTCACCGACGAGAAGTGTGCCGTCGGGACGCACGCTCGCCGCGCCGACGGGAGCCGGGTTCAGGCTGAGCGCTTCAAGGGCGGCGGTGGCGGCGGCGGTTTCCTGCTCGGTGGCGACCCCCTCGGCGGCCACGTCGGTCTGAGGGGCCGGGGTGTCCTGCGGGGCCGGGAGGGCAGGGCTGGTGGGCTGGGGGGCCGAGCAGGCCGCGAGGAACAGGGTCAGGGCACAGGCCAGGGGAGCAAATTTCTGCATGGTTCTTCCTTCGGTGGCCCGGCTGACTTCGGTCAAAGTCCCGTGGCTTTGCGTCCCCTCCTCACGGAGGGTTTGCCTTTGTCGAGAAGACGTGGGGGTAAGGGGTGGGAGACTGCGGCGCTCCGGGGAGGTCTCCGGGGCCTTCAGCTCAAGAACAGGTTAAGACCTGCCTCTGACAAAATCGGCACAATGCGCCGCCAGCGCTGCGTAGAACTTCACAACGGACTCGGGCGCCTGATGGCCCGTGCAGATTCGGGTGGGACAGTTGGAGGGACTATCCTAACCGAGCGGACTGGAGGAGAACCGTATCAGCGGGCGCCGAAGCCGGTCAGGATGGTCAGGATGGTCCTCCAGACGATCAGGAGGTCCAGCGGCGCCGAGAGGTGCTTGACGTAGTAGAAGTCGTACTGCAGCTTCTCGTGCAACTGGTCCACGCTGTCGGTGTAGCCCTGGGTGACCTGTGCCCAACCCGTGATGCCGGGGCGCACCCAGTGCCGGGTGGCGTACAGCGGGATACTTTCCTCGAGGTCGGCGGCGAAGGCGAACTGCTCGGGCCGGGGGCCGATGATGCTCATCTCGCCGCGCAGCACGTTGTAAAACTGCGGCAGTTCGTCCAGCCGGAACTTGCGCAGGAAGGCCCCGCCCCGAATGATGCGGGCGTCTCCCTGCCGCGCGAAGGCCGCGCCCCCCCGTTCGGAGTCGCGGGTCCTGGTGCGGAACTTGACCAGCCGGAAGGGCCGCCCCCCCAGCCCGATGCGCTCCTGCCAGAACAGCACCGGTCGCCCGCCACTCGCCAGCACGACCAGCGCCACCGCCCCCATCAGCGGCAGCAACGCGGGCAGCAGCAGCAGGGTCAGCGCCACGTCCAGTGCCCGCTTGACCGGCATATAGCCCGATTGAAAGCGCTCGGCGTCCAGCCAGTCGCGCTCCACGAGGTCGAGGGACACCCGCCCGGTGAGCACCTCCGCGAGCAGTTCGCGCGAGTACAGCGGCACTCCGGTCACGCGGGCGTGTTCCAGCAGCCGGGCGTGTTCGGCCGGGACCTGCTGACGGTGCCCCACGACCAGCCCGTTCAGGCCGCGCAGCACGTCAGGCTCGTGCGGAGCGACCGGCAGGTAGGTCAGGCGGGGGTGCGGGGGCGGGGGCGGAGTGTCCGGGGCGCTGAGGAGTCCCAGCCGCAGCGGGGGCAGGCGCTCCCGCCAGATCAGCTCCAGCCCTGACAGCGCGAGCCACAGGGCCGCGGCCAGCCCCAGGGCTTCCAGCTGGTGGGTCCAGCCCAGCGCCAGCGCGAGTGCCCCGGCGATACTCGCCCCCCACAGCGGTGGAGCCACCACCGGCCAGCGCGGCGGCAACGGTGAGCGCTGTCCCCCCGGCGCCCGCCCCAGCCGCAGGGCAAGGACCGCGGCGATCGCCCACAGCCACAGGGCGCTGCGCAGTTCCTCACGGGAGACCGGCTGCGTGTTCAGCGTATACCACAGCAGCACACCCGCCGCCACGGGCGCGGCGTAGCGCAGCAGCCGCAGCCACGTCCGGGACGGCAGGCTGGCAGGCGACTGGGCAGAGACCGAGCGGACGTTTTGCTTAGCAGCCACGCCAAGCTATCCGAGAGAAGTCCGGACGCCCCGCCACCTGTCTGGCCGGGGGTGTCCTGCTGGGGTCGGTCGGCTCGGCACCGTGCTCAGCGCTCCGCGGGCAGAGCCGCCTAACCCAGCCGCTCCGGCCGCACGGCCTCCCAGGCCAGGGCGGAGGCGAGCGCCTCGGCGGTGGTGTGCCGGGGTGTCCAATTCAGCAGCTCGCGGGCGCGGGTGATATCGGCATAGGCCCCGGCGCTGTCGCCCGGGCGGCGCGGTCCCTCGCGCACGGTGAGCGGCGTGGGCGACACCTCCGAAAAGGCCGTCACCAGCTCGCGCACGGTCACGCCCTGCCCGGTGCCGACATTGATCGTCAGGAAGCCGCGTGGGTCTGTCCCCTGTCCGGCAGCCCGCTCAAAGGCCGTGTCAAAGCTCTCCAGCGCCGCCACGTGGGCCAGCGCGAGGTCCCAGACATGAACATAGTCACGCAGGCCGGTGCCGTCGCGGGTCGCATAGTCGGTTCCGGTGATCTCGAAGGCCGCCTGCCGCCCCTGCGAGGCCGCCACCAGCCGCCCCAGGATGTGCGACGGCTCGGCGAGGTATGGCCCGGTGCGGAGTCGCGGATCGGCCCCCAGCGGATTGAAGTACCGCAGCGCGACGGCGCGCAGCCCGCTGCCGGGCGCCGCGCAGAGGTCTTCGAGCATCTCCTCGGTCATCCGCTTGGAGCGGGCGTAGGGACTCAGGGGCCGCAGGGGGCTGCTCTCGGTGACCCGGAAGTCGGTGGGCGAGTCGTAGATGCTCGCGCTGGAGCTGAAGACCACCCGCGTCTGCCCCAGGGCCTGAAGCGTCTCGAAGAGGGTCAGGCTGGCGACCACGTTCTCGCGGTAGTAGCGCCCCGGGTGCGCCACCGACTCGGGCACCACGATCAGCGCCGCGAAATGCAGGGTGGCGGCGATCTCCGGGTGCTCGGCGAAGATGCGGCGCACCAGGGCCGAGTCCGCCACGTCCCCCCGGTAGAAGATGCGGTCCCGCGTGAAGGCTTCCGGCCCCGTCACCAGCGAGTCCAGCACCACCGGGGTGTGCCCCGCGTCCTCCAGAGCCGAACAGACCGTGCTGCCGATATACCCGGCGCCGCCGGTCACCAGAACTTTCATGGGGGGCAGCATACCCGCGTGAACCTGACGGAGTTCTTGACGCCCCGCTGCCCGCCGCCCCCTTCTCCTTCACACTTGCCGGGCGGTCCCGCCGCTGCGCCGCAGGAAGCGCCACAGCAGCGCCGCCGCCGCCGTGAACAGCCCCGCCGTCAGACCGAACCACAGCCCACGCGGCCCCAGCCCCAGCCCGAAGGCGAGCAGCGAACCGACCCCCAACCCCACCCCCCAGTAGGACGCGAGCGAGATCAAGAGCGGCACGCGGGTGTCCTGCAGCCCGCGCAGCGCTGCGTTCGCGGTGACCTGCACCCCATCCACCGTCTGGAACAGGGCGGCGATGGCGAGCAGGCCCGCGCCGGTCGCCAGCAAGGCCACGTTTGCGGGGTCTCCCGCGTCCACGAACACGCCCAGCACCAGCCGGGGCGCCAGCAGTTCCAGCGCGGCGAAGGCCAGCATCACGCCCCCCGCCAGCCCAATGCCGGTCAGCCCGGCGCGGCGAACCGCAGCAAGGTTCCCGCCGCCCGCCGTCTGCGCCACCCGAATGCCGGTGGCGGTGGACAGCCCCAGCGGCACCATGAAGACCGCTGTGATGACCTGCAACGCCACGTTATGCGCCGCGAGAGCCTCGGCCCCGAAGCGGGCCATCAGCAGCGAGGTCACGCTGAACATCCCGCCCTCGGCCCCCAGGGTCAGGCCGATGGGCCAGCCCAGGCGCAGCAGCGCCCCCACCTCCGGCCCCACCCGGCCTCCCGGCACGGCGGGAAAGCGGCGCAGCGCCACCGGCAACAGCGTCAGCGCCATCGCCCAGGCGGTCACGGCACTCGCGGCGGCGGCTCCCGGCAGCCCCAGCGCGGGCAGCGGCCCCCACCCGAAGGCGAGCGCGGGACTCAGGAAGGCAACCACCGCCACCCCGCCCAGCGCCGTCACCGTGACCAGACGGGGCTGCCCGGTCCCCTCCAGCGCCCCCCGCAGGGCCACGAAGGCGAGCACCGGGAGCATCCCCAGCGCGTAGAGCCGCAGGTAGCTCGCCGCGAGGTCGCCGCGCACCCCTTCCGGGGCGAGGCCGGGAAGGAGCGCCGCGACGCCCCACATCAGTGGCAGGGCCACCGCCGTCAGGCCCAGGGCCAGCCGCAAGCCCCCGCGCAGGGCGAGGGCCACCCCCGCCGGGTCGCCCCGGCCGTGCGCCTGCGCCGCCCTTGGCCCCACCGCCAGCATGATCCCGCTCAGGATCAGGAACAGCAGGTAGTAGGTCGCGTTCGCGTAGGCCGCCGCCGCGAGTTCCGGGGTGCCCAGCCGTCCGATCACCGCCGTGGAGATCAGCGTCAGCGCGTTGGCCGCGAACTGCGACACGATCACCGGCCCCGCCAGCCGCACGAGGGGGCCGAGTTCGCTTGTGCGGGGGGTGGGAGGAGAGGCCGGGCCGGACGTCACCGGGAGAGTGTAGGCCAACTGGTTGGGTCTAGCCCGCCCTTTCCCCCTCCAGCGCCTCGGGGTCCAGCGGTTCCACCTCGCCCCCGGTAAAGCGCTTGGTGAGCCAGCGGTCGAAGCGGGCCAGCCCCTCGGCCTGCCGGGCATAGGCCTCCTGCAACAGCCGCAGCCGGGCGTGAATCACCCGCAACCGCTCGTCGGAGAGCGGGATATCGGCACGGGTCCAGTCGCGGCGGTAGGTGCCGTCGAGGGTGTGGGTCGCCCGGCGCAGGGTCACCATGTCGCGGGCCTCGTCGAGCGGCACCCCCAGCGCCCGCAGGTCCAGCACGTCGCGGAGTAGCCGCAGGGCGTAGGGACCGTACAGTGCCCGCCCGGACGCCGTGACCTGGTCGGGCGTCAGCAGCCCGAGGTCGGCGTAGTGCATCACCGTGCGCCGGGTCACGCCCGCCTCCCGCGCGAGTTCGGCGGTCGTGTAGAAGGTCAGCGGGGTCAAGGGGTGACGACCACCTTCCCGGTGACTCGCCGTTCCAGCAGCGCCCGCAGCGCCTCCGGGGTGCGCTCCAGCGGGTAGCGCCCACTCACCAGGGGCCGCACCGTGCCGTCCGCCACCCACCCCAGCAGCCGGGCGAGGTTGCGGGCATTGGCGCGGGGGTCGCGCCGGGCGAACTCGCCCCAGAACACGCCCACCAGCGACGCGCCCTTGAGCAGCGGCAGATTCAGCGGCAGCTTCGGAATCCCGCCCCCCGCAAACCCCACCACGAGGTAACGCCCGCCCCAGCCGATGGACCGGAAGGCCGCTTCCGCAAAGTTGCCGCCCACCGGGTCAAAGATCACGTCCGGCCCCCGGCCCCCCGTCAGCGTCTTGATCCGCTCGCGCAGATCCTCCGAGCTGTAGTTCAGCGTCTCATCCGCTCCATGCTCGCGGCAGAGGGCCAGCTTCTCCTCGCTGCTCGCCGCCGCGATCACCCGAGCGCCCAGCGCCTTGCCGATCATGACGGCGGCCAGCCCCACGCCCCCCGCCGCCCCCAGCACCAGCAGCGTCTCGCCTTCCCGGAGGTTCGCCCGGTCGACCAGCGCGTGCATGGTGGTCCCGAAGGCGAGCGGCAGCCCGGCGGCGACTTCGGTGCTGACTCCATCGGGCAGCGGCATGACCGCGTTCGCCGGGGCGAGGAGGTGTTCTGCAAAAGCCCCGGTGCCGGTGAAGGCCGCGACCCGTTGCCCTGGCCGCAGATGCGTCACCCCCTCGCCCAGGGCTGCGACCGTCCCAGCGGCTTCCGCCCCCGGCGTGAAGGGCAGGGGAGGTTTGACCTGATACTGCCCCATCACCATCAGGGCGTCGGGGTAGTTCACGCCCGCTGCCTCCACCCGCAAGACCACCTCGCCGGGGCCGGGGGCAGGGTCGGGAACGGTCTGAACGCTGAGGGCTTCGGGTTCGGCGAAAGCGGTGCAGGTCACGGCACGCATGGAAAACCTCCGGTAGGACGGCGAATGAGGGTCTGAACGTGCCCTATAGTAAACGCCAGCGTTCACAGTTGACGTTCACGGACATTCCGCCTTGAAAGGAGCACCCCCGATGGCCCCCTTCCTGTCCCGCCGCGACCTCCAGTTCCAGCTTTACGAGGTGCTCGACACCGCCGCGCTGCCCTCCCGCCCCCGCTTTGCCGAACACTCGCGCGAGGTCTACGACGACGTGCTGAACCTCGCCTACAGCGTGGCCGAGCGCTACTTCGCCAACCACCTGCGCGAGGCGGATGTCCACGAGCCGCACGTCGTGGACGGCAAGGTCAAGCTGCCCCCGCAGATGGCCGACGCGATGCGGGCCTTCCGGGACGCGGGCTTCTTCAGCGCCCATCACGACGAGGAGCTGGGCGGGCTGCAACTGCCCTGGGTGGTCATGCAAGCGGTGCAGGCGCACTTTCAGGCGGCCAACATTTCCACGAGCGGCTATCCCTTCCTGACCATCGGCAACGCCAACCTGCTGCGTGAGTTCGCGTCCGAGGAACAGCAGGCGAAGTACCTCACCCCACTGCTGGAAGGCCGCTGGTTCGGCACGATGGCCCTCTCCGAGCCGCACGCCGGGTCCGGCCTGGCCGACATCACGACGACGGCCACGCCGCGTGGGGACGGCACCTACAGCCTCACCGGGACCAAGATGTGGATTTCGGGCGGCGAGCACGAACTGTCCGAGAACATCGTCCATCTCGTCCTTGCTCGCATCAAGGGCGCTCCGGCGGGCGTGAAGGGCATCTCGCTCTTCATCGTGCCGCGCTACCGGGTGGGGGAAGACGGAAAGCCCGGCGAGTCCAACCACGTCGTCCTGGCGGGACTGAACCACAAGATGGGCTACCGGGGCACCACGAACACGCTGCTCAATTTCGGGGAGGGCGGCGAGACGGTGGGCGAACTCGTGGGCGAGCCAGGGCAGGGGCTGGCGCAGATGTTCCACATGATGAACGAGGCCCGCATCGGCGTCGGGATGGGCGCGGTGATGCTGGGGTACGCGGGCTACCTCGCCAGCCTGGAATACGCCCGCGAGCGGCGGCAGGGGCGCTCCCCCGGCAACAAGGACCCCCACGCCGAGCCGGTGCCCATCATCCAGCACCCCGACGTGCGCCGGATGCTGCTGCGGCAAAAAAGCTTCGTGGAGGGGGGCCTCGCGCTGGGGCTCTACGCCTCCTCGCTGGTGGACGACCTGCACACCGGGCCGGAGGAAGGGCGGAAGGACACCGGGCTGCTCCTCGACCTGCTGACCCCCATCGTCAAATCGTGGCCCAGCAAGTACAGCCAGGAGGCGCTGAGTGACGCGATTCAGGTCATGGGCGGGGCGGGCTACACCCGCGACTCCCCGGTCGAGCTGTACTACCGCGACAACCGCCTCAACCCCATCCACGAGGGGACAGAAGGGATTCAGGCCCTCGACCTGCTGGGGCGCAAGGTCACCCAGGCGGGTGGGCGCGGCCTGGCCGTGCTGCTGGAACGGATGTCGGCGGACCTGACAGCCTCCGAGGAGCTGGAGGGGGTGGCCGAGATTCGTACCGCGCTCGCCACCGCCGTCGCCCAGAGCACGGCGGCCCTGCGCGGCCTGCTGGCCCAGGCCCCGACCCTCGGCCCCGACCGTTTTCTCGCCAATGCCCACAGTGCCCTGGAGATGCTGGGGCACACGGTCGTGGGCTGGATGTGGCTGCGGCAGGCGGCGGTCGCGGCCCGCAGGCTGCCGCAGGCGCGGGGCGAGGGTGCCGACTTCTACCAGGGCAAGCTCCACGCCGCCCGCTTCTTCGCCGTGCACGAGCTGCCCAAGGTCAAGGCCCACGCCGACCTGCTGGTAAGCGCGGACCCCACGACGCTGGAGATGCAGGAGGCGTGGTTCTGAGGCCAGGTCTTATCCGGCTCCTTCCAGTTGCCGCCGATGGTGGCCGACGTGATAGGCCGCCATCCGCAGCCAGTCCAGCGCGGTCAGGTCGCCCATGAAGGGGTGAAAAAAGGTCCGCTCCGGGTCGTCCCCGGCATGCTCCACCAGCATCAGCAGTTGCGCCCGTACCGCCGCGTGCCGCCCCGCCAGGGCCTCCCAGGACTGATCCGGGCCGGGGCGGGTGCCTTCTGGCGCCTGCCGTTTACCCCCCACCTCCTCACCGGGAACGCGCGGCGTGGGCCGCAGCGGCCGGTCGGAGGCCAGCAGCGCGGCGATCCGGGCACTGCTCTCGTTGACGAGGATGACGTGCTCGGCTTCCTGCGCGGCGGTCCACTCGCGGCCGGAGAGCGGCTGGTGCCAGCGGTCCTGTGACCGCGCAACAACGGCTTCGAAGGCGTCCAGCTCGCGGGTGAGCCGGGCCGCCACCTCGTCCCCCGTCGTGCCCAGGCGGCGCAGCCCGGCGGCGGCCTGTGCCCACGCTTCTTCTTGCTGTCGGGTCATGCCGCAGTGTAGGGCCGGGGCGCCTGCCCGTTACAGGGACGCCCGCAGGATGGCCTCCAGGTCGGCGGCGCTCGGCGTGCGGGGGGCGACCGCCAGCAGCCGCTGCTGTTTCAAGGCCCCCTCCACCAGCGCGGGCAGGTCGGCCTCGCTGTACCCCAGTTCGGTCAGGGTGGTGGGTGCGCCCACGTCGCGCATCAGCTCTGAAAGCGCGTTCGGCAGGGCGTCCTCGTCATCCGGAGCGTACTCACGCCCGGTGAGCAGAGACGCGGCCCGCACATGCTTTTCGGGGTCCGCCGCGAAGGTGAAGCGGAAGGCGGCGGGCGCGGTCACGATCACGCTGTAGCCGTGCGGCACGAAGGCATGGTCCTGCGAATACCCGGTTGCTTGATAGGTCTGCCGCAGTCCCGCGATGGGATAGGCGCAGGCATGCGGGATATGTACCCCCGCCGACCCGAAGCCCACCCCCGCCATCGTCGCGGAAAGCATCATGAAGCCGCGTGCCTCCAGGTCGTCGGGGTCGGCCACCGCCCGGCGCAGGTACTCGCCGCCGAAGCGCAGCGCCTGCGCCGACCACACGTCCGCGACCGGGTTGCTGCCCTGGTAGGGGGGGCGGGCGGCGGGCGACTCCGGCCGGGGGCGCGAGGTGTACGAGCGGCTCAGCAGGCTCTCGGCGGCGTGACACACCACGTCCAGCCCCGCCGACGCGATCACGCCCGCCGGGGCGGTGCGGGTGAGTTCGGGGTCCACCAGCGCCTGTGCGGGCCGCAAATAGCGGTGGCTGATCCCGCTCTTGATTCCCAGGTCCGGCAGGTCGAGGATCGCCACCGTGGTCGCCTCCGACCCCGACCCCGCCGTCGTGGGAATCGCCAGCAGCGGGCGCAGCGGCCCCGGCACCGCCCGCCCGCCGCCCACCGGGGCATTGACCCAGTCCATCACCGCGCCGCCGTGGGTGGCGAGCAGGTTGGCGACCTTTGCCGTGTCGAGCGTCGAGCCGCCCCCCAGCCCCACGAAGCCGTCGGCCCCCGCCTCCCGCGCCGCCGCCCCCGCCCGCTCCAGGCTGGGGAGGTCCGGTTCGACCCGCACGCCCGTGTAGAGGACGACCTCTACCCCCGCCCCGCGCAGGCTGTCCAGCACGCGCCCGGCCGCCTCGCTCCCGGCCAGCGCCGGGTCGACCACCACGAAGGCCCGGCGCATGCCCAGCCGCGCCGCCTCCCAGCCCGCGTCGGCGGACGCACCGGGGCCGAACTTGAAGGGGGTGGCCTCGACGGTAAAGAGGGTCTCAAAGGCGGGGAGCTGGGACATGGGTGAACCTCCTGCGTCCCAGCCTACGGGGTCCGGGCGGGACGGGGCGGGGCAGGCCGGTGACCGCTGCTCGTCACGTGACGAGCAACGCCGCGTATTTGCCGCGGGCGCCCCATGCCCTACACTCGGGGCACGCACAATTCACGCTCCGGCTGCCCGTCTCCCGGCCTCGGGGGCAGGTGGCCCGGCTCTCCCGGAGGTTTTTCATGTCGCACGACCCCGAACTGAACCTGCCCACCGAGCATCCCCGCCCGGTCGCCCCGGCCACCCGCACGGCGGGCCGTTACTGGCCCCCTGGCAAGCCCCGGCAACTGACGCTGCCGCGCACCGGCCTGATGCACAACCTGCGCGTGTCGGCCGAGCGGTATCCCGACAAGACGGCGATGTGGTTCTACGGCCGCGAGCTGAGCTACCGCGAACTGCGCGAATCCGCCGAGCGCCTCGCCGGACACCTCGCCGCGCAGGGGGTCGGGAAAGGCGACCGGGTGGCCGTCTGGCTTCAGAACAGCCCCGCGTGGGCCATCGCCGCGCACGCCGCGTGGCACCTCGGGGCGGTCGTGGTGCCCCTGGCGCCCATGCTCCAGGCCCGCGAGTTCGGCTTCTTTCTGCAAGACGCGGGCATTCGCGCGGGGGTCGTCGGCGCCGAGCTGTACGAGAAAGCCAAGCAGGGAGGCCTCGCCCACGCGGTCGTCGCCAACGTGATGGCCGGGACCGACGCGGAACGTGCCGGAATCCCGCTGCCGGGCGAGCTGGACGTGACCCCCGAGCTGCACTCCGGCGACGTGACGCTGGAAGCGGCATTGGAGGCGGCCTCCGCCCCCGCCGCCGAGGTCGGCCCCGACGATCTGGCCGTCATGCCCTACACCAGCGGCACGACCGGGCTGCCCAAGGGCTGCATGCACACCCACCGCAGCGTGCAGGCGAACGTGTTCGGGGCCGGGGCCTGGGTAGACGGCACGGTCGAGGACGTGTTCCTGGCCTCGCTGCCCTTCTTCCACGTCACCGGCTTCGTCAACAGCCTGCTCGCGCCGCTGAACGGCGGCGGCACGGTCGTCGCGCTGGCCCGCTGGGACCGGGACGCCGCGCGGCAACTCATCCGCGACCGGGGCGTGACCCTCTGGACGAACACCGCCACGATGGTGATCGACCTGATGGCCTCCCCGAACTTCAACCCGGCGGACCTCGCCAGCTTGCGGAACGTGACGGGGGGCGGCGCGAGCCTCCCGGCGGCGATCGGGCAGCGGCTGCTGGACCTCACGGGCATCACCTTCACCGAGGGCTACGGCCTGACCGAGACGATGGCGCAGTCGCACTCCAACCCCAAAGGGCGTCAGAAGCTGCAATGCCTGGGAATCGCCCTGTTCGGGGTCGACGCCCGCGTCCTCGACCTCGACACCGGACGCGAGCTGCCCCCCGGCGAGATCGGCGAGATCGTGATGCACGGCGAACAGGTCATGCAGGGCTACTGGAACCGCCCCGACGCGACTGCCGAAGCGTTCGTGGAGCTGGACGGCAAGCGCTTTTTCCGCTCCGGCGACCTGGGCTACATGGACGAGGAGGGCTACTTCTTCTTCACCGACCGCCTCAAGCGCATGGTGAACGTCTCCGGCATGAAGGTCTGGCCCGCCGAGGTCGAGAACCTGTTGCACGGCCACCCCGCCATTCAGGAAGCCTGCGTGATCTCGGTGCCCGACGAGCGGACCGGGGAACGCGCCCGCGCCCTGATCGTGCTGAAGCCCGGTGGGCAGGCCACCGCCGGGGAGATCGAGGCCTGGGCCAGAACCCAGATGGCGACCTACAAGGTGCCGCGCGACTACGAGTTCGTGGAGAGCCTGCCGCGCGGGGCGACGGGCAAGGTGGCGTGGCGTCCCTTGCAGGAGCAGGCCCGCGCCGCGATGGCGGCCCGGCAGGGCTAACGGCCCCACCCGGCGGACCCACATCCGCAGGAGTGGCCGCGTCCGGCAGGGAGGACGCGGCCACTCTTAAAGACAGGCTTCATGGAAGGGGCACCGATCCGCGGCGGCCGCTCACTATGGTTGGCGTATTTTCAGTCGTCCGAGCGCTGGCGGTGTCCACTCCAGGCTCGCCCAGTTCCAGCCTTCAGGAGTCCGCCTGCCCCATGACCCCCACCAAACCCATCGAAATCCTGCTGGTCGAGGACAACCCGGCCGATATCCTCCTGACCGAAGAAGCCTTCGGGGAGGCGCACTTTCCCCACCGCCTGCACATTGCCCGCGATGGGGTCGACGCGCTGGCCTTCCTGCGGCGCGAGGGTCCCTACGCCGGGGCCGCCACTCCCGACGTGATTCTGCTCGACCTGAACATGCCGCGCATGGGCGGGCTAGAAGTGCTCGACGTGCTGAAGGTCGACGACGCCCTGCGGAATATCCCGGTGGTGGTCCTGACCACGTCACGGGCCGAGAGCGACATCTGGCGGTCGTATAACCTCCACGCGAACGCCTACATCCCCAAGCCCGTGACCATCAGCGAATTCGTGGAGGTCATCAAATCCTTTGGGACCTTCTGGTTCGCCACGGCGGCGCTGTCGCCCAAGGAACGACCTTAGCCTGACCTATCAGCGGTGCAGTTCGGTCAGGGCCGCCTCCAGCACGTCCACCGCCCGCCCGTACTCCGCGAGGCAGAGGTGCTCGTGCGGCGTGTGGTCGAGCGCCGCGTCGCCCGGCCCGTAGGCCACGGCCGGACACCCCCACACCGGGCCGACCACGTTCAGGTCGGCCGTGCCCGTCTTGAGCACCAGCCCCGGCTGCTCTCCCTGCGCCCGAATCGCGCGGGTAAAGGTGCGGACCAGGGGTGAGGTACGGTCCGTCTGAAAGGCCGCGCACTGCCCCACCACCTCCAGCGTAAGGTCGGGGAGGTCGGCGGCCAGCTCCCGCAGGCCCTCCAGCACGGGGCCGGGCGGGTGCGCGGGGGGCAGGCGAAGGTGCAATTCCGCGGCCGCCGTTTCGGTCAGGCCGTCGCTGGCCGTGTTGAGGTGCAGCAGGGTGGGCTGAAGCTGGTCGAAGGCACGGGCCGCGTGCCCGGTGAGGTCGGCGGCCCACCCCTCCACCCGTTGCCAGAAGGCCACCATCGTCTCTGCCGCCGTCTGCCGCTGGTGGGCGGAGTGGCCGCAGGGCACCGAGAGCCGTGCCCGCAGCCGCAGCGACCCCTTGTACCCCAACGTGACCCGCCGCCAGTCGCTGGGCTCGCCCACGATGCAGAAGTCGGGCGTGTACTCGGTCAGCGCGTGGTGTGCCCCCTTGCTGGAGGACGCCTCCTCCTCCACGCAGCCCACGACGACGATCTGGCCGCGCAGGTTCCCCCGACGCGCCAGCCGCGCCGCCGCGCTCACGAAGGCGGCGAGCGCCCCCTTGGCATCCACCGCGCCCCGGCCATGCAGCATGCCACCCTCCACCCGCACCGGGAGGTCGCCGGGGACGGTGTCGATGTGGCCCAGCAGGACGGTCTGCGGGGTGCCTGTGCCCAGCACCCCGACCGCATTTCCCGCTTCGTCCACGTGGGCGGTCAGACCCAGCGCGGTCATCTGGTCCACCAGCCAGGTCACGGCCTCCCCCTCCTGCCCGGAGACGCTGGGAATGGCGACGAGGCCGTAGGCGAGCGCTTCCTCGGCGGTGAGGACGGGGGCGAGCGTCACGCCAGCACCTCGTCCACCGCCCGCACGACCTGTTCCAGTTCGGCGCCAGAGATCACCAGCGGGGGCAGCAGCCGCAGCACGCTCGGCCCGGCGGGCAGGGCGAGGACGCCGCGCTCCTGAAGGGCGGCGAGGTGGGGGGCCACCCGGTCGCGCAGTTCCAGCCCGACCATCAACCCCAGCCCGCGCACCTCGCGGATGCGGCGGTGCGGCAGCGCCCGCAGCCGGTCCAGCAGCCACTCGCCTTTGCGGGCCGCTTCGGCAGGCAGGTTCTCGTCGCGCAAGATGCCCAGCACCGCCCGCGCCGCCGCGCACGCCAGCGGATTGCCGCCGAAGGTCGAGCCGTGGGTGCCCGGCGCCATCTGCGCCACCCGTGGGCCGAGGGCAACCGCCCCCATCGGCACGCCGCCCGCGATGGCCTTCCCGAGGATCAGGATGTCCGGCTCCAGCCCGCTGTGCTCGCAGGCAAACAGCCGCCCGGTGCGCCCGAAGCCCGTCTGTACCTCGTCGATCAGGAGCAGGGCGCCGCGCTCCCGGCAGAGCCGCTCGGCCCCACGCAAAAACTCGTCAGAGGCGGGCCGCACACCGCCCTCGCCCTGCACGACTTCGAGCAAGACGGCGGCGGTCTGGTCGGTAATCGCCCCCTCCAGGGCCTCCAAGTTGCCGTAGGGGACATGGCCGAACTCCGGCACCAGTGGCACGAAGGGCTCGCGGTAGTGGGCTTCCCAGGTCGCGCTGAGCGCTCCCAGCGTGCGCCCGTGAAAGCCGCGCATCGCCGCGACAACGCCAGGCCGCCCAGTGCTCGCGCGGGCGAACTTGACCCCCGCCTCGACCGCCTCCGCGCCGGAGTTGCAGAGGAAGATGCGGTCCAGCCCGGCGGGCAGCACCCCCGCGAGTTCGGAGAGGTACGCCGCCCGCACGTCGTTGTGAACGGCTTCCTGACAGGTGACCAGTGTGGCGGCCTGCGCCTGCACGGCAGCCACGACGCGGGGATGGCTGTGTCCCACGTTCGCCACCCCCTGCCCGGAAGCGCAGTCGAGGTACGTCCGGCCTGCGTCGTCCCAGAGGGTCGCGCCCTGCCCGCGCACCAGCGTGAGGGGCCGCTTGGCATAGACGCCCGTGCCGTGCCGGGCCTCCAGCGTGCGGGGGTCCAGGGTGGCCGTCATGCGGGCACCATTCCGGTCAGCGGAGCGCCCAGCACGGTGCCGCGCCCAGCGAGCGCATCCCCAACAGGTGCAGCCCGGCGACCGTCCCCGATCACGACGGTAGACACGCCCGCCGCGAGGGCCTCACCCGCCCCCAGTACCTTGCGCTTCATCCGGCCCTGCGCCCAGCCCTGCGCCTCCTCCAGCCTGTCGGCCGGGATATGCCCGACCAGACTGTCCTCGTCGGGGTAGGAGCGCAGCAGCCCCGCCACGTTGCTGAGCAGCAGCAGCGTCCCGGCCCCCACCGCTCCAGCGACGGCGGCGGCAGCCCGGTCACCGTCCACATTGAGGAGTTCGCCCCGGTCACTGATCGCCAGCGGCGCGACGACGGGGAGGTATCCGGCCCCCAGCAGCAGGCGCAGAAGGTCGCCATTCGCCGCCGTCACCGTGCCCGTCCAGTCGTCGCGCACGAGCCGCACCCGGCCCCCCTCCACGCTGCGCTGCACCTCCTTGCGCCGTGCCCGCAGCAGTTGTCCGTCCGCTCCGCTGAGGCCCAGCGCGTTCACGCCGAGGCCTTGCAAGGTTTCGACCAGCAGGCGGTTCACGCGGGCCGTCGCCATCGCAAAAATCTCCAGCGTGCGGCGGTCGGTGTAGCGGCTGACGTGGCCCGAGGGGGCGGTCAGCGTACGCGAGGGGTGGCCCAGCGCGGCGGCCAGGGCGTTCGTCTCCGCTGAGCCGCCGTGGACGACGACAAGCGGGCGGCCGGAGCGCCACTGCGCGGCAATGTCCTGGCACAGCGCCTGCTGATCCACGCCTTCGGCGCCGCCGATCTTGATGACGAGGGGGGAAGGGATCATAGGAGGGGAAATCCTTTCACCCTCTCCCCTGGTGGGAGAGGGCCTGGCGAAGCCAGGGGTGAGGGGGCGTACAGACCAACCTGTCCTGCATCACACCGGGTGCAGCCCGATCAGCCGCAGCCCCGCCTGTTCCGGCCAGCCGTGCATCAGGTTGAGGGCCTGCACCGCCGTGCCCGCCGCCCCCTTCATCAGGTTGTCGATGGCGCAGAGGGCGACGACGCGGCCCGTGCGGGGGTCCACGCTCCAGCCCACGTCCGTTAGGTTGGTCCCCGCCAGAATCTTGGGCTCGGGGTGGCGGTAGTTGCCGCCCTTCTCGTGGACGATGCGGACGAAAGGCTCGGCGCCGTAGGTCGCGCGGTACGCCTTCCAGAGCTGGCGGTCCTCCAGCGGCTCCCGCAGCCAGGCGTGAACGGTCGCCAGCGCCCCGCGCACGAGTTCCACCGACGTGACCGACAGCTCGGCGTCGACCCCCAGCACCTGCCGCACCTCGGCGGTGTGGCGGTGCCCGGTGGGGGCGAAGGAGCGCACGACGTGGGAGCGCTCGGGGTGGTGGCTGGACTCGCTGGCCCGGTCGCCGCCCTCCGAGGAGCCGACCTTCACGTCGGCGATGATGGGCCGCGCGGGGTCCAGCAGCCCGGCCCGCACCAGCGGCAGCAGCGCGAGGTTCACGGCGGTCGCGTTGCAGCCCACCCCGGAGACAAAGCGGGCATCCCGAATCGCGTCCCGGTTGGCCTCCGGCAGCCCGTAGGCAAAGCGGGTCAGCCACTCCGGGGCCGCGTGCTCGCGCCCGTACCACTCGCGGTAGGCGTTCGCGTCTTCCAGCCGAAAGTCGGCCGAGCAGTCGATCAGGCGGGGAGCCAGGGTGGAGAGGTGCTCAATCTGCTCTGCTGCATACCCGTGCGGTAAGGCCGTGAACAGCACGTCGCAGGCAGGCAACTCCGCGAGCGGCACGAAACGCAGGTCGGTCCAGCCGCGCAGGTTGGGGTGCGTGGCGGCCACGTACTGCCCGGCGCGGCGCTCGGAGGTGACGGCCACGACCTCCACCTCCGGGTGCCCCAGCAGCAGCCGCAGCAGTTCGCCACCCACGTAGCCCGAGCCGCCCGCGATGGCAGCGCGGATCATGCCACAGCCTCCGGGGTGGGGGTAGCCACCTGTGCCTGCGCGAGCAGGTAGTCGATCATCGCGCCGGGAATGTCCACTCCGGTCGTGTCGATGGAGTTGCGGAATTCCATCGTGTGGTTGACCTCATTGACGAGCAGCTCGCCGTCCGCCGTCTCCAGCAGGTCCACCGCGAGGATGCCGCCGCCCACCGCCCGCGCCGCCCGCAAAGCCAGGTCGCCCACACCGCCCGTCAGCGGGCAGTTCGACGCCAGCCCGCCCCGCGCGGTGTTGGTAATCCAGTGCGCCGAGGTGCGGTAGATAGCCGCGACCGGCTCGTCGCCGACCACGAAGGCGCGGATGTCGCGGCCCGGCTTGCGGACATGCTCCTGCACGTAATAAATGTGCTGCTGCCATGAACCCAGCACTTGCAGGTGTTCCAGCACGGCCTCCGCCGCGTCGCGGTCGTTCACGCGGGACACCAGACGGCCCCACGAGCCGACGACGGGCTTGAGCACCGCCGGATAGCCCAGCCGCTCGATCGCCTCCAGCGCGGCCTCCGGCGTGAAGGCGATCAGGGTCCGGGGAGTGGGCACGCCCGCCACCTCCAGCGCCTGGGTCGTGCGGAACTTGTCGCCGCACGTCTCCACGACCGCCGCCGGGTTCACGCAGCGCACCCCCCGCGCCTCCAGCGCCCGCAGGGTGTAGAGGGTCCGCCCGTAGGAGATGGACCGCTCCAGCACGGTGCCGAAGGGAAACTCGCGCTCGCGCAGGTCGAACACGAGGTCGCCGTCGTCAATGCGGGTGTAGGGCACCCGGCGGCGGTCCAGTTCCGAGAGCAGCAGCTTCTCCTCCGCGCGGATACGCGACACGAGGACACCGAGGCGGGGGGTCACGGTCACTCGCCCCAGTCCTCTTCGACGGAAGGCGCGAGCGCGAGTTCGACGGGCGAGACCGACAGCACTTCCAGCTCGGCGCCGCAGTCGGGGCAGGGAATGATCTCGCCTTCGATCACGTCAGGGGCGATGGTGAGGGGGGCGTCGCATTCGGGGCAGGTCATGGGGACTCCTTGGGGGTCGGAAGGGGTTAAAGGGCCGAGGGCACGCCGGGAAAGCGGCCGTGGGTGCGGTAGTAGGGCACGATGCCGCCCGCCTGCCAGACCTCGCGCATCCAGGCGGGGGGCTGGGGCAGCCGAAGCTCGCCGCGCCCCGTGTACAGCACGGCCGTTTCCAGGTCGAGGTGGACCCGCTCGCCGTCCTCCAGCTCGGTCAGGTCGGCCTCGAAAACGGGGATGCCGAGGTTCAGGGCGTTCCGGAAGAAGATGCGGGCGAAGCTCGGAGCGATGATCGCGCCGACCTCCACGAGCTTCAGCGCTTGCGGGGCGTACTCGCGCGACGACCCGCAGCCGAAGTTGTTGCCCGCGATGATCAGGTCGCCGGGCTGCACGGTGGGCGCAAACTCGGGCCGCGCCTCGATGAAGGGGGCCTTGCGCAGCTCCGCCTCCGAGGTCATGTAGGGGGCGAAGCGTCCCGGCACGATCTGGTCGGTGTTCACGTCGGCGCCGAAGCGCCAGACGCGGGCGGTGAGGGTGGGGGGGGTTTGGGTCGGGGGAGCGGTCAGGGTCATGGCAGGGCCTCCGGAAAGGGAATCAGGCGGAAAGGGGCGCCAGGGTGCGGGGGTCGGTCAGGTACCCCGTTACGGCGGTGGCGGCGGCCACCTCCGGCGAGCCGAGGTAGATCTGGGCTTCCGGGCTGCCCATCCGGCCCCGGAAGTTGCGGTTGCCGGTAAAGAGGCACACGTCGCCGGGAGCCAGCACACCCATGTGCCGCCCGATGCACGCGCCGCAGCCCGGCGTGCCGATGGCCGCGCCCGCCTCCAGCAGCACGCTGAGGGTGCCGTCCTCCGCCGCCTGCGCCAATGCCTGCGACGACGCGGGCACCACGATCAGCCGCACCCCCCGCGCCACCCGCCGCCCGCGCAGGATGCGGGCCGCCGCCGCCATGTCCTCGTGGCGCCCGTTGGTGCAGGTGCCCAGGTACACGACATTCACGGCGATGGGGTCCCCGCCCGCCACCTCGTCCAGGTCGGTCACGTTGTCCACGAAGCTGGGGGCGGCGACTTGCGGCTCCAGGGCGCCGAGGTCGATCTCCAGCACCCGGCGGTAGCTCGCGCCGGGCTGCACGCCGAACCACTCCGGCACGTCGTACTCGGCCAGCGCCGGACCCGTGGGTGCCACGATCCCGGCCTTGGCGCCGACCTCCACCGCCATGCTCGTCAGGGTGGTGCGCTCGCCCAGGGTGAAGGCATCGAAGCCGTGGTATTCAATGGCCTCGTAGGTCGCGCCGTCGGCCCGCAGCTCGCGGGCGATGTGGAGGGCCACGTCCTTGGCCGAGACGCCGGGCCGCAGTTCCCCACGGGCGCGGATCAGCACCGTCTCCGGCACCCGCAGCCACGTCTGCCCGGTCGCCAGCGCGAGCGCGATGTCGGTCGCGCCCATCCCGGTCCCGAAGGCCCCCGCCGCTCCGTACGCCGTCGAGTGCGAGTCCGAGCCGACGACCAGCATGCCGGGCCGCGCCAGCCGCTCCTCCAGGATCACCTGATGGCAGATGCCCCGGCCCGTCTCGAAGAAGTGGGGGAGGTCCTGCTCCAGCGCCCAGCGCCGCACCCCGTCCTGCGCGGTCGCGGTCTGGATGGTGGCGGCGGGCGCGACGTGGTCGATGGCGACGGCCACCCGCTCGCGGTCCCACACGCCCGCGGCGCCCAGCTCCCCGGTCAGGATGCGAATCACGGCGGGCGCGATGGAGTCGTGCACCATCGCGAGGTCCACCGCGCAGGTGACGACCTCGCCCGCGTAGACACGGCGCCCAGAGGCGTGCGAGAGAATTTGTTCAGCGAGGGTTTGGGGAGAAGTGGTCATGGAAGTCCTTTCAGGCGTTCGAGACGAGGGCGGCGGGCACGGGCAGCGTCCGGGCGAAGGCGAGAATCAGCGCGTCCAGCTCGGCATTCCCCAGCGCTCCGGCATCGGCGGCGGCCTTGACCTCGGCAGTCAGGCGGCGCAGGTCGGCGGGAGCGAGGTGAATGCCCAGCCCGGCGGCGCGGTGGGCGACGGCGTGACGCCCGGTGAGACGGCTCCCGCTCAGCAGGTGCCGCTCGCGCCCAAAGACGCCGGGGTCCAGCGCCTCATACGCGCGTGGCTCGCGCAGCACGGCATTGGTGTGCAGCCCGGCTTTATGCGTAAAGGCCGTCTCGCCCGTGATGCACGCGTTGAACGGGATATTCACGCCCACCATCTCCGCGACCAGCGCGTCCAGGGCAGGGAGCGCCGCGAGGTCGTAGGCGCCGACCAGCGCCGGGTTCGAGAGGTACAGCCGGGCGATCAGGCCCGAGAGCGGCGCGATCCCGTTGCGCTCGCCGATGCCCAGCACCGTCACGTTGAGATGGGTGGCCCCCGCCTCGAACGCGGCAGCGGCGTTGGCGACCGCGCAGCCGCCGTCGTTGTGCCCGTGGAATTCGATGTCGCAGCGCACCGCCGCCCGCACGGTGCCCACCAGCCGCTCCACCTCGCGCGGGGTGGCAACCCCCACCGTGTCGGCCACGCCCACCCGGTCCACTCCGCAGGCGTCCACGGCGGTGTAAATCCGCAGCAGGTCGGCCGTCTCGGTACGGAAGGCGTCCTCGCACGAGAAGCGCACCTCCACCCCCGCCCCCTGCGCGAGTCGGATGGCCGTGAGCGCCTCGGCCAGCAGCGCCTCCACGCCCCGTCCGTGGCTGGCCTCCCGCAGCACGGCCGAGGTGCCGAACAGAAGGTTCACCCCGTCCACACCGCAGTCCAGCGCCCGGCGCACGTCGTCTTCGTGACAGCGGACGTGGGTGACCACGCGGGCATTCAGCCCCAGCCCCACCAGCGCCCGCAGGTCGCGCTCGCTGCCCGGCGAGGCCACGGGCGAGGTGTGTTCGAGGTACTCCACCCCGAAGGCGTCGAGGGCGCGGGCCAGCCGCCCCTTCTGCTCGGAGCTGAAGTGCGCGGCGGCGAACTGCTCACCTTCCCGCAGGGTGGTGTCCACGATCAGGGGGCGGCGAGGTGGGGCTGGGGTCATGTCTCTCTCCGGGGATAGGGGGGATGGGGGAGGGGCCAAAACAAGCCCCGCCTGCTCGGGTCAGGCGGGGCACGCGTCTCACGACAGCACTCACCTCACCCAGGGGGCGCGGTGGGTTTTTTGCTGGCGGTCGCAAGGGCGGTCATGCGTTGAAGCTTACAAGCGAATGATAGAGGTGTCAACAGATTTACATTTGATAACCACATCCATGAAAAAAGGGCGTACCCGCAGGCACGCCCCCTCTGACCGGTTCTTCCCTTACTTCGGCTCGTTCACCAGCACGATGCGGCCTTCCGGCTGCGCGTCGATGGTGGGGTTGGCCTTGAAGTAGTTCACCAGAATGTCGATGTCGAGGGTGCCGGTGTCCAGGCGGCGGCCCTTCGCACCTTTGAACACGTCGAACCCGTCGCCGCCGTTGGCGGTGAAGGTGTTCATGGCGACCGTGTAGGTCTGCGTGTCGCTCAGCGGCTGGCCGTTCAGGGTTACCGAGGTGACGCGGCTTCCGGCGGGCTTGGACAGGTCGAAGGTGTAGCTCATGCCCCTGGACACGTGCAGGAACTGGCCCTTGTTCTCGCTCCAGGTCGCCACGCCGTGCTCCAGCGCCCGTTTGATCTCGGCGCCCGTGAGGTCGAGGATCGTCAGCGTGTTGCCGAAGGGCTGCACGGTGATCGCTTCCTCGAAGGTGATCGGCCCCGCGTCGATCGAGGAGCGCACGCCGCCGCCGTTCACGAAGGCGATCTGCGCCCCGGCCCGCTGTCCGGCGGCGAGCGCGGCGTCGGCCAGCACGTTCGCCATGGGGCTCTCGCGCTTGCGGACGATCTCGCGGGCTCCGTTCAGGCCACGGGTGGTCGTGCCCACGACCTGACGGCGCAGGTTGGCGATCGGCACGCTGAGCGTTTCGATCATGCGCTTGGCGGTGGGGTCCTCGGCGACCGCCGCCGACACCACGATGGGGTTGCCCTCAAAGCTGTCCACCGCGCCCGCGTCGTTGAAGGTGACCTTCAGGCGCCCCAGCACCTTGCCCCACTCCCAGGCGGCGACGAGCAGGGTGCGGTTGCCGTCGGGGTTGGGCACGATGGTCGGGTAGGGGCCTTCGGGAGTCGGGAAGTCCTTGTTGTTGAAGGTGCCCAGCAGGGTGTGCGAGTGCCCGCCCACGATCACGTCGATGCCGGGCACCGTCTTGGCGACCTGCTGCTCGACCGTGTAGCCCAGGTGCGACACCAGCACGATCTTGTTGATGCCCTGGGCCTGCAAAGCCTTGACGCTGTTGTTCAGGCTGCCCATCAGTTCCAGCATCTTCACGTTCGGGCCGGGCGAGCTGATCAGGGGCAGGTCGGGCGTCACGGCGCCGATCACACCCACCCGGTCGCCGCCCACGCTCAGGACCGCGTAGGGCTTGATCAGGTCGCGCAGCAGCGGCTCGGCGCTGAGGTCGAGGTTGGAGGCCAGCAGCGGGAACTGCGCTTTCTGCGCGAAGCGGGCCAGCGCCTCGGGGCCGTTGTCGAACTCGTGGTTGCCCACGGCCATGGCCTGATAGCCCTGGTAATTCATGAACAGCACGTCGGCGAGGCCCTGGTAGACGTTGTAAAACAGCGTGCCCTGGAAGGTGTCGCCGCCCGAGAGGACCAGCGGGTTTACGTCCTGCGCGGCGTACTGCTTGATCAGGGTGGTCTGGCGGGCGTAGCCGCCGTAGGTGCCTTCCCCGATCTTGACCGGGTCGAGGTGCCCGTGCAGGTCGTCGGTGTGGAGGATGGTAACGGTGAGGGGCGCGGCCGTGGCGACGGAGCCCAGCAGCGCGGCGGTCAGGAACCAGCGTTTCATAACGGGTTCATGATAGGCGCAAGCGGGCGCCGCCGGGTGATGGCGGGGTCAGCCCGGCGGGGCGGGGCGGCGGCTCCAAGTGTGGGTCGGCCGCCCCGTCCCCTCCCGCTCAGCGCTGGGTCTGGATGTCGACGCCGCTGAGGTTGCCGCTGACCTGCACGCTGCGCGTTCCCGCGGCCGTCTCATTCGGGTTATTCAGCGTGACGCGGGCGGTCAGGGTGTAGCTTCCCGCCGCGAGGCCGTTCAGGCTGTAGTTGATCGCCCGCTGCCCCTGCGACAGCGTGCCCGTGAAGGTCTTGGTCGTCACGGCGCTGCCGCCGCGCCGCGCCTCCACGACGAGGGTGTACGCCCGGTTGGTGGGGGCAGTCGTGAGCCGCTCGGCCTGGGCGACGGCGCCCGCTACGTCCAGAATCCGCTGCCCATTCGCCTGCCGGGCGCCCGCCGTGAGGGCCTGCCGCACCTGCGCCGCCGTCAGGCTGGGAAAGGCGCCGCGCAGCAGTGAGGCCGTCCCGCTGACCTGCGGCGCCGCCTCGCTAGTGCCGACGCGTAATGCGTACCCGCCCAGCGAGGAAGCCGTGAGGGTCAGGATGTTGAAATCAGTGGTCCCGGTGCAGGGAGAGTCTCCGCCCGGCGCCACGATGTCCAACGGCCTCTGGTTGCCTCTCGGGCGGGCGCTGTAGCAGGCCAGGGTGTCGCCCCGCCCGATAGCCCCCACAGCCAAGACGTTAGGATCGCTGGCGGGGTAGTACAGGCCGTCATTCGGCGTGTTGCCCGCCGCCGCGACAACCACCGCGTCGGCCTGCGCGGCGGCGGCCAGGGCTCGGGCGATCTCTGGGTCGGCGGGGGCAAGCTGACCGTTCTCCCCACCAAACCCCAGGCTGAGGTTGATAACCCTAGCCCCCTGCGCCACCGCGTAGTTTAGCCCCGCTGCCAAGCTGGCGCTGGTGGCCCCGACGGTCCCCGCGCCCGCACCGAAGACTTTGACAGGCAACACCGTGCCACCCCAGGTCAGCGCGGCGATGCCGTCGCCGTTGTTGGTGTTCGCGGCGATAATGCCCGCCACCCCGGTCCCGTGTCCCACATCTCCAGCCGTGGCCTCAGCAGGGTCGTCGTCCTGACCCTGACAGGCGTAATTTCCACCACTCACAAGCACTAACTGCGAGCAGAAGTCGCGGCCCGGCCGCAGCCGATCTCTGAGTTCGGGATGCGTGCGGTCCACCCCGGTGTCCAGAACCGCCGTTAGCACGCCTGACTTGGGCCTGCCCAGCGCTTCCAGCCGGTTCCAGCCCTCCAGCGCCCGGATGCGCGTGAGGTAGTCCTGATCGTAGAAATTGGTCCCAACCTGAACACCCCGACGATCTGGCAGCGGGAATCCGGGGTCGTTGGGCACCGCCAGCGGGCGGTAGATCAGGTTGGGCTGCACCTCCAGCCCCGCCGCCGCGAGCCTCTGCGCGAACGCCTCGTCTCGCTCACCTGCCGGGGTCGTCGCCCGGCTGAGGTCAGTGCCCGGCACCGCTTGAAGGGTGACCCCCGACAGCACGGAAAGGGCCTGTGCCCCCAGCCCCCCTTCCCCCGCGTCCCGGACCAGCACCTCGCCGGGGACGTGCGGCAGCGCCCAGAGGGCCTCCAACTCACCCTGCGTCAGCGACGCCGCGCCCGCTCCCGGCAGCAGCACCTGCCCACTGACCGAGTAGGTCGGCGTTCCCGGCGAGGGAGCAGGTGACGGAGCGGGTCCCCCGCAGCCGACGAGCAGGGCACCCAGCAACGCGGAACCGATCAGCTTTTGCATGCTCCCAGTGTGCGCCCGGTGAGAAGCCGCCGGATGACGCGGGCGTGAACGGGGCGGTCAGACGGGCATCAGTTGCCGGGAGCTGGGCTCACTTCCCGGTGTGGCGGTGGGGCACCTCCACCTCCTTGGACTCGGCC
Source organism: Deinococcus sp. NW-56 (assembly GCF_002953415.1). NCBI lineage: Bacteria > Thermotogati > Deinococcota > Deinococci > Deinococcales > Deinococcaceae > Deinococcus > Deinococcus sp. NW-56. The sequence continues at coordinate 187,153 of NZ_CP026518.1, read as the reverse complement.
GAGCCGCGCTCGCGCAGGAAAATGGTCAGCACCACCATCGCCCCGACCGACAGGAACTCGCTCTGCCAGTTCTGAAAGGACTGCTGCCAGAAGTCCGCGCTGCCCAGGAACTCCAGGACCGAGATGGGGGGAGCGCCGTGCAGGGCCTCTTCCAGATTGTGCTCGGCGGTGCCGCCCAGCAGGTGCATCACGAAGGACACGGCGAAGAGGGTCAGCAGCGTCAGCGACAGCGAGTGGCCGTAGAGTTGCGCTGCCCAGCCGCCGCGCCGCACCGGGCCGGGGACCGGGCCGTCCGGCTTGGGCTGGGGGGGTAGCTCCTCGTCGGGCAATGGGTTCGATTCGGCCGAGCCGCGCTGGTAGAGCCGCGCGGTCAGCAGCACGAAGGCGGCCATCTGGAGAAATTCGCTCTCCCAGTTCTCGCCCGTCGCTTCCCAGAAGTGCCCGGTGCCGAGGTACTGCCCGAACGAAAGCGCCGCGCGGCCGTGTTCCTCCAGGTCGCTGTTGTGGACCTGAAAGCCCGTCAGGGCCTGCGCCGCCCAGAACACCAGGAACAGCCCCAGGGTCACCACCGACAGCCCGTTGTCCCGAAAAAACGTCTTCACGCCGCCCCCCACCTTTCCGGGCCGGTTCGCCCCGTTCACACAACCAGGGCCAGAGGTATCACATCCCACAGTGCTCGGCTAGCGCGAAGCGGGCGGGGGGCGGTACCCCAATGCCCACTCCACCTCCGCCGCCGCCGCGTGCAGGGTGCGCAGCAGCGTCTCGCGTTCCCGCAGCCGGGAGGTCGGCAGGCTGACGCCGAGCGCGGCGAGCACCTCTCCGCCCGCGCCATGCAGGGGTACGGCCAAGCCCCCGGTGCCCACGGCCCATTCGTCGGCAGTGGCCGCGTGCCCGGCGCCCCGGATGGCGGCAGCCTCGGCCTCCCACGCGGCGGGGTCGGTCAGGGTGGCGGCCGTGTAGGCCGGGGCGGGGGAGGGCAGGGGACGCTCTGCCAACGCCAGCAGCAGTTTGCCGCTCGCGGTGGCGTGGGCAGGCAGCTCGAAGTCCAGTTCCCCCGCCACCGGCGGCCCGTCCCGGCCCTGCACGCTGCGGGCGACGCACAGCAGCCGCCCGCTTCCCGCGTCCTGGCCGTCCAGCACGCACAGAAAGGCCAGCAGGTGCGTTCCCCGCGCCACCCGCTCCATCGCCGCGTGGGCGGGGGCATACCACGGCAGGCTCCCGTACAGCGCCGAACTCAGCTTCAGCCGCCGCCAGCCCAGCCGGTAACGGCCCCGGCCCACCCGCGTCAGCAGGCCGGTCGCCGTCAGCGTACTCAGCCCCTCGTGAACGGTCGAGGTGGGCTGCCCCAGATGCCGCGCCAGCTCCCCCAGCGTCCATTCCGTATGGTCCGCGTCGAACAGCTCCAGCAGCCGCACGGCATGAACGACGGTGCTCTGGGTGCGGGACATGGCTCCAGGGTAAGTGGCTGGCGGCGAAGGTGGAGAGCATTCGGGCGCCTTTCTCGGATGCGCGGAACCGGAGCCGCCAGCCACCCCCTGCTTCTCGCTTCGCTCGGGGTGATGACCCGGTCATCACCCGCCAGCTCTTCAGAGCAATTCCGGAAAAGCCGGAAAACAAACTTGTGGGTGGGCGGGGGGCGTTCAAGATGGGCACACCACTCGCCGCGCTCCCGCCCCCCCTCCAGAGGTGTCCCATGACCCAGACCGTCGATCCGTCCGCCCCCGTCATCCGCGCTCCGCGTGGCCCGCACCGCACCGCCAAGGGCTGGATTCAGGAAGCCGCCAAGCGAATGCTGATGAACAACCTCGACCCGGAGGTGGCCGAGCACCCGGCCGAGCTGATCGTGTACGGCGGGCGCGGCAAGGCGGCGCGGAACTGGCCCGCCTTCCACAAGATCGTGGAGACGCTCGACCGCCTGGAAAACGACGAGACGCTGCTGATCCAGTCGGGCAAGCCGGTCGCCGTCCTGAAAACGCACGAGTGGGCGCCGCGCGTGCTGCTCGCCAACTCCAACCTCGTGCCGCACTGGGCGACCTGGGAGGAGTTCGACCGCCTCGACCGCGCGGGCCTCGCCATGTACGGGCAGATGACCGCCGGAAGCTGGATTTACATCGGCACCCAGGGCATTCTCCAGGGCACCTACGAGACGTTCGCGGCGGCGGGCCGCAAGCACTTCGGCGGCTCGCTGAAGGGCACCGTCACCGTGACGGCGGGGCTGGGCGGAATGGGCGGCGCCCAGCCCCTGGCGGTGAAGCTCGCAGGCGGGGTGAGCATCACGGTCGAGATCGACCCCACCCGCGTGCAGAAACGGCTGGACACCCGCTATCTGGACGAGGTGGCCGACTCGCTCGAAGACGCCATCGCACGGGCCGAGCGGTACAAGGCGGCGGGGGAGGCCCGTTCCATCGGCCTCCTCGGCAACGCTGCCGACCTGATTCCCCGACTGGTGGAGATCGGCTATATCCCCGACCTCGTCACCGACCAGACGAGCGCCCACGACCCCATGTGGGGCTATATCCCGCCTGTCGCCGCCGACGAGGACGCCTCCCGCCTGCGGCAGGACGAGCCGGAAGAGTACCGTCGCCGCGCCTACGAGGCGATGGCCGCACATGTCCGGGCGATCCTCGAACTCCAGCGGCGGGGAGCCGTCGCCTTCGACTACGGCAACAACCTGCGGCACCGGGCACGGGAGGCGGGCGTGGAAAACGCCTTCGACTACCCCGGCTTCGTGCCCGCCTTTATCCGCGATTCGTTCTGCGAGGGACGCGGCCCCTTCCGCTGGGTGGCCCTCTCCGGCGACCCCGAGGACATCCGGGCGACCGACCGGGCGCTGCTGGACCTCTTCCCCGAAGATGAACGCCTGCAATCCTGGCTGACCTACGCGGCGGGCGAGATCGCCTTTCAGGGCCTGCCCGCCCGCATCTGCTGGTTAGGCTACCGGGAACGCGACCGCGCCGCGCTGCTGTTCAACGAGATGGTGGCCGACGGGCGGCTGAAGGCGCCTATCGTGATCGGCCGCGACCACCTCGATGCGGGGTCGGTCGCCAGCCCCTACCGGGAGACGGAGGCGATGAAGGACGGCTCGGACGCCGTGTCCGACTGGCCGCTGCTGAACTTCGGGGTGGGCATCGCGTCGGGTGCGGCGTGGATGAGCTTTCACCACGGCGGGGGCGTAGGCCTGGGCTTCTCGCAGCACTCTGGGCTGGTCGCGGTGGCGGACGGAACGCCGGAGGCCGCGAGGCGTCTCAGCCGTTGCCTGACGAACGACCCTGGCATGGGCGTCATCCGCCACGCGGACGCGGGCTACGACCTCGCGCTGGACGTGGCGCGGGAGCGGGGGCTGGACCTGCCGAGCCTGGGCGTTGAGGACCACACGAAGGAGCAGGGGTGAGCCAGCCCGCCCACCTCCCCTACGGGGGCATTCCCACCTTCGCCCGTGCTCCCCACGCGCCCCCGGACGGCGACTGGCGCTCGGACGTGGCCGTCTTGGGCATCCCCTTCGACATCGCGCTGGGTTTCCGTCCCGGCGCCCGCTTCGCGCCGCGTGCGCTGCGGGAGGCCAGCCTGCGCTACGTGCCGCCCTTCACCGGGCTGGACGGGACCTCCCGCTTGGGGGGCGTGACCTTCACCGACGCGGGCGACGTGGTGCTGCCTTCCCTCGAACCCGAACTCGCCCGCGACCGTACCACCGAGGCCGCGCGGCAGGTGCGGGGGCGCTGCCGCGTGCCGGTGTTCCTGGGGGGGGACCACTCCGTCACCTTCCCGCTGCTGCGGGCTTACGACGACGTGCCCGATCTCCACGTCGTGCAACTCGACGCGCACCTCGACTTCACCGACACTCGCAACGACACGCGCTATTCCAACTCCAGCCCCTTTCGCCGGGCGGCGGAGGCCCTGCCGAACCTCGTTCACATCACGACCGTGGGCCTGCGTGGGCTGCGCTTCGACCCCGAGGCGGTGGCGGCGGCGCGGGCACGGGGCCATACCCTGATCCCGATGGAGGACGTATCTGCCGACCTCGCCGGGGTGTTGACACGGTTGCTGACTGGGAAAAACGTCTATCTCAGCGTGGACGCCGATGCCCTTGACCCCGCCGTGCTGCCGGGGACGAGCAGCCCGGAGCCGGATGGACTGAGTTACGGTCAGGCGATGCGCGTGCTGGCGGAAACGGCCCGCCGGAACACGGTCGTGGGCCTCGACCTCGTGGAACTCGCGCCCAACCTCGACCCAACCGGGCGCAGCGAGCTGATCGGGGCGCGGCTGATCATGGAGACGCTGGCGGAGGTCTTCCGTGACTGACACGCTTTACACGGGCATTTCCCTGCTCGTCACCCCCCACCCCGGCCCTCAGCGGGGGCGGGCGATGCGCGAGCTGACCGTGCTGGAGGACGCCGCCCTCCTTGTCTCCGGCGAGCGGATTCGCTGGGTGGGCCACCGCGCCGACGCTCCTGGGGCCGCCAATGAGCGCGACCTCGGCGGGGTGGCAGTCGTTCCCGGCCTGGTGGACCCCCATACCCACGCGGTCTGGGCCGGGGACCGCCTCGCGGATTTCGAGGCGCGGGTGGAGGGGGTCCCCTACGAAACCCTCCTCGCGCGGGGCGGCGGTATCCGCTCGACCATGCGGGCGACGGCGGCAGCGAGTGAAGAGGAGCTGGCAAGGCTGGCCCTTCCACGCCTTGAAGCGCTGCAACATTCAGGCGCGACGACAATAGAGGTCAAGAGCGGTTACGGGCTGGATTTTGATGCTGAGCTTCGGATGCTTCAAGCGGCTTACTTTGCCGAGACGGAATTTGTCGGCGATGTGGTCCGCACCCTCTTGGTCCATGTTCCCCCAACCGAGGGCCGCGCCGAGTACGTCCGCGCGGTTTGCGAGGAACTGATTCCGGAAGTGGCAGAGGACAATCTGGCTCAGGCTGTAGACGTGTTCTGCGAGAAGGAAGCCTTCAGCGTCGCAGAGACGCGGGCCATCCTCGAAGCTGCCAGAGTCTACGGCCTCGCCACCAAGCTCCACGCCGACCAGTTCCACGCCATCGGGGGCACCGAACTCGCCTGTGAGGTGGGGGCGCTCAGTGTGGACCATCTGGAGGCGAGCGGTCCGGCGCAGATCGCGGCGCTGGCCGCCTCATCCACGGTGGCGACCGTCCTCCCCGGCGTCACCCTTCACCTCGGCCTGCCCACCGCCCCCGCCCGTGCGCTGGTGGACGCGGGGGCGTGCGTGGCGGTGGGAACGGACCTCAACCCCGGTTCCTCGCCCGTGTTCAGCTCGCAACTGGCCCTCGCGCTCGCCGTGCGGCTGTGTGGGCTAACCCCCGCTGAGGCACTGACGGCCTGCACCGTCAACGCGGCTGCCGCACTGGGCCTGAGTGACCGGGGTGCCCTCGTGCCCGGGGCGCGGGCTGATTTTCTCGCCCTGCATTCGGCGGACTGGCGCGACCTCGCCTACACGTTGGGGGTCAGTCCGGTGCGCGGCGTGTATGTGGGCGGCCAGCCCGTGAAGGAGACCCCGCTGTGATTCTGGACCGACATCTTGATCTGGACGCTTTTCTCGCCGTGGTGCGCGGTGGCGAACCTGTGCAGCTCGCGGACGCGGCCCGCGAACGCATCCTCCGGGCGCGGGCGGTCGTGGAACGCATCGTGGATGGCGACGAGGCCGTCTATGGCGTGAATACGGGCTTCGGCAAGTTCGCCTCGGTGCGGGTGGGCCGGGATCAACTCGCGCAGCTTCAGCACAACCTGATCGTGTCGCACGCCATCGGGGTGGGGGAGGCCCTGCCCGCCGAGGTCGTGCGCGGCATGCTGCTGCTGCGGGCACAGTCGCTCGCGCTGGGGCACTCGGGGGTGCGGCCGGAGGTCGTGGAGCTGCTGCTCGCGCTGCTGAACGCCCGCGCCCACCCGGTCATCCCCGCGCAGGGCAGCGTGGGGGCATCGGGGGACCTCGCGCCGCTCGCGCACCTCGCGCTGGCGCTGATCGGGCTGGGGGAGGTGGAATACGGGGGAGCAGTGCGCCCCGCCGCCGACGTGCTGGCCGACCTCGGCCTCTCGCCGCTGGTGCTGGAGGCCAAAGAAGGTCTCGCCCTGATCAACGGCACCCAGATGATGGGCAGCCTGCTGGCCCTCGCTCTGGCCGACGCCCGCACCCTGCTGGGCACCGCGAATCTGGCCGCCGCGATGACGGTGGAGGCGCTGTCGGGCTCGCACCGCCCCTTCTCGGCGGGCGTGGTGGCCCTGCGGCCCCACCCCGGCGCGGTGACCGTAGCCGAGGAAGTCCGCGCCTTCTTGCACGGCTCGGAAATCGCCCCCGCCCACGCGAACTGCGGCAAGGTGCAGGACGCCTACAGCCTGCGGGCGGTGCCCCAGGTGCATGGGGCGACGTGGGACGCCTTGGCGCAGGCGGGGCGCGTCCTGGCCGTCGAGTTCGCGTCCGTCACCGACAATCCCCTGATCTTCCCCGACACCGGGGAGGTTATTTCGGGCGGCAATTTCCACGGCCAGCCTCTCGCCCTGACCGCCGATGCGCTCAAGGTGGCGGTGGCCGAACTCGGCAGCATCTCCGAGCGGCGCACCGAGCAACTGCTCAACCCGGCCCTCTCCGGCCTGCCCGCCTTCCTCGCGCCGGAGGGCGGCCTGAACTCCGGCCTGATGATCGCGCAGTACACGGCGGCGGCCCTCGTCAGCGAGAACAAGGTGCTCGCGCATCCCGCCAGCGTGGACTCCATCCCCACCTCGGCCAATCAGGAGGACCACGTCAGCATGGGAGCGCACGGAGCGCGGCACCTGCGGCAGATCGTGGAGAACGTGGCCTCCGTGCTGTCGGTCGAGCTGCTGGCAGGAGCGCAGGCCCTCGACTTCGGCGGCCTGCGGGCGGGCGCGGGCGTGCAGGCGGCGTGGGAGCGACTGCGGGAGGAGGTCGCCCCGATGGAACGTGACCGCTACTACCGCCCCGACCTCCTGCGGGTGCGCGAGCTGATCGTCAGCGGGGAACTGCTGCGGGCAGCGCGGAAGGCCTGACTCCTCAGGCGTTCGCCGCGACCCGCTCCTGCACCTCGGTCAGCACCTCCGCCGCGTGGGTGCCGGGGTCCACGTTGGTCCAGTGCCGCACGACCTGGCCTTCCGGCGAGATCAGGAAGGTTTCGCGGCGGGCCGGACGCACCGGGCTGTCGGGCCAGGCGTCGTCCAGCACGCCGTAGCATTCACTGAGCACATGGTCCGGGTCGGGCACGAGGGGGTAGCTCACCCGGCACACGTCGTGGAAGGTGACGAGCTGGGTGCGGCTGTCGCTGCTCACCCCGATGGGCTGGGCGCCCAGCGCCCGGAACTCGGGCATCAGGGCCTCGAAGCGCCGCGCCTGAAGCTGGCAGTGGGTGGTGTTGGCCCGTGGAAAGAAGAAGAGAACCACCCACTGCCCGCGCAGGGCCGCGAGGTGAATGGGGTCGTTTCGCTCGCTGCGGGCCTGAAAGTCGGGGGCGGGGTCGCCGGGACGCGGACTCATGCGCCCGAGTATAGGGAGGCGGCCGCCTTCCTTCCGCCCCGCCTTCATGCCCCCTGAAGACTGTCTCCAAGCGAAGGAACACCCCGGCGGGGTATGGCAGTCTGGAACTGGAGGCCAGGACACGGCCAGGCACCTCGCCTGCCTGCACGCTGAGCCACAGGAGGACCCATGAGCGACCAGAAGCTTCCCGATCACCCCACCGCCACCGAGGGCGAGCGCACCCTGACCACCCGGCAGGGCCACCCCGTCCGCAACAACCAGCAGCAGCGCACCGTGGGCACGCGCGGCCCCGCCACCCTGGAGAACTACCAGTTCCTCGAGAAGATCAGCCACTTCGACCGCGAACGCATCCCCGAGCGGGTCGTGCACGCCCGAGGCGCCGGGGCGCACGGCTACTTCGAGGCCTACGGCAAGGTGGGCGACGAGCCGGTGAGCAAGTACACCCGCGCCAAGCTCTTCCAGGAGGCGGGCAAGCGCACCCCCGTCTTCGTGCGCTTCTCCACCGTGATCCACTCCAGCCACTCGCCCGAGACGATGCGCGACCCGCGCGGCTTCGCGGTGAAGTTCTACACGGAAGACGGCAACTGGGACCTCGTGGGGAACAACCTCAAGGTCTTTTTCATCCGCGACGCGATCAAGTTCCCCGACGTGATCCACTCCTTGAAGCCCGACCCGGTCACCAACCGGCAGGACGGCGGGCGCATCTTCGACTTCATGAGCCACACGCCCGAAGCGATGCACATGCTGACCCTGCTGTTCTCGCCGTGGGGTATTCCGGCCAACTACCGCCAGATGCAGGGCTCGGGCGTCAACACCTATAAGTGGGTGAACGACAAAGGCGAGGCCGTGCTCGTAAAGTACCACTGGGAGCCGGTGCAGGGCATCAAGAACCTCACCCAGCGCGAGGCCGAGCAGATTCAGGCCAAGAACATCAGCCACGCCACCCAGGACCTCTACGAGGCCATCGAGCGCGGCGACTATCCGCAGTGGGAACTGTTCGTCCAGATCATGTCGGATGACGACCACCCCGAACTCGATTTCGATCCGCTCGACGACACCAAGATCTGGCCGAGGGAGCAGTTCCCCTGGCTTCCGGTCGGCAAAATGACCCTCGACCGCAACCCCGAGAACTACTTCGCGGAAGTCGAGCAGGCCGCCTTCGGTACGGGCGTCCTGGTGGACGGGCTGGACTTCTCCGACGACAAGATGCTGGTGGGCCGCACCTTCTCGTACTCGGACACGCAGCGGTACCGGGTGGGCACGAACTACCTCCAGCTTCCCATCAACGCGCCCAAAAAGCACGTCGCCACCAACCAGCGCGACGGGCAGATGGCCTACCGGGTGGACGTGGCGCCGGGGCAGAACCCGCACGTCAACTACGAACCCAACTCCATGAACGGCCTGCGTGAGGCGCCGCGTGACGTGGTGGAATACACCCCCTGGGTCGAGGGCCACCTCCAGCGGGCACCCCTCGAGCGCACGAACGACTTCCAGCAGGCGGGCGAACAGTACCGCGCCTTCGAGGACTGGGAGCGCGACGACCTGATCGCCAACCTCGTGGAGAACATCTCCGCCGCTACCCCCGAGGTGCAGGCCCGGATGGTCGAACTGTTCACGAAGTGCGACGAGGACTATGGCCGCCGCGTGGCCGAGGGGCTGGCGGAAGTGCGCCGGGGCCGCGAGGAGCGCGAGCGCGAGGCCGTGCGGCAGGCGGAGGAGCGCAGCAAGGAAGCGCAGCCTTACTGACCCCCTCACCCCGCTGCTTCGCAGCGCCCCTCTCCTACCAGGGAGAGGGGTTTTCTATGCTCTCTCTATGAACTGGCGGGCTGTGCTGGAAGACACCTACCGGGAGGCGCTAGAGGCGGTGGCCCCAGCCCGGCTGCTTGCGCCCCATCTGGACGGGCCGCGCCCCGACCTCGTGGTCGCGTTCGGCAAGGCGGCCTTGCCCATGCTGCGGGCGGCGCTGGAGGCCTCCCCAGGGGTTCCCGGTCTCGCTGTTCCGCCCCGCGACTCGGCCGACCTGACGGCTCCACCCGGCGCCGAGGTCTACCCCGCCTCCCACCCCGTCCCCGGCGAGGACAGCGTGCGGGCGGCGGAGGCGGTGCTGGCCCGCGTTTCGGCGCTCCCGGCCGGAAGCCGCCTGCTCGTCCTCGTCTCGGGTGGCGGCAGCGCCCTGCTCTCGGCGCCCTGGGGAGTCACGCTGGCGCAGAAGCAGGCCCTGACCCGTGAACTGCTGGCGGCCGGGGCGGACATCACCGCGATCAACACCGTCCGCAAGCACCTCTCGCGCGTCAAGGGCGGGCGGCTGGCAGCGGCCACCCAGGCCGAGGTGCGGGCGCTCCTGATCTCCGACGTGATCGGGGACGACCCCTCCGTGATCGCGTCGGGGCCGACGGTGCCCGACCCCACGACCTTCGCGGACGCGCTGGCAGTACTGGACCGCTTCGGCATCGCGGCTCCCGAGGCCCGCACCCATCTGGAGGCGGGAGCGCGGGGCGAGGTCCCCGAAACCCCCAAGCCTGGCGAACTGCCCCATGCCCAGACCCAGATCGTCGGCTCCGGGCGGGTGCTGCTGGAAGCGGCCCAAGGCGCCCTCGCCCGGCGCGGGATCGCGGCCCACCTTCTCTCCGCGACCCAGGACGGCGACGTGCGCGACCTCGCGGCCTGGCACGCGGCGGAACTCCGGCGGCGTCTCCCCGGCCTGACCGCTCCATTGGTCCTCCTCTCCGGGGGCGAGGCCACCGTGACCCTACGCGGTGCCGGGGTGGGTGGGCGCAACCAGGAATTCGCGCTGTGGCTGCTGCGCGACCTGGGCGACGCGGGGGTGTATGTCCTCTCCGCCGGGTCGGACGGGGTGGACGGCAGCAGCGCGGCGGCGGGGGCCTTCCTGACGCCTGACTCCCTCGCGCGGGCGCGGCGGCTGGGCCTCGACCTCGACGCTTCTCTCGCCCGCAACGATTCCGGCACCTTCTTTCACCGTCTGGGAGACGCGCTGGTCACCGGACCGACCGGGCACAACCTGGGGGACCTGCGGCTGCTGGTGCTCCTCCCCGTCATCTGAAGAAGGACTCTAGGCTGCCTCTGGAGTCACTGAACGGGAGGCCATGGCAGAGTCGGGGGCCGCTCCGCACACTGGAGGCATGGAACTGACCCTCGTAATGGCCGCGACCACCCTGCTGCTGGTCGTCCTGGGCTTTCTATCGCTGAACGACGAGCCCCGAGTCTCCTCGGCCCGCGCTGAACGCCCAGGTCCTCTTCCGGAGGAGGGGGCCGGGATGCCCCTCGGGGTTCGGCGAGGTTGACAGATGGCCGTGGGCGACAGCGACTTCACTCCAGTGGCCTGCCCTCCGGCTCGCTGAGTGGCCTGTGAGGGCACGGTGACAAACTGCCCATTAGAGTCACCGGGCATGTCTCCCACCCTTCCTGCAGAGGAATTCGCGCGGCTGGAGGCGCTGGCCCGTTACGCCGTCCTCGACGAGCTGCCGGCCGAGGCCTTCGCACGCCTGGCGACCCTGGCCGCTCAGTTTTTCCGGGCACCCATTGCGCTGATCAACTTTGTCGCTGAGGACAGTGCCCGCTGTCAGGCGTGCGTGGGCATCGACCTGCGGGTGCTGGACCGGCAGGTGTCCTTTTGCACCTATACCGTGATGCAGTCCGACGTGCTGGTCGTCCCCGACCTGGGGCAAGACCCACGCTTCGTGGACAATCCGCTCGTGACGGCAGCGGGGGGCTACCGTTTCTACGCCGGAGCACCGCTGACCACGCCGTCGGGCCACAACATCGGGACCCTGTGTGTGCTGGACACCGTGCCGCGTGAAGGCGCCAGTTCCGCCGAACGCGAGGCCCTCCAGAACCTTGCGGCCCTGGCCGTCGATGAACTGGAGCTGCGGCGGGTGGCGACCGAACTGGAGCGCGAGGCCCGCGCCCGTGACCGGCTGATGCAGGAATTGCGCCGGGTGAGCCGCCACAGCGAGACCCTGCTGGCCGTCTTTGAACTCGCCGACCTCGATCTGCTCCCCCATGAACTGGCAGAACACGCCGTCGCCCTCGTCGCGGACGTGACGGACCTCGACTGGGCCGGACTGGTCTCCACAGACGGGGCCACCGGACGTGCCCGTACCCTCTGGCAGGCTCCGGGACTGAATCCCCAACTGGAAGAACAGCTGACCCGGCCGTTCCCTCGGGGTACAGGGTTCGGCAGCGAGTCTGCACTCTTTCTGGACAACCCCGGCAGCCTGGTCCGCCTGCGGCCCGATCTCTCAGGGACCGGAGTCTGTGTCGCGGCACAGGTGCCACTGGGGACCGCCGGTGATCAGGAGTTGCACCTCCTCGCCGTGCGGACCCGGCCGCTCGCCTGGGCCGCTGCCGACCGCATCCTGCTGGAGACCGTGGGCCGCTGCGTGATGACGGGGATACGCCGCCGCGCCGCACTGGCCGCCGCCCAACATGAAGCCACCTTCGACGCCCTCACGGGACTGCCGGGCCGCCGCGCCTTTGAGCGCGACCTTGACGCGCGGGTGGCCGGGGGAGAGCCGTTCGCGCTGGTGCGGTGCGCCTTTACCGACTTTGCTGCCTTGAATGGAGCGTTGGGGCATGTGGAGGGTGACCTGCTGCTGGCGCGGTGCGCCGCAGCACTGGGCAGCAGCCTGAGCGACGGGGACCGGGCCTACCGACTCGACGGCGTGCAGTTCGCCCTGCTGCTGTCGGCCCCCCCGGAAGGCGAGCGGGGAGCTGCCGAGCGCCAGGCCCGCGAGGCCCCCGCCCGCGCCCTGAGCGCCGCACGGGACGCCGGGTTCGAACTGCCCGGCGTCAGCGTCGGCACCGCGCTGTGGCCACGCGACGCCCGCTCGGCCCGTGCCCTGCTGCATCTCGCCAGCCAGCGCCGCCAGGCCGACGAGCGCCGCAACAACTCGGTGGCGGACAGGTAGGAGTAGGGAGGGACCATCCCCACACCCGTGGGGAACACGCCCGCAGCGTGGGCATGATCTCCTCGCCCCACGGACCATCCCCACACCCGTGGGGAACACCACCGCTCATGGACGATAAAGCGCGGGGCGGGCGGACCATCCCCACACCCGTGGGGAAACCCAGCGCCACATCGGCGCGGCCTCCAGCCCCGCCAGCCGGACCCGACCCCCACGCCAGAGGTCGGGTCCGGCTCACATTGTCATGTGGCCCAGGGAGACCCCTTTCCAGTCTAGGGTGCTTCCGCTGACCGCAGGGCTGCTCCTGAGCGGGCGGAAGCGGGCGCGAAAAGCCACCACCAAGTGGGCAAAGGAGGCCCCGGACAACAGGCCACTACGCGGCGACCGGTTTCGTCGCTGAGCTGGCCCACAGTGCGCGGCGTCACCGCGAGGAGCGCCCCGGAGCGCACCGCAGGCGGCGACCCGCCCGGCACGCCTGGCCGCGTGCCCTAGCCCCGCCTCCGCCCACCACAGTCAGGACCCCCAGAGGGTGCCTGAGGGGGAGGCCTGTTGTCCCAGGAGGCCCGCCCATGCGTGCTCTGCGCCTTGTTCTCTCTGCCCTGCTCGTCCTTGCCCCGCTGGCCGGGGGCACCTGCGCCCAGTCGGCCACGCCCCCGGCCACTGGAACCCTGGCCGAGCCGCCCCCACCCCTGCCGCAGGGAGACGACCCGAAGAGTGGAGGTGGCCTGGGCTGAGTTCGGGCCACCAGAGAGTCGCGCACCTGGCACCCGGTCCCTCTCGGGGGGGCCTCTCCCGGCCTAGACTCGCGGGGATGTCGCCCGCCGACCACCCCCCCTCCGGCCTTCCCGTCACTGTCAGCCCTGCCGAGTGGGACGCCTCGGTCCAGGCGCTGCTGGCGGCGGGACGAGCGGAGGACGCCCTTCAGACCCTCACGCGAGCGGCGGAAGGCGTCTCGCAGCCCGCCCGCTTCGGGGAGCTGCTGAATCTCTTCCTGACCCTGCCCCCGCAGGTGCGGGAGGGCCGGGAGGGCGTGCGGCTGCACCTGCGGCTGCTGGGCAACGTGCGCCCGGCGGGCGAGGTGCGGCAGCTGGCCGAATGGGCGCTGGGGCAGGGCCTGGAGGCGCCCTTCGTCCACGCCGTTCTCGCCTGGTCGTTGGCGCGGGAGGACGACTATGCTGGGGCGCTGGTCGCCGCCGACCGTGCCCTGGCCGGGGAGGCCGAACTCGCCCCCCACGAGGCCGGGGCGGCGTGGCGGGTGCGGGGCCGCTCGCTCGCGCACCTGGGGCGGGAGGGCTGGCAGGCGGCCTTCGCGCGGGCAGCGGCCTTCGTGACGGGCCGGGCGCTGGGCATCCTGCGGATGGAAGAAGGCGCGTTGCTGGGCCGCTCGGGCGACCAGGCGGGAGCGCTGCGGGCCTATGCCGAGGCGCTGACCCACTTCCGGCACGACGGGCACCACCGCGCCTGGACGCTGCACAACATGGGGCTGGCCTGCCTGGTATCGGGACGCTTCGAGGAGGCCGAGGGTTACTTCGCGCGGGTCACGGCCATTCGCCGGGGGGCGGAAGCAGCCCGCGCCCGCGCGTGGTGCGGGCAGGCGGCGGCGCGGCGGGCGCTGGGCGAGTGGGCACGGGCAGCGGCCCTCTACCGTCAGGCCGCCGCCGAGGCCGAGCGGCAGGGCGACCTCGACGACGTGCGGCAGGCCCTGCGTGGGCTGGGGCACACCCTGCGGCTCTCGGGGCAGACCTTCGCGGCCCTCGAACCGCTGACCCAGGCCACCCGCGCCGCGCCGGGGGACCGCGCCTCGGGCACGTCCTGGGTCCACGTGGACCTCGCCGCCGCCCACGCCGCGCTGGGGCAAGCCGAGCGGGCCGAGGCCGTGCTCGCCCTCACCGGCCCGCTGGAGGGCGAGGACGAGGGCCGCGCCCGGATCGTGCGGGCCGAACTCGCCCGGCAACGGGGGGACCGGGCCGGAGCGCTGGCGCTGCTGCGGCCGCTGAATCCTGACACGCTCTGGGCGCGCGAGGAGGCGCACGCCTTTCCAGGGCTGTTCGCGCTGCTCTCGGCGGCGGGTCTGCCCACCCCGGCTCCCCTCCCGCGCCCGGCCCGCACGTTGGTCCGGGTGCGGGCGATGGGCACCCCCCGCGTGGAGGTCGGCGGACGCCCGGTGCCCCTGGGTGGCCCCGGTCTCGCGGTGCTGTGTGCGCTGCTCGACGGCGGCGGCGAGGGCCTGACCGACCTGCTCGCGGAAGTCGTGGAGGACGGCACCCCCCGCCCCCCCCGGCTCCAGCGCCAGCGCGTCTCGGCGGCGGTGCGGGCGGTGCGGGACGCGCTGGGCTGGCCGGGGAGCGTGGGGAGCGTCCCCGGCGGCTACCGCCTCGACCCCGCCGCCGAGTGGCACTACGACGTGGGAGAGGCGCTGCGGCGGGGCGACCCGGTCGAGACCTTCCTGCCGGGGGTCTCCCTCCCCTGGGTCCTGGCCCGCGAGCAGGAGTTGAGGCAAAGGGACGCAAATCTGCTGAGTGGGCGGGTGGACTGACCCTCGCGGTGACACTGGCGCGACAGCCGCCCGGCATCCTCCGCGTTGGAGGACCACCGTGGGCGAGCCCCAGCAGACGCACCCTGACAACGACCTTCCGACCCCCCGGCGCCGACCCCTGCCCCGTCAGCCCCTGGTGTGGGACCGGGCCAAACGCCTCGCCGCGCTGGCCGACAAGCTGAAGCAGGCGCCGCGCACCACCGAGCAACTCGCCGCGCACTTCGGCGTGACCCAGCGCAGCATCCAGCGCGACCTGCTGGCCCTCTCGCAGATGGAACACCGGGTCATCCGGGACCATCAGGGCGCCTACCACATCCCGCAGGGGGGCCGGGCGCTGAATCCCGCCGAGGCCCTCGCCGTCTACACCGCCGTGCGGCTCCTGCACCACCACGCGCCCGTGACCAGCGGACATTACCTCAGCGCCCTGGAAACGGTCGCGGCGGACCTGCCGCAGCACCTGCGCCATCTGCTGCACCGCTCGCTGCTGGAAACCGGGGCCACCCACGCGACCGACCGCGCCCTGGACTTCGTGGCCGCCGCGTGGACCCACCGCGAGGTGCTGCGCTTCGACTACCGCAAGCCCGGCGGCGAGGCCCTGCGCGGCAACGAGCTGGAGGTCTACTTCGTGGAGATCAGCCGCGACAACCTCGCGCCCTACGTGATCGGGTGCGAGACGCGGCACCGGGGGGCCATCCGCACCTTCAAGGTGAGCCGGATGGAGAACCTCGCCCGGCTGGCGCGGACCTACGACATCCCCGAGGACTTCGACCCCCGCGACTACCTCTCGGACGCCTGGGGCGTGATCGGCGGCAAAAACCCGGTCACCGTGCGGGTGCGCTTCGCGCCGGAAGCCGCCTACCGGGTGCTGGAGGGCGGCTACCCCAACGCCACGCGGGTGGACACCACCCTGATTCACCGCGACGGCAGCGTCGAACTCGACATCCGCGCCGGAACCGACGCCAGCGGCCTGCCGCGTGAACTGATCCCCTTCCTGCTGGGCTGGGGACCCAGGGTCGAGGTCCTCTCGCCGCCCCACGTCCGCGACCACTGGCTGGGAGAACTGCGGGCGGCCCTGGCCCGGCACGACCCGACCTATCCGGGGATGCTGTTGGATGTGATGGAGGGACGGCGGTAGGGGACCCCTCACCCCTTGGCTCCGCTAGGCCCCTCTGACCGAGGGAAGACTCGTAGAGCTGTGAAGCCGAGGGTGGGGAGAGGAGTCTGCGCGGCTTTCCCTGCCGTTCACGCCTTCACGTACACCAGCCCCTGTTCCGGGTCCAGGCGCACCTGAAGCCCTTGCACCTCGGCCACTCCAGCCTTGAACACGAGCGGCACGGCGTCACGCAGGAGGGGATGCGCCCGCCAGCCCCGGTGCTGCGTGCCCAGTGAGCCTTCCCAGAGGGTTCCTTGCTTGGCAGCCTTGAGAAGTTCCCAGCGCGAGACGCTCAGGGAGCGGCGGTAAATCTGGCGGGCGTGGTCGGTGTCGCGTTTGTCCAACTCAGCGAATTGAGGACGCAGAGGCGACCGTTTGTCTTCCGGGGTGGCGAAGGCAGAGACACAAACCTGCCAGATGTTGTTCTCGGCCCGCTCCACCGGCACGATCCGCACCCCTTCCTCGCCCAGGCGGGTGCGGGGGCGCTCCGGATCGTCCCCGGCTCCCACGGCGGCGGGGTCGTCGCTGAGGCTTTCGCTGTCGGGGTTGGCGTCGGGGCGGCGGTGCAGGAGCGTCTGCCAGAAGTCGGCGGGGCGGCCGATATGGGCGAACAGGCCGGTCGTGGCCTCGTTGCCGCGCCGGTTCTCCAGGTCCGCCTCGGCCGCTGCCAGTTGCTCACGCTGCTCCGGGGCCAGTTCGGGCGCGGCGAACTCGGGGGCGTAGACCTCCTGCACCAATTCGTCCAGATCGTCGGGCAAGGTCAGGCCTGCCTCCAGCCGCCGCCGCAGCGAGAGCCACGAGCGGTAGAGCAACGCGGGGGCGTAGACGCGGCCCCAGAACTCGCGCTCCATGCTGGCGTCCGGCCACTCGTCCAGCCCGGCGACGTACAGCACGGCGTCGTCGTGGCCGTGCCGCTTGCCCTGATTGGCCGCGTGGCGGTGCAGCCGTCCGGCCCGTTGCAGCACGAGGTCGGCGGGGGCGAGGTCGGTGAGCATCACGTCCGCGTCGAAATCCAGGCTCTGCTCGGCCACCTGGGTGGCGATCAAGATGAAGCGGTCGGGACGGAAAAAGCCTTCGACCTTCTGACCATCCTCTTCTTCCGTGTACGGCTGCTTGCCCAGGAACTTCCGCACTCTCTTTTCACGCTGCAAACGCTCGTCCGCCGGGTAGCGGGCGTGGTAGAGCAGCACGTTGACGGCCCGTGGGTCCTTGCTGCCGCCCTTCGTGCAGGTCCGGGCGGTCATCCCCCGCGCCTCCAGCTCGGCCAGCACCTGCGCCTGCACCGCCTGCGCCCGCGCCACCGTGTTCACGATCACCGCCACGCACCCACCGTCCGCCGCGAGGTCCACCGCCTGCCGGGCCATCTCCTCCGCCGCGCTGCCCAGGGGCCGCAGGGTGACGTGCTGGCGCGGTCGGCTGGCGTTGCCGTCCTCGTCGTGGTCAGGGATGGTCACGGTCTGGACCTCTCCTTGCGCCGGGGCCACCGTCAGGCGCGGGTAGGCCGCCGTGGGCGCGTCCTCCACCCCCCAGGCCCGCAGCAGGGCGCGGCGGCCCGACTCGGGAAGGGTCGCGCTCATGATGACCACGCTGGACCCCAGCGCCCGCAGCCACGCGACGAGGGCGGCAATCAACTCGGAGGTGTAGGTGTCGTAGGCGTGGACCTCGTCCAGCACGACCACCCGGTTGCCCAGGCCCCAGAGGCGCACGAACTGGTGCGACACGCCCAGCACCCCCAGCAGCGCCTGATCCACTGTGCCCACCCCGTACTCGGAGAGCAGCGCCCGCTTGCGGTTGGTGAACCATTCCTCGGCGCGGACCCCGTAGCCCCCCGCCTCGGCGGGGTCGCACTCGGCGTTGCGGGTGCGCTGGACGGTCGCCTGGAAGTCCTTGTTCAGCAGGGTGCCCCCGTGTGCGAGTTGCAGGTCGGGCGGCGTCTCCCGGCCCTGCGCCTTCAGGAACTCCGCGAACCGCTCGTACATCGCGTTCCCGGTCGCCTGGGTCGGCAGCGCCACGTACATGCCCCGGTGCCCCGCCGCCCGCTGAAGCTGGAGGTGCGCGTAAAAGGCCGCCTCCGTCTTGCCCTCGCCCATCGGGGCCTCGACGAGCACCAGGGCCGGGCCGCTCACGTCCGCCAGAGCCTGCGCCAGTGCCGTCTGGAGGGGGCGGGGTGGGAAGCCGAAGACCTCGGGGAAGGGGGGCAGTTCCTCGCGTAGAGGGGCGAACACGGGCCAGCGAATCCCGGCCAGCGTCTGCCGCGCCCGTTCCCGCGCCCGCGCGAAGTAGGCCGCCGGGTCCTCGTAGGCCGAGAAATCCGTGACCGTGGGCAGTGGAAAGGAACTCCCCAGCCAGTCCGCGAAACTGGTCAGCCCGGCGAGGCGCATGAAGGCGGCGGCGGTGAGGGTGGAGATGGTGGGGACGGCGTCGTAGCGAGCACCCGTCCCCTGTGTCACGAGGCGGCACAGCTCCTTGCGAACCTGCGCCCAGCGGGCGTCCCCGGTCTGCGCCTGCGCGAGGTTGAGTTCGCGGTCCTCCACCCGGAAGCCGTGATGGCACCCCACCGCGTCCGCGACGCCCCGCGCCACCGGCCCCGGCCACCCCAACCCGGTCAGGAAGTCCGGCAGCACCGCCTGGGTCACGACTCCGTGCGGTGCATAAGGCTCGCGCAACTCGGCGGGAAAGCGTAGGGCCGGGTCCACCCCACTTTTTCCCTCCGCCCACAGCACCTGAAAAGCCGGGCTCGCCTTTCCCAGGTCGTGCAGGGCCACCAGCGCCAGCGTCCAGGCCAGCGCCTGCTCGCCCTCCAGCCCTAAGTCGCCCTCAAACAGCGCCCGCGTCTGCGGCGGCTCCAGGCTCAAAATCTCGGCCGCGCACGCCGCCACGTCCAGCAGGTGATTGAGGACGGGCAGCCACGCGCCCTGCGTGCCGTCCGCGTTCTTCTTCGCACTCTTGGCCCACAGGGTCCGCGCCGCCGACGTGATGGGGTGGAGTTGAGTCATGCGGGGAGGGTACATGGGGGAGGCGACGAAACCGGTCGCGGAGCCGTGCCCTATCGCCCATGAGGAAGGCAGGCTCAACTTTCATGCCTGTATGGGAGCGGCGAAAACACCTGTGACAGTTCAGCGACACCCCATCCCGACAATGACGGTGGAGGTGAACCGTTGGACACTTTTTCCCTGCTGGACAGGGAGTGGATTCCTGTTGTCGCCCGCAGCGGCGAGCGGCGGCACGTCTCCCTGCGGGATTCCCTGCTGCGGGCCGCCGACTTCTGCCGCATCGACGCCGGGCACCCCTTGCAGACTGCCGCGCTCTACCGGCTCCATCTGACCCTCCTGTACCGGTCGCTTCGGGGACCCAGGGACGCCGAGCAGGGGGCCGACTGGTATCTGGCCGGGCAGTTTCCGGACGACGTGGCCCGCTATCTGGACCAGTACGCCGACCGCTTCTGCCTCTTCGGGCCGCAGCCCTTTATGCAGGTCGCGGGGCTGGACCCGGCCGTGGTGGGCGAGAACTTCCGCAGCCACTGGACCCGCCTCAGCACCGAGGAGGGCAGCCCGAACACGACCGCCCTCTTCAACGTGGAGGCCCGACCCGGCGGCAACCGCAGCGACGCCCTCACGCCCGCGCAGGCGGCGCTGCAACTGGTGGCCCACCAGACCTTCGCGCTGGGGGGGCTGATCAAACGCTTCACCACGGCGGCGCGGGCGGCTCCGGTGGCGACGGCGGGCCTCTTTCTGGCGGAGGGAGCGAACCTGCACCAGACCCTCTGCCTGAACCTCGTGCCCTACCCAGCGGCCATGCAGGAGCAGGACCTGCCCCCCTGGGAGGAGGAGCCGCTGACCGTGGAGCAGATTCGCGCCCGGTATGATCCCGAAAAACCCCGTGTGGCCGCTGGGTACGCCAGCCGTTACGCCTGGCCGAGCCGCAGCGTCCTGCTGTTGCCCGAGGAAACGCCAGAGGGCGTGGTCGTGCGCTCAGTCGGCTTCGGCGCCGGGATTCCGCTGGAGGGGGCGGGCGAGGGCAGCGGCACGGGCACCGACCCGATGGTCAGCCTACGCCCCAGCCGCGACCCCAAGAACGAGCAACCCTTTCCCTACAAACTGCGCCGAGAGCGGATGCTGTGGCGCGATATGACCGCCCTGCTCCCCGATCCCGCCGCTCAGGTGTCCGAGGACCGCAAGGGTGGGGTGAAGGTGAAGGCAGGTACGCCGCCCAAGACCGTCACGCACGCCCGCGCCGTGATGCTGGCCGCCGCCGAGCGGCTGGGGCAGACGAGAAGGCCGAAGCCCGCCTCCTCCCAGGACACGCCCGACGACGGCTGGGAGGAGGAAGGCACCCCCGACGCCCGCGCCCCACACCCGGTTATTCCCGTCGTCGTTTTTGGCCAACTGACCGACCAGGGCAAAGCCTTTGCCATGCGCCAGGAAACCTACACGCTGCCGGAAGCCTTTATCCAGAACCCGGAGGCGTTCCGCGACCACGTGCAGGCGGCCCTGACCGACGCGGGCACCGTGGGCGAGGGCCTGCGCCGCTCGGTTCACCTCCTCGCCCACGCGCTGCTGAAAAAGGACGGCGAGCGCGACCCCCACAAGGACGACGTGGGCAAGCTGGCCGCCCAGATTCCCGCCGAGCCGACCTACTGGGCCGGGCTGGACACCCCCTTCCGCACCTACCTGCTGGCGCTGGACAGGGACCCGAAAGTCGCTCTGGCGGGCTGGCACGCCGCCCTGAGCCGCGCCGCGTGGGCAGGTTGGCGCACCGCTGAGCAAGCCGCCGGGATGAACGCGGTGGGCCTGCGGGCCATAGAGAAATCGCAGGGACCGCTCCTCAAGGCCCTGGGCACCCTCAAAAATGGAGACACCCCATGACCAAGCAAGTGGCGGATGACCGCCCCGCCCGCTTCGTGGCCGAGCTTTCCCGGCTGGAACGCGGCTCCCTCGCGCAGCTCCGGCGGGGGCTGAGCGGCGACGAACGCGGCGTGTACTGGCTGGAGGGGCTGTATACCCGCACCGGCTATGGCACGGCGGAACCCTATCAGAAGGAGGCCCTGGGACTCGTCGCGGGCCTGTACGCCCTCAAGCCCCAGGCCCGGCAGGACGAGGGGGACGCGGCGGAGGTGGAGACGCCGCCCGCCGAGAACACCGATGCGGAAAAAGGCCCTTCCATCGGCCTGCTGATGGGCAAACTCTACCTCGCCCAAGGCAGCCGCCCCAGCACCGAGAAACGCTTCCTGGCGCTGCTGGACGCCGACCGCGACGGCCTGAACTACCAGATGCGGCAGGCGGTGACCCTGCTCGCCACCGAGGACCTGACGCCCGACTGGGTGCGCCTGACCACGGACCTCCTGTACTGGGGCGACCGCGTGCGCCGTCAGTGGGCGCAGGACTTCTACCGCGAGATCAGCCGAGAGGCGAAGGACACCGCTGCCGCCCCCTCCGACACCACCACTGCCCCCCCAGGAGCCGAAGAATGAAAGCCCTCCTCGAACTGCACTACCTCCAGAACTTTGCCCCCAGCAACCTCAACCGCGACGACACCGGCAGCCCCAAAGACGCTTTTTTCGGTGGCACGCGGCGGCTGCGGATTTCCTCGCAGTCGTTCAAGCGGGCGATGCGGCAGGACTTCGGGGGGCGGCAGCTTCTCCAGCCGGACGAGATGGGCGTCAGGACCAAGCGGGCGCACGAGGCGATTGCCGAATTGCTCGCGGGCGAGGGCCGCACGGGGGAGCAGCGCCGCGCCGCCGCCGAACTCGCGCTGGGCGGGCTGGGATTGCCCGTCAAGGACGGCAAGAACCAGTACCTCCTCTTCCTGGGCCGCGACGAGCTGCGCCGGGTGGCCGACATCATCGGCGCCCACTGGGCCGAGTTCCAGGCGGCAGCCCCCGCGCCCGAGGAGGGCGGCAAGAAGAAGGTCAGCAAGAAGGCGACCCTGGGCGGCGACCTCGGCAAGCAACTCGCGGGGGCGCTCAACGGCAGCAAGGCGGTGGACGTGGCCCTCTTCGGGCGGATGCTGGCGGACCTCCCCGACAAGAACGCGGACGCGGCGGCGCAGGTCGCGCACGCGATCAGCACCCACGCCCTGCGCGAGCGGCAGTACGACTTTTACACGGCGGTGGACGACCTCAAGCCCGACGACAACGCCGGGGCCGACATGCTGGGCACGGTGGAGTTCGCCAGCGCGACCGTCTACCGCTACGCCTGCATCGACCTGGGCAAGCTGCTGGAAAACCTGCAGGGCGACCGCGAGCTGCTGGAGCGGGGCTTGCGGGCTTTCCTGTACGCCTCGGTCTTCGCCGCGCCGACGGGCAAACAGAACACCTTCGCCGCACACAACCTGCCGGGGCTGATGGTGCAGGTGGTTCGCCGGAACACCTCGCCGCGCAACCTCGCCAACGCCTTCGAGAAGGGCGTGCGGGCCGAGGGCGGGCAGGGCTACCTAGCCCCCAGTATCGCGGCACTGGCCGGGGAGATGGGCTGGCAGAACGGCGTGTTCGGGGACGCCGGGCAGGCCCGCTTCGTGGCGCGGGAGGGCGGGCACGAGGTCTTCGGGGAGGCGATGCCGGACGTGACGGCATTGATCGACGCGACGGTCGCGGACGCCCTGCACGCGCTGGGGGCCTGACGGTGGCGACCCTGCTGCTGCGGCTGGCAGCGCCCATGCAGGCGTGGGGCACGCGCAGCCGCTTCGACGACCGCGACACCGAGGCCGAACCCAGCCGCTCGGGCGTACTGGGCCTGT
The DNA here is from genome assembly GCF_002953415.1 of Deinococcus sp. NW-56. Taxonomy (NCBI): domain Bacteria; kingdom Thermotogati; phylum Deinococcota; class Deinococci; order Deinococcales; family Deinococcaceae; genus Deinococcus; species Deinococcus sp. NW-56. The sequence goes on along the minus strand of NZ_CP026518.1, from coordinate 164,315 downwards.
GCGCGGCGGCGCTGGGCATCGACCGGGCCGACTCCGTGGACCACCTGACCCGCCTCGCGTTCGGGGTGCGGGTGGACCGCGCGGGGGTGGCCGCCAGCGACTACCACACCGCCCAACTGCGCCCCGGCGACCCGAAGACGAGGACCGACATCACCCGCCGCGCCTACCTCGCGGACGCCGCGTTCTGGGCCGGGCTGGAGGGGGACGCGGGCCTGCTGGCCGATCTACACGCCGCCCTGAAAAATCCGCACTGGCCGCTGTCGCTGGGACGCAAAGCCTTTGTGCCGAGCCTGCCCCTGTTCGACCGCCCCCCGCTGGACCTGCCCCTCTGGGGGGCGCTGCTGATCGCCCCCAGCCTGCGCCGCGAGGACTGGGCGGAACCTTACCGCCTCGTCCTTGACCGGGAAGCGGTGCCCGAACGCCTGCGAGCTTCTGCGTCCCCTTCCCGGCGGCAGGACGTACCCGACGGCCCCTTCGCCCGGCGGCGCTACGTGTCCCGCGACGTGCTGACGGTGACGCTGCCCCTGACCCCGGAACCCGACCCCTGGCTGCGGCTGTCCCCGCCCGAGGAGGTGGGCGCGTGACGCCGCTGCACCTCTCCCGCCTGACCTTCGACGACCGCGACCCCCGCACCGCCCGCGACCTCGCCAGCCCCTACGCGCTGCACCAGACCCTGCGCTGGGCCTTTCCGGGGGCGGGGGTGGAGGGGGCACCCCTGCCGGACGGCGAACGGCTGCTGTGGCGTCAGGAGGACCGCGAGACCCTCCTCGTCCAGAGCCTGACCCCGCCCGACTGGGAGGCGCTGAACGCCCGGCATCCCGGCTCGCTGCGGGGCTGGGAGGTCAAGGCGGTGGACCTGACCGGAGCGCTGACCCCCGGCCGCGCCCTGCGCTTCCGCCTGCGGGCGAATGTGACCGTGCGGAAGCTGGACGAGCGGGGCCGCAGTCGCCGCCACGCCCTGCGCGGCCCGCACGAGCAGCTCGGATGGCTGGAGCGGCAGGGCGGTCAGCACGGCTTCGACCTGCTCGCCGCCGACATCGCCCACAGCGGCACCGTCCGCACCCGCAAGGGCGCTCAGACCCTGACCCTTCACACCGTGACCTTCGAGGGTCGCCTCTGTGTGACCGACCCGGCCGCCCTACAAGGCGCGGTGTGCGGCGGCCTGGGCCACGCCAAGGCGCTGGGCTGCGGGCTGTTGAGCCTGGGGCCGGGCTGACCCCCTCCCCACCGAGGTACTCCATGACCGATCCCACCTCCATTCCGCCGACCTCGAACGCCATCATCTGGCAGCGGCAGAATCTGCGCGAGCTGCCCAAGTTCCGCGACGGCACGACCTATCTCTACCTCGACCACACCCGCCTGGAGCAAGATGGGCGGGGCGTGCGGGCCTATCACCCGGAGGGCATGGTGACCATCCCGGCGGCCAGCCTCAGCGTGCTGCTGCTGGGGCCGGGTTGCTCGGTCAGCCACGAGGCGGTCAAGGCCCTGTCCGACACCGGCTGCTCGCTGCTGTGGGTGGGCGAGGAGGGCGTGCGGCTCTACGCCAGCGGCCTGGGCGAGACGCGCAGCGCGGCGCGGCTTCAGCGGCAGGCGCTGCTGTGGGCCAATCCCCAGAGCCGATTGCGGGTGGTACGGCAGATGTACGCGATGCGCTTTCCGGAAGGGCTGCCCCCGGACCTCACCCTCCAGCAGATTCGTGGGCGCGAGGGGGCACGGGTGCGGGATGCCTACGCCCGCTACAGCCGGGCGCACGGAGTCAAGTGGGACACGCGCCAGTACAAGCAGCAGGACTGGAACCGCGCCACGCCGGTGAACAAGGCGGTCAGCGCCGGGAATGCTTGCCTCTATGGCCTCGCGCACGCGGCGATCCTGAGCATGGGCTACAGCCCCGCGCTGGGCTTCGTCCACACCGGCAAGATGCTGAGCTTCGTCTACGACGTGGCCGACCTCTACAAGCTGGAGGTGGTGCTGCCCGTTGCCTTCCGCGAGGCCGCCACCCCCGGCGACGATCTGGAGAGGCGTGTCCGCACCGGCCTGCGCGACCACATGACGCGGTTGCGCCTGCTGGAGCGCATGGCCGCCGACCTGCTGCACCTGCTGGGCGGCGACGACCCCGACCCTGAGCCGATGGCCCCCGGCGACCTGTGGGACCCGGAGGGCAACGCGGCGGGAGGAGTGAACCATGCTGGTCATGACTCTTGAGGCCGTCCCCGAGAGCCTGCGCGGTGAGCTTTCGCGCTGGCTGATCGAAGTCCAGCCCGGGGTGTACGTGGGCAACGCCTCGGCCCTCGTGCGCGACCTGCTGTGGGACAAGGCCGTGGGGCATACCCGCCGGGGCCGCTGCACCCAGGTCTACCGTGCCAGCAATGAGCAGGGCTTCGTCATCCGCACCCACGGCGACGCGACCCGGCGGGTGGTCAGCCTCGACGGATACCAGCTCGTTGCCGTCCGCAACGCGCGTCATGCAGAATTGGCCCAGGAGTACGACCCTCCAGAGGACGATGACAAATTGTGATGTGAATTGGGGAGGGGGCAGGGGCCTTCTCCGGGGATGAGGAGCGGAAAGGGCCGCGTTTCTAAAGTGTTTTCCCCACGGGTGTGGGGATGGTCCGCCCCGCCGTACATCGTCCATCCCGACGCCCATGTTTTCCCCACGGGTGTGGGGATGGTCCGTTGTCGCCACTATATTCATGCCCTTTTGCGCAGTTTTCCCCACGGGTGTGGGGATGGTCCGGGCTGGCGCAGAACGGCCTGAGCATCGTGCAGGTTTTCCCCACGGGTGTGGGGATGGTCCGTTCAAGCCTGCGGAGGGCGTGGGCCTCAATCCGTTTTCCCCACGGGTGTGGGGATGGTCCGATTGTTGCTGTAATGGAAGAGACCGAGTACCAGTTTTCCCCACGGGTGTGGGGATGGTCCGGCGGGCGCGTGCTTGTCCAGCCACGCCCCCACGTTTTCCCCACGGGTGTGGGGATGGTCCGCCTGCCCGCGCCCCCTCTCCCACCGTGCGGAGGTTTTCCCCACGGGTGTGGGGATGGTCCGAACCCGCTCCCTGCCACCGGAAGCAGCGTTGGGTTTTCCCCACGGGTGTGGGGATGGTCCTGTTCCGCCGCGATGTACTCCGGCGTTCCTGCCGTTTTCCCCACGGGTGTGGGGATGGTCCGCGAGAAACGCCATGTAGCACGCGGTTCTAATGGTTTTCCCCACGGGTGTGGGGATGGTCCGCCCTCGGCCTACGTGTACCCCACGCATGTGGTGTTTTCCCCACGGGTGTGGGGATGGTCCGCGCTACCGGCTGATTCCCGGCGGACGCCTGGTGTTTTCCCCACGGGTGTGGGGATGGTCCGATCACCCCGCTGCACCCCCTCACCGTCGAGAAGTTTTCCCCACGGGTGTGGGGATGGTCCGGAATACACCGGCCTCTGGTACAAGCGGTTCATGTTTTCCCCACGGGTGTGGGGATGGTCCGATCGTGATCGACAAGCAGAGCCCGGACAACCCGTTTTCCCCACGGGTGTGGGGATGGTCCGGTGACCACCACGAATCGGCCCAGGACGCCTACGTTTTCCCCACGGGTGTGGGGATGGTCCTCCAGAAGGTCGACCTCACCCTGAACAGCACCCGTTTTCCCCACGGGTGTGGGGATGGTCCGGCGGCGGGGGTCCTGACCTGACACCACACAGCAGTTTTCCCCACGGGTGTGGGGATGGTCCGCTCAGGATGCACGCCTGCGCCGCGCGGCGGTGGTTTTCCCCACGGGTGTGGGGATGGTCCGTTCACGCCCGCGCCCGCCTCGGCGTCCCCGAAGTTTTCCCCACGGGTGTGGGGATGGTCCGGTCACCGGCCCGCGCAGGGCAGGGTCGGTGGGGTTTTCCCCACGGGTGTGGGGATGGTCCGGCGGTGGCCTCGGCCAGGGAGAGCAGCTTGGCGTTTTCCCCACGGGTGTGGGGATGGTCCATGGGCTGACACCTGGTTTGACGTGGGCGACAGGTTTTCCCCACGGGTGTGGGGATGGTCCGCTGAAAGAGGACGATACCGACGAACTCGGCGGGTTTTCCCCACGGGTGTGGGGATGGTCCGACGCTTGCCTACCGGGGCAGCGTTTTTGTGCAGTTTTCCCCACGGGTGTGGGGATGGTCCGCTCCCCGCCGATGTGGACACCGACAGCGAGAGGTTTTCCCCACGGGTGTGGGGATGGTCCGCCCCTGGCGAGCCTCCAGAGTGACGCCTACAAGTTTTCCCCACGGGTGTGGGGATGGTCCGGCAGCTTCATTGAGGCCAGCGACTTCCACGAGGTTTTCCCCACGGGTGTGGGGATGGTCCGCCGTTCAGAGCGTGCTGAACGGCTTCGGAGTAGTTTTCCCCACGGGTGTGGGGATGGTCCGTCCCAGGCCGGTAGCAGAGAGCCAGACGGTAAGTTTTCCCCACGGGTGTGGGGATGGTCCGTCGGACTGGTCGAGTTTGCCGACGACGCGGAGCGGACGCGTTTTCCCCACGGGTGTGGGGATGGTCCGGCGGGATCCAGCCGCGCGGCAAGCGCGTCTTCGTTTTCCCCACGGGTGTGGGGATGGTCCGACGGGCAAGAAAGGGCTGCCACTCAAGCAGTCGTTTTCCCCACGGGTGTGGGGATGGTCCGCGCACCGACGACCAAGACGCCGCCGAGTGGCGGTTTTCCCCATGGGTGTGGGGATGGTCCGGGTCAGAGGTGGCGTTCCGAGCAAACTTCTCAGTTTTCCCCACGGCTGCAGGCGTGGCCGAACCTCAGTGCGCTTTTGCCCCGCGCCCCGGCCGCAGGTGCAGCACCGCCACGATCACGGCGCCCACCAGCAGCCCGAACAGGCCCGATCCCAGCGTCTCGACCAGCCACTCGACGAAGCCTTGCGCGAAGGGGACCGCGTGCCCCGCCGCCACGGCGAGACCGTGGAAGAAGTGGAGGGGGCCGCCCAGGCCGAAATCCTCCAGCCCCGCGAGGATGATGTGCCCGCCCACCCACAGCATGGCGGCGGTGCCGATCACCGAGAGGGCCGAGAGCACCTTGGGCATGCCGCGCACCAGCCCACGCCCGAAGGTGCGCCCCGCGCCCGACGCGCCGTTCGCCAGCCGCAGGCCGAAGTCGTCCATTTTCACGATGAGTCCCACGACCCCGTACACCAGCGCGGTGATCAGCAGTGCCACGACCACCAGGGTCGCCGCCCGCAGCCAGAAGGTCTGGTCGGCCACCTCCGCGAGCGAGATCGCCATGATCTCGGCCGAGAGGATGAAGTCCGTGCGGATCGCTCCCGCGACCATCTGTTCCTCGTGGGCCTGCCCCGTCAGGGCGGCGGGGTCCTCGCTCCCGTGGCCTTCCTCGTGGCCGCTGACAGCTTCATAGACCTTCTCGGCGCCCTCAAAGCAGAGGTAGGCCCCGCCCAGCATCAGGATCGGGGGGATCGCGCCGGGCAGAAACTGGCTGAGCAGCAGCGCGGCAGGGAGGATAAACACCACCTTGTTGCGCAGCGATCCCCGCGCGATCCGCCAGATGATGGGCAGCTCGCGGTCGGGGGTAAAGCCCGTCACGTAGCGGGGGGTGACCGCCGTGTCGTCCACGACCACGCCCACCGCCTTGCTGCCCGCCTTGGCGGCGGCGGCCCCGATATCGTCGACCGACGCCGCCGCGAGCTTGGCGATGGCCGCCACGTCGTCGAGCAGCGCGACGAGGCCGCCGCTCACAGGTGGGCCTCTGGGCGGGGGGGGACGGGGGGGGCAGCGGGCACGAATCTGGCGACCATCAGGCCCACAGCCTAGTGCATCGGCCCCGCCGCCCCAGGCTGCACCTCCGCCGGGGAAACGGCACCGTATCCTGCGCGTATGGTCTGTCCGCCCGCCCCCGTCCACACCGATCTCCTGCTCGTCGTCGCCGAGGCCCTCGCCGCGGCCAGGCGGCCGCAGGAGGTGGTGGAGGTTCTGCTCGCGCACGCCCACGCGGCCCTGCGCGTGCCCGTCGCCGCGTGGCTGGTGCCGGGAGGGGAGCAGGAGATCGCCCCGGCGCCCACTGCCCAGGAGGGAGACGGGGTGGCGTGGCCGGACCTCGCGACCCTGCGGGCCGTGTGGCAGCGCCGCGAGCCTGTCTTGCTGGAGGGGAGCGGCGCCGCCCTGCTGCCCCTTCAGGTCGGGGAGGAACCCGTGCGGGGCCTGCTGGGGTTGGCGTGGCCGCAGGCGCCAGACGCGGCCGGGATACGTCTCGCGCGGGCACTCGCGGGGCAGGCGGCGCTGCACCTCGGGCGGCTGTCGCGGGAGGGCCGCGCTGACCCGGAGGGCACCGATCCGGTGGGTGGGCTGGCGCGGGCGGCGCTGCGGATCGGGCAGGCGCCGGGTCTACAAGCGGCCCTGGAGGTCATCACCGAGGAAGCCCGCCTGCTGGTGGGGGCACACCAGTCGGTCGTGAGCCTGACCGTCAGCGAGGACTGGGCGCAGGCGATCACGGCGGTGTCTCTCAGCGACAAGTACGCCGCGTGGCAGGACTACGCCGTGCCCCCGGACGGGAGCGGTATCTACGCGCTGGTGTGCCGGGTCAACGGGCCGCTGCGGCTGACCCAGGCCGAGCTGGAAGCGCATCCGGCGTGGCGCGGCTTTGGCCAACACGCCGACCAGCATCCCCCCATGCGCGGCTGGCTGGCAGTGCCGCTGGTGGGCAAGGGCGGGCGCAACATCGGCCTGATTCAGCTCAGCGACCGCGAGGAAGGCGAGTTCTCCGCGCGGGACGAGCAGATTCTCGTGCAGCTCGCGCAGTTCGCCGCCGTGACGGTCGAGAACGCCCGGTTGATCGAACTCGCGCAGGCCGAGCTGGAGCGGCGCGAGCAGGCCGAGGCCCGGCTGCGCGTCCTGAACATGGAGCTGGAAGGCCGGATCGGGGCCGCCACCCATGAGTTGCAATCCCGCGCGGCGGCGCTCGACGCCTTTGTGGCCTTCAGCGAGGCCGTGGGTACCCAAACCGACGTGGCGGCGCTGGCCCGGCAGGCTGTCCGGGTCATGCGGACCACCCTGGGACATGTCAGCGTGGGCTACTACGAGCCGGAGGGGGGGCTGTGGCGGGCACAGGTGTGGTCGGACGACATGACCCCCGAGGTCGTCGCGCAGATCCGGGCGGGCATCCCGGCCGAAGCCCCCAACCTGGCCCGCGCGGTGGCGTCCGGCGAGGCCGCGTTCGTGGACGGCTGGGACGCCGAGGCCAATGCCCTGTCCACCACCGTGAACTACGGGGCGGGGGCCTTCGTGCCCGTCGTGATCGGGGGCGAGGTCCGCTGCCTGCTCGCGGTGGGCACCCGCGCCGCGCGGCGCTGGACCGAGCACGAGCGCTCCGTGATGCGGGCGGTGGGCCGCAGCTTTCAGCTCGCGCTCGAGCGGGCCGAGGCCACCGCGCTGCTGGAGCGCCGGAACGGCGAACTCGCGGCCCGCACCCGCGCCCTGGAGGGCTTCGCGCACCTCACGGGCGACCTCGCGGCGCAGGGCGATCCCCGCCTGTTCGTGCGGCGGGCACAGGAGGTGATCCTCTCGCTGCTGCCGCCCGGCTACGCCCTGTACTACGAGCGCGGGGGCGACCACTGGCGCAACCGGGTGCAGGTCGGGGAGGTGGGAAACGCGGCCCTTCAGGCCTTTATCGACGCCGGGCCGCGGGTGGGCGCGACCCCCAGCGTGGACGTGCCCTGGCAGACCCGGCGGCCCTTTTATCAGGACGCCTACGCGCGGGGCAGTGACACCCCCGAGGAGATGGTGCAGCACGTGAGCACCGTGGCCTCGCTGCCCGTCCTGCGCCACGGCGAGGTGGTCGGCGTCCTGATCGCCGTGATCTTCGAGGGTCGGCCCTGGAGCCACACCGACCGCATCATTCTGGAGACGGTCGTGAGCAGCCTGGGCCTCGCGCTGGAGCGGGCCGAGAGCGTGGCCCTCTTGGCCGAGCGCACCGCCGAACTGGAGCAGACCAACGCCGAACTCGCCCGCAGCAACGCGGAACTCGAACAGTTCGCCTACGTCGCCTCGCACGACCTGCAAGCGCCCATCCGGGCGATGACCAGTTTCGCCGGGCTGACCCAGCGCCGCTACGGCGACGTGCTCGACGACCGGGGCCGGATGTACCTCACCCAGATCGCTGAGAGCGGCGAGCACATGAAGCGCCTGGTGGACGACCTGCTCACCTTCTCGCGCGTTCACACGACCCAGCGCGAGCCGGAGCGGGTCGACAGCGGCGCCGTCTTCGACGCGGTGCGCCGCCGCCTGGAGACGGGAGCGGACCTCGCAGGCGCCCGCCTCACCCGTGGGCCACTGCCCCCCGTCCTGGCCGACCCGCAGCAGCTCGACCAGCTCCTGCAGAACCTGATCTCGAACGGGCTGAAGTACCGCCGGGGGGGAGTGACTCCCGAAGTCCACGTCTGGGCCGAGCGCGAGGGCGACTTCTGGCGCTTCGGAGTGCGCGACAACGGCATCGGGATCGAACCGCAGTATTTCGGGCGCATCTTCGAGATTTTCCAGCGCCTGCACGGCCGCGAGCAGTACGAGGGAACGGGCATCGGCCTCGCCGTGTGCAAGAAGATCGTCGAGCGCCACGGCGGGCGGTTGTGGGTCGAGAGCGAGGTCGGGCGGGGGACCACCTTCTTCTTCACCCTGCCCGCCGTGCCCGGCGACGCGGGTCCACCTTTCGCCGGATGACCCCTCCCGGACCCTGGCGCGTATGCTGGGACCATGCCCAGACGACTCCTGCTGGCGGCCCTCCTCGTGGGGGTCACGTCCTGGCCCGTCCTCGCGCAGCCTGCCCCGGCCCCCACCGCCGCGCAGTCGGCGCAGCTCGTCGAGCGCCTGCTGCGGAACATGACCGGGCCGAGTGGCGACACCCAGGTCACCTACGGGGCGGTGCCGGGCACGCTGCCGCTGCGCCTGGGGCCGCCGCTGGAGGTCCTCGCCAGCATCCGCACCCGCCAGCAGGGGGGCGCTTACGTCTACTGGCGCATCCTGGCGGGCAGCGCCCTCCCCGCCGAGGAGACCCGCGCGGCGCTGCAAGGGAGCCTGGAGGCGGGCGGCTGGAAGCCCCAGCCCTTCTACGGTCAACCGATCGGCTTCGCCACCCAGCAGACGCCCCGCAATCAGGGCTTCTACCGCGAGGGGAGCACCAACTTCGTCCTGAACGCCAACCTCGTCGAGCGGGAAGGCCGCACCGAGATCGAGCTGGGCGTCAACGTGGTGCCCGCGCAGGCCATCGCCAACCTGAAAAAGGCTCCCACCTACCGTCCGCAGTCCAGCCTGCCGCTGCTGCGGGCCTTTCCGGGAGCGGTGGTGAAGGGCAGCTTCACGCCCACCTATCCCAACGGGGCCATCAGCTCCGCCCACGTGATCACCACCCGCCCAGCGGGCGAGGTCTTCAATTTCTACTCGGCCCAGCTCAAGGCCGCCGGGTGGAAGGCCCGCACCGACACCACCGACGGCCCCTTGCGGGTGGTGACCTACAGCCTGCGGGACCTCAACGGGCGCGAGGCGCTGGGCACCCTGGGCATCCGCCCCTGGGAGAAGGAGGGCGGCGGGTACGTGCTGACCGTGAGCGTGCAGGGCTTCAAGCCCTGAAGTGAGGCGGCCCGGCGGTGGCTGCGCCCTATACTGCCCCCACCGTGCAACCTGTGTCCCCACCCGCCGGGCTGGCCCCGGCCCCTCCGACTCCGGCCCTGCCCCCGCCCACCTTTCTGGAGGTCTCCGGCGTCCGCACCCGCCATGTCCACGCGGGAACCGGGCCGCCCGCCGTCCTGCTGCACGGCATCGGCCGCAGCCTGGAGGACTGGTCGGAGACGGTGGGGCCGCTGGCCGCGCGGCATACGGTCTATGCTCCCGACCTGATCGGCTTCGGCCTGACCGACAAGCCCGACGTGCCCTACACGCTGGCGGGGCTGGCCCGGTTCGTGCGGCACTATCTCGGCGCGGTGGGGGAGACCCGGCCCGTCACCTTGATCGGCAACTCGCTGGGCGGGGCGGTCGCGGCGCAGTTCGCGCTGCTGTACCCCGAGCGGACGCGGGCGCTGGTGCTGGTGGGCAGCGCGGGCTTCGGCCAGAGCGTGGCCCTCACCCTGCGCCTCGTCACGGTGCCCCGACTGGGCGAGGTGCTGCTGCGGCCCTCCCCCCTGTCGGCGCGGCGCACGGTGGAGAGCCTCTTTCACGATCCCCGGCACGTCACCCCCGAGCGGGTGCGCTGGGCCGAGCACCTGGGTTGGCAGCCCGGCGCCGCGCGGGCCTTTCTGCGGGTGGCGCGGCACCTGGGGGCGTGGCGGGGCCTGCACCCGGAGTGGCGCCGTACCCTGGCCGGGGGCCTCGCGGGCCGGAATCTCCCCACCCTGATCGTCTGGGGCGACCGCGACCGCATCGTGCCCGCCGACCATCTGGAAGAGGCTCGCCGCATCCATCCCCACGCCCAAGTCCACCTCTTTCCCGACACCGGCCATGTTCCGCAGATCGAGCGGGCGGCCGACTTTAACCGCCTCGTCCTGGACTTTCTGGAGGAGCAGGCATGACTCAGGCCGCCGTGACACGTACCCAGATCGCCATCATCGGCACCGGCTTCGCAGGGTTGGGGATGGGGGTGCGCCTGGGGGAGCGCGGCACCGAGGACTTCGTGCTGTTCGAGCGGGCGCACGAGGTCGGCGGCACCTGGCGCGACAACACCTACCCGGGCTGCGCCTGCGACGTGAAGAGCGACCTCTACTCCTTTTCCTTCGCGCCCAACCCCGACTGGTCGCACCGCTACGCCCGCCAGCCCGAGATTCTGGATTACCTGCGCGGGGTGGCCGACCGCTTCGGCCTCCGGTCCCACATCCGCTTCGGACACGAGGTCGAGCGGGCCGAGTGGGACGACGGGGAAGGGCTGTGGCGCATCCGCACGAGCGGCGGCGAGTATGCGGCGCGGGTCCTCGTCTCCGGGCACGGGCCGCTGATCGATCCCAGGTGGCCCGACCTTCCCGGCCTGGAGAGCTTCACCGGGCCGCGCTTCCACTCGGCCCGCTGGGACCACTCGGTGGACCTGGGCGGAAAAAGGGTCGCGGTGATCGGCACCGGGGCCTCCGCGATTCAGTTCATTCCGGAGGTGCAGAAGGTGGCCCGGCAGCTCACCGTCTTCCAGCGCACGCCCCCCTGGGTCATGCCCGGGATGGACGCCGAGACCAGCGAGCGGCGGCGCGAGCTGTTCCGGCGCGTGCCTGCCCTGCAACGGGCCTCACGCGGCTGGATTTTCGGGCTGGCCGAGGCCCGCTTCCTGACCTTCACGAGCGAGCGGGCCGGGCGGCTCGCCGAGGGGCTGGCCCGGAAGCATCTGGAGGCGCAGGTCGCGGACCCGGCGTTGCGGGCCAAGCTCACGCCCGACTACCGCCTGGGGTGCAAGCGCATCCTCGTCAGCGACGACTATTACCCGGCGATCGGGCAGCCCAACGTCGAACTCGTCACCGACCCCATCCGCGAGGTCCGGGAGTCGGAGGTCGTCACGGCAGACGGCGTGGCCCGGCCCTTCGACGTGCTGATCGCCGGAACGGGCTTCAACGCGACCCGGCCGCCGATGGCCCGCCTGATTCACGGGCGGGGGGGCGTGTCGCTGGCCGATGCCTGGAGCGATCATCTGGAGGCGCTGCGGGGGACCACCGTGGCGGGCTTTCCCAACCTCTTCCTGCTGGTGGGGCCGAACACCGCGCTGGGACACAACTCCATCGTGTACATCATCGAATCACAGCTCGAGTACGTGTTGCAGGCGCTGGAGTACCTCGACCGCCACGACCTCGCGGCGCTGGAGGCCCGTCCGGAGGCGCAGGCTGCCTACAGCGACGCCCTGCAGGCCGAGCTGCGGGAGTCGGTGTGGGTGCAGGGGGGCTGCACGAGCTACTACCTGGACGCGCAGGGCCGCAACAGCACCCTCTGGCCCCGGCGGGCGGCGGCCTTCCGGCGGGCACTGCGGCGCTTCGATCCCGGCGAGTACGCGGTGCGCCTGAGTCCGACCCGCCCCCGGCCCCTGGTCCGGCGGGAGGGCGCCGCGTGAGGCCCTACGTCTTCGCGGGCGGGGTCGCCGCCGTGACGGGCGCGGCGAGCGGCATCGGGCAGGCGCTCGCGCACGGGCTGGCGGCGAGGGGCAGCCACCTCGCCCTGATCGACCGGGACGGGCCGGGGCTGGAACGGGTCGCGGCGGCCATCCGCGCCCGGTACCCGGCGCTGCGGGTCACGGTCCATCCCTCCGACCTCGCCCACACCGGGGGCATCCCCGCCCTGGCGGATGAGGTCGTGCGCCCGCACGGCCGGGTCACCCTGCTCGTGAACAACGCGGGCGTGGCGCTGGGCGGCACCTTCGAGCAGGTCACGCCGGAGCAGTTCGACCGCGTGCTGGCGATCAATTTCGGGGCGACGGTGGCCCTGTGCCGGGCCATGCTGCCCGCGCTGCGCTCGTCGCTGGGGGGGCAGATCGTGAACCTGTCGAGCCTCTACGGGATCATCGGCCCGCCGGGACAGGCGGCCTACAGCGCGAGCAAGTTCGCCGTGCGCGGCTTTTCCGAGGCGCTGCGCCACGAACTCGCCCCGCACGGCATCGGGGTGACGGTGGTGCATCCGGGCGGCGTCCGCACGGGCATCGCCCGCCACGCCGACGTGGCCCCCGGAACCAGCCCCGCCGAGATCGAGGCCGGGCGCCGCGCCCAGGACCGGTTGCTGCGGATGCCGCCCGAACAGGCCGCCGAGACGATCCTGCGGGCCACCGAACGCCGCGCCCCCCGCGTCCTCGTCGGCAACGACGCCCGCGCGGTGGACCTGCTCGCGCGGCTGCGGCCGGGGGACTACTGGGGGGTGCTGGGGCGGCTCTTTCGGGGGGAGGGAGGCTAGGCCTGCAGGGCCGACCCCTGCGGCACGCAGCGCCTCAGGGCGGCCACCACCGCCGGGTCGAAGTGGCGCCCCGAGTGCGCGCTGAGTTCGGCCCACACCTCGTCGGCGGGCCACGCGGCCTTGTAGGCGCGGGGCGAACTCAGCGCGTCGTACACGTCGCAGGCGGCCAGGATGCGGGCCAGCAGCGGCACGGCGTCCCCGGCGAGGCGGTCGGGGTACCCGCTGCCGTCGAGCCGCTCGTGGTGGTGCCGCACCGCCCGCCAGACGGCAGCGGGCACGCCGGGCACCAGCCGCGAGAGGCCCGCGCTGTACACCGGGTGGCGCTGCATTTGCCGCCACTCGCGCGGGTCAAGCGGCCCCGCCTTGCGCCGCACCTGCCGGGAAACGAGCAGCTTGCCGCTGTCGTGCAGCAGCCCGGCGAGGTACGCCTCCCGAATCTGCGCGGGGGACAGCCCCAGGTCCTGGGCCACTGCCCCCGCCAGGCAGGCCACCCGCCCCGAGTGCGCGGTGGGCGGCCAGCCGATGGCCCGGTCGACCACCCCCCGGTAGGCGCGACACCGCCAGCCGGGCCGCTCCAGCGGGGGCGGCGGCGGGGCTGGGTGGTGGGGCCGGGGGGCAGGCAGGGAAGCGGTCGGGCACAGCGGCATGCGGAAGCAACCTTTCGAGTGGAGGCGGCAGGACTAGGGCAGGACAAGGCCCCCTCCCACGGTCCCCGGCGGGGGGCGGGAGCAGGCCGGGCGGGGTCAGAGGGGGGAGAAGACGAACTTGTCGCAGCTTCCGCCGCGCAGCACGCTCTCGGTGTGCTCGCCCAGGTACGTCTGGCCGGTGATGGCCTCCAGAGCGCCCCAGACGGCCCCCAGCGTGAAGGTGCACTTGCGGTCGCTGCCCAGCGGCTCGCCCGCCGAGCAGGCCGTGTCCTGGGTCTCGATCACGATGTCCTCGCCCTGCTGGTAGGACCGGGTGACGGCGGCCAGGCAGGTGCCGTTCTTGCCGATGGCGGCGTCCAGCAGGGGCGCGATCTGCTCGACCGGCACGTTGCTGCCCGCGACGCCGAGGTCACTGGCGAGGTTGCGGCCGCGCACCTTGCCCGCGCGGGTAAAGACCACGGCGGCGCCGTCCTCGCCGAGGGTGTCCTCGACGCCGACGATCACGGCCTTGAAGCAGACGATGGAGTTGAAGTCCCCGACAAGGGGGCGCAGGGGCTGGGTGGCGGTTGCAGTCATGGGGGTCTCCTGGCAGAGCGGGGATAGAGGGAGGCGGGCGAGGTGGCTGGGAAAAGGGGCCTTACAGGATGCTGGCGACGTCCTGGGCGGTGTCGCGGGCTTCCATGTGCAGCAGGCCGAGGTTCATGCCGGGGGGCGTCACCACGGCCAGCACGCCCTTGGTGCCCGCCGCGTAGATGTAGACCTGCCCGGAAGCGCCGCTCACGCTCATGTCGGTGAGCTGGCCCGAGCCCAGGGTGTCGTTGATGCGCTTGCCCAGGCCCAGGGCGGTCGCGGCCATCGCGGCCACGCGGTTGGCGTCGGTGCCGTCGCTCATCGCCTGCGCGATGGGGAGGCCGTCCACGGTGGCGATCAATGCGCCGCGCAGTTCGGGCATGGAGGTGCGCAGATTGGTCAGGGAGGCGTTGAGGCGGTCTTGCTTGCTGAGAATCGCGGTCATGGGGGTCTCCTGGGACTTCAGCCGAACGTGGGCTGAGACGAGAGGGTGGATTCGAGGAGGAGCGCCAGCACGTCACGGGCCTGGGCGGGGTCAGTGGCGTTGAGCCCCACGACCTGCTCCTGGGGCAGCCCGAAGTACAGCGCCACGTCGGCCGGGTCCCACACGCGGTCCTGGTCCTGACGGGTCACGCCGACCAGAAAGGGCACCGGGATGCGGCTGGTGATGAAATCGAGGATGCTGCGGGCGTGCGCGAAGTCCTGCGGGCGGTCCCCGGCGACGAGCAGCACCAGCCCCAGGGCGCCTTCGCACAGCACCTCCCACATGAAGCTGAAGCGGTCCTGGCCGGGGGTGCCGTAGAGGTGCAGGTCGTGTCCGCCGAGGTGCAGGGTGCCGAAGTCGAAGGCGACGGTGGTGTTCGTCTTGCCGATGTCCTCGCTGGCCTCGGCCTCGGTGGCGACCACCGGGGTTTGCGAGAGCGTCTGTACGAAGGTGGTCTTGCCCGCCCCGACCGGGCCGGACACCACGAGCTTGAGGGGGGCCTGGGAGGACAGGGAGTTGGAGAGTGCAGTCATGCCCGTGCCCCCCCACCCAGGCGGCGCAGGGCGCCCAGCAGCCGCTGAACCAGGGGTGCCGAGACGGCGGGAACGGGCGCGGCCTCCAGGGTGGCGACGGGTCCCGCCGGGGCGGCGGCGGCCCGCAGCGGCGTGACGAGGCTCGCGCCTCGCAAGCGGTAGAGTGCCGTTTGCACGTCCTGCTCGCTCCAACCCACCTGCCGGGACAGCTCGGCAGCGCTCGCTCCCGTCTCCAGCGCGGGGCGCAGCACAGCCCACGCTCCGGCCAGCGGCGCGGGCACGGGAAGGGTGCCAGACACGGCCACGAAGCGGGTCTCGGCGTGCGGCAGGTGCTCGGGGGCGACCTCCGTTTCGGCCTCCAGCACGCCAGCCAGCGGCAGGTCGTAGAACAGCAGCGCTCCGGCGGCCTGCTCCCGGCGCTGGAACTCGAAGGCTCCGCGGCCCTGCGCCGCGAGTTCGCGCAGGATCTCCCGCGCCCGCTCGCTGTCCATCACCGGAAAGCCGTCGAGGTACAGGGCGCGGAGTTGACCCCGCGTGACCGTGAGTTCCAGGGTGCGGCTGTGGTAGGCCTCGTGGAAGTAGAGCGTGCCCGTCTGAACGGCGAGGACCTTGAGCAGATCGGTCAGCGCGTGGTCTTGCAGGTTGCCGAAGAGGGCCATATCAACTCCTTTCTGCATCGTGAGGGGAGGGAGGATGGAACCGGCGACGCCGAGCCGCCGTTCCTGAACGTGCGAGCAGAGTTTTAGAAATTCTCCAATCACACGTCTGTCACATGTGATGAGGCGTTGATGAGGTGCGCGGTGTCGGTTGGTCCGCTTTTCCAGGGGTGCTGTAAGGTCTGAAGACTCGACATGAAACTTTCTCGTCTAACACACACCCCAGGCTTCTCATTTAATGAGTAATAAATGAGAACAGGCTCCTTAGTTCGGCCGCCGCCAACGCAAACTGTTGGCTGCCCGCACTTCCGCTAGGCTGCCGGGGCGATGCCGCATGACCCGACCACTGACCTCCAGCAACGCGTGCAGGTTCTTGAGGCCGAGCGCGAGGCCTGGCAACACGCCCTGACGCTGTTCAGCGAGGCGCCCGCGCCCTACCTGCTGCTCAACTCACAGGGCCGGGTGCAGGAGGCCAACGCGGCGGCCTGCACCCTGCTGGGGTATGGGGCCGAGGCTTTGCGGGGACGGCCATTCGCGCGGTTCCTGTCCCCAGGAGGGCAGGGCACCTTCGAGTGGCTGCTGGGGCAGGCGGGCGGGCCGGCGCCGCGGGCGCGCGCCGAGGCCCAGCTGCTGCATGCCGACGGCACCCTGCTGGACGTGCTGCTCGACCTCGCCGCCCCGGCACCGGGCAGTGGGCCAGGGCCGCTGCGGTTGATCGTCACCGACATCACGCCCTACAAGGAGGCGCACCGCAGCCTGCTCGACACGGCGGCCAGTCAGGACGCCCAACTGCAGGCCGGGGCCACGCGCTTCCGGGCCGCCCAGCAGGAACTGGAGGGCGTGGTCACGGTGGTCGTGCAGCAACTACAGCTTCCGGTCGCGCGGGCGATGAACTACCTGGGACTGACCCGGCGCGCCCTGGGCGAGGAGGTGCCGGAAGCGGTCGCCCGGCCGCTGCTCCAGAGCGAGCGGGCCGTGCAGCAGATCATCGCGCTGCTCGCCTCGGTCGACCGTTACCTCCAGATGCGCCGAATGCGGCTCGGGCTGCGCCGGGTGGACCTGGAACGGGTGCTCCGGGAGGTCCTCAAGCACGCCCAGCCGATGATGGCCGACCGCCATGTCCATATCACCCACGACCCGCTGCCCACGGTGCAGGGCGACAGTCAGGCGCTGTTTGTGATTCTCGACGAGTACGTCGCCAACGCCCTGAAGTACAGCAAGGGCCGCGAGATCGCCCGCATCCACCTGCGGGTGCGCGAGACGGACACCGAGTACCACATCGGCGTGGAGGACAACGGCGCGGGCTTCAACATGCGCCAGAAAGACCGCCTCTTTCACCTGTTCGGCCGCCTGCACCCCTCGCGCAGCTACGAGGGCACCGGGGTCGGGCTGGTCACCGTGCGGCGGCTGTGCGAACGCTTCGGCGGGCGCGTCTGGGCCGAGGGCAAACCGGACCAGGGGGCGACGTTCTGGTTCGCGTGGCCCAAGCCGCCCGTCCTGCTGGACTGAGGGCCGCTCAGCTCGGGCCAGCGTCCGCTCCGGCCCCCAGTTCCTCAGCACTTCCCCAGCGGGCCATCGCGGCGATGATCTCACCCAGGGCTTCGCCGCGCGGGGTCAGGGTGTAGTCCACGCGGGGCGGGACCTGGGCGTACACGGTGCGGGTCAGCACCCCCCGCTCTTCGAGGTCGCGCAGCCGGGCCGTCAGCGTCTTGGGGGAGATGCGGACCAGGGCGCGGCGCAGCTCGCTGAAGCGCCGGGTTCCCCCCAGCAGTTCACGCACGATCAGGGTGGTCCAGCGCCCACCCAGCACGTCCATCGTGCGCTCCACCCCGCACTCGGGGCGCCGGACCGCCGCGTTGCCGTATTTCATGGTGCCTCCTGGGCCGGTTGCTTTTGGGCCGGTGACTTTCCCAGAGGATACCGGGTTTCACCTTGCCGCCTCCCTTTCCGGCGGGGCAAGGTGCCCTCTAGCGTGGGGCCATGACGGCTGGACTTTCGGAAACGCTGGGGGCCGGGACGACGCTGGCCCTGCTGGGGGGCACCGGGCGCACCGGCCGCCTGCTGATCGACCAGGCGCTGACCCAGGGCCACGCGCTGCGGGTCCTCGCCCGTGACCCGGAGCGGCTGCACCGCCGCGCCGAGGCCCTGCTCCCGGTGCCCGGCGACGCCCGCAACGCCGACGACGTGTTCCGGCTGCTGGAGGGCGCGGACGCGGTCCTGAGCGCCCTCGGCCCGGTACGCGGCGACGGGGCGGGCGTGATGGCGCAGGCGGCGGGGCACCTCGTCGCCGTGATGCCGGGGCTGGGGCTTTCGCGCCTGATCACGCTCACGGGCGCCGGAGTGCGGCAGCCCGGCGACCGCCCCAAGCTGAGCGACCGCCTGATTCGCCGGGCGCTGGCGACCCTGCAGCCTGGCGTCCTGCGTGACGCCGAGGCCCATGTGGCGACGATCACCGCCAGCCCGCTGGACTGGACGGTCGTGCGTGCCCCCCGGCTGGGCGACGGGCCGATTCGACCGCTGAAAGTGGGCCTGGTCGGGGACATCGGCCCCTTCGTCTCCCGCGCCAGCGTGGCGGACTTCATGCTGCGCGAACTGCGGGAGGGCCGCTGGGTGCGGCAGGCCCCGGCGGTGAGCCACTGATGGAGGGCGCGGTCCTGCCGCCCCTGCCCGCGCCGGGAGGCTGGCCCGGCCCGGTCTTCGTGATGGGCGCGGCGGGCCGGGTGGGCGGAGAGATCGTGCGGCAGCTCGCGCCGACCGGGGCCGAACTGTGGGCCGCCGTCCGCGATCCGCAGCGGGCAACGTTGCCTCCCGGCGTGCGTCCGGTGCGCTTCGACGTGACCGACCCGGCGACCTCCCCGGCCCTGCGGGGCGTGGCGGTCCTCTTCGCCATGTGGCCGCCCGGCACCGGGGTCGGTGACCTGGAGCGGCTGTTCGCGGCGGCGCGGGCCGAGGGGGTACGCAGGGTGGTTTTCCTGTCCATCCTGGGGGCCGAGCGCCTGCCCTTCTTGCCCCACCGCCGGATCGAGCGGGCGCTGGAGGCGTCGGGCCTGGACGCCGTGCTGCTGCGCTCGGGGTACTTCATGCAGAACCTGACCGGCATCCACGCGCCCGAGGTCCGCCGGGGCGAACTGCTGATCCCCTCCGGCGAAGGCCGCACCAGCGTGGTGGACGTGCGCGACGTGGCCGCCGTCGCCGGGCGCGAACTGGCCCGGCCCCTCACGGCCCCGGCGGTCCGCGCCTGGAGTCTCACCGGACCGCAGGCCCTGACCTTCACCGAGATGGGGCATCTGCTGGGGGTCGCCCTGAACCGCCCGGTGCGGCACGTCAGCCCTGACCCCGTCACCTTCGTGCGGACCGTGACCGGGTGGGGCATCCCGCGCGGGCTGGCCCTCTTCATGCTCGCGGAGTACACCGTGGCCCGCCTGGGCCTCGCCGCCCGGCTGACCGGCGACGTGCAGGCCGCGCTGGGCCGCCCGCCCATCCCCTTTGCCCGCTTCGCCGAGGACCACCGAGAGGTCTGGTTGGGAGGGGCGACCGCGGAGTCCGGTTAGGCGGTTGTCCCAGCTGTTCACCCCAGGCGGCCCTGCTGGACCGCGAGGCAAAGCGGGCAGGAGCGAAGCGGTCGCCGGGAACGGGAGCCTTCTCTCGGGAGGGTTGGACAGGAACCAGGTGAGGCCGGGGCCTCAGGCCGAGGCGCGGACGATCAGGGGGCCTTCCTCTCCACCGCCCCCGGCGGGGAGGGCCGGCGCGTGGCCCAGGACCACGAGCGCCTCGCGGACCACGGCCGGGTCGAACTGCCACCCGATCTGCGCGGTGAGTTCGGCGAGCGCCTGTTCCTGCGGCCACGCGGCCTTGTAGGCGCGGCGGTGGGTCAGGGCGTCGTACACGTCGGCCACCGCCACGATGCGGGCGACGAGGGGAATGTCCTCGCCGGAAAGCCCACAGGGGTAGCCCCGACCGTTCCAGTGTTCATGATGGTTCTGGGCGATGGTCTCGGCCATCTGCAGCAGGCGGCTCTGGCCCCCGGCCAGGATGCGGGCACCGATCACGGTATGGCGCTGCATCTGGCGGTACTCCTCGGAGGTCAGCGGCCCCTGCTTGAGCAGGATACTGTCGGGAATCCCGATCTTGCCCACGTCGTGCAGCCGCGCGGCGATTCGCAGCAACTCGACCTCCTCCGGCGGCAGTCCCAGCCGCGCCCCGATGGCCGCCGAAAGCTGGCCCACCCGCTGGGTGTGGTCCCCGGTGGTGTCGTCGCGGTACTCGGCCGCCACCGCCAGCCGGGTGACCACCTCGATCTGCGCGAGTTCCAGGCTGCGGGTCCGGTCGCGCACCTCGGCCTCGGCGTCCGCGCGGGCCTCCTCGGCGGCCACCATGCGCAGGCGGTTGAGTTCGGCCTGGTGCTGCGCCCGCTCCACCTCGAAGCGGGCGGTCATGCCCTGGACCCGCTCGTCGACCTCGGCGTTGAGCAGACTGCGTTCACGCCCGTACAGCTGCTCGAGCGCCTGAAAGGCCCGCTCGGTCTGCCCCAGCCGGGCGTGCAACTGGTACAGGCAGCGCAGCGCGTCGCAGCTCGCCTTGGGTCGCCCGATCTCGTCGGCGAGGCCCAGTGCCCGCTCGAATGTGCTCGTGGCCTCGGGCAGGGCTTCCTGCCGGACATAGACCTCGCCCAGATGCAGCAGCACCTCGAGCTGGCCCTCGACATCCCCGGTGTCCAGGGCGATCTGCTCGGCTTCCCGCAGCGCCTCCTGGGCCTCGCCCACCCGGTCCCAGGCCAGCAGCACGCGGGCAAGGCCGTCGAGCGCCGACAGCTCGCCGTAACGGTTCTGCACGGCCCGGGCCAGCTCCAGTGCCCGGCCATAGTGCTGGTGCGCGTCGGCGAGGCGGCCGAGTTCAAAGTCCACGCCCGCCATGTTGAGGACGGCGATGGACTCTGCGTTCTGGTTCCTGCACTTGCAGGCCAGCGACAGCGCTTCCACGAAATAGTCGTAGGCCTTGCCGGGGTCGCGCAGGTCCTGATACAGATTGCCGATATTCAGCAGCAAGCCGTTCTGGACCTTGAGGACAGACTCGTCGGTCTCCGCCAGACTGGTCGAAAGGGTGTAGGCCAAGGTCAGGCAGTGCAGGGCTTCCGGGTACTCTCCCGACTTGGTCAGGAGGTTGCCCATATTGCCCAGGGTTTTCACCTGTCCCAGAAGGGAGTCCCAGGCGCGGTAGGAAGCCAAGATCGTTTCAAGTTCAGCCAGCGCTTTTTGGGACTCACCGGTGGCGTGGTAACAGGCGGCCAACAGATTCCGGAGTTCCACCTGCCGGTCCCGGCAAGGCTCCAGGCGGAGCGCGGCCTGAGCATGGTCATGGGCCGCCGGCCACTCGCCCATATCGGTCAGCAGGTCAGCCAGCAGATAGTGCGTTTCGGCCTGTTCGCCGTCACAGGCCAACTGCCCATACAGGCCCAGGGCCAGTTCGTAGTGCGCGCGGGCCGCTGCGTGATCCTCCCGGGCGCTGTCCCAACGACCAAGCCGGGAAGCGGCGTCGGCC
The DNA here is from genome assembly GCF_002953415.1 of Deinococcus sp. NW-56. Taxonomy (NCBI): domain Bacteria; kingdom Thermotogati; phylum Deinococcota; class Deinococci; order Deinococcales; family Deinococcaceae; genus Deinococcus; species Deinococcus sp. NW-56. The sequence continues at coordinate 143,029 of NZ_CP026518.1, read as the reverse complement.
ACTTCCCGCAGGTTCCCCCCGGCCTGAGCATCCGTCAATGCCGCCAGCGCGGTTGTATAAGCTTGATCCTCGCCCACGCCTGTCAGGGTAGCGGGGACGCCTCTCAAGACTCTTACTTCCTCAGGCGTCCAGCTTGGAGCTGGCCGGCCTGGGTCAACCGCCGCGCACGGGAGGCGAGGTCAGACGGGGGGGACCCACGGCGAGCCTCCCAGCCTGAACGGCGGGAAGGCTCCACCGCTACTTGACCACGTCCTTGAGGAAGGCTTCGAGGTTCAGCAGGCCCTTTTTGCCCAGCTTGTCCTTGTAGGGCGCGTTCAGGCCGTTGTTGTAGACGTCGTAGGCCTTCTCCGCCATCTTCTTGGTGAGGTCCTTGAGCGGCACGTCGGTCCCCTGCGAGAGCGCGAGGGCCAGCCCACCGGCCGCCATCGGGGTCGCCATCGAGGTGCCGCTCCACGACACCAGCAGCCCGTCCGGGCCGGGCGTGTAGACGTTCTCGCCCAGAGCGACCAGCTCGAGGTTGGCGCTGTAGTTCGAGAAGGAGGACTTGAGCCACCCGGTCGTCACGCTGCCCACGCTGAGGCTGCGCTCGCCCGCGCCGCCGGACACCATGTCATGGGCGGGGTAGCTGATCGCCGGGCGATTCTCGTTGCCCGCCGACGCCACCACAAGGGCGCCGCGCTCGGTCGCCCGCTTGATCGCGTCTTGCACGATGGCCGAACGCTCAGCGCTGCCCAGACTGAGATTGATGATCTGGGCACCCTTGGCCGACGCCCAGTCGATGGCCTGCGCCACCGTCAGCACGTCCCCGGAGCCGTCCGGCCCCAGTACCCGCAGCGGCAGGATCGTCGCCGCCGGCGCGACCTGCAGCACGATGCCCGCCACGCCCGTGCCGTGGCCATAGCCGCCCTCGCCCAGCACGCCTTCCTCGTCGGGAAGGTTGTCTCCCGCATAGAAGTCGCGCCATTCCTCGGCGGGCGCCAGCGACCCGGCGAAGGCTGGATGCTCCAGATCGACCCCCGTATCGATCACGGCGACCTTGATGCCCTGCCCCAGCTTGGGCGCCAGGGTGTGCGCCTGCTCCAGCCGGATGGTCTGGAAATTCAGGGTGTTTTCGGGAATCAGGCTGTACTGCCCCTTGAGCCAGATGGCCCGGCCCTCGGCGGTCCAGCTGCCCAGGTCACCCTTGAGCCAGATGGCCCGGCCCTGCACCGTGGCGGTCATGCCCGCCGAGAAGGCCCCCAGGTTGCTCTCGGGGGTGCCCGCCAGGCTCAAGGTCCGCAGGCCCGGGCCGCTCGCCTGCGCGGCCGAGAGGCCCAGCACGGCGTAGCCCTCGGCCGCGTCAAACATCAGGACCGGGGCGCCGTAGGCAGCTCCCAGCTGCTCGCGGGTCGTGCCCTCGGGAACGCGGACCTGCAGCACGTGGCTGGGCCGGGCCGCCGCCCGCTCCGGCGCGGTGGCCGCTGGTCCCTGCTGCGAGCAACCCGCCAACGCGAGGGCGGAAAGGACAAGGAGTAGTGCGGTAGAGCGCTTGACCATGACAACCTCCGTGAGAATTGACCGGGAAAGCCAACTCGCTTCTCAGAATCCTAACCCACTTCATGCTGGTGGACCCGGTTCAGGAATGGGCATCCTCTTCAGAGTTCGGGGGGAGACGTGGGGGCAGGAGCAGCCCAGCCGCGTTGGCAGGCGCAGCACTGCCCCTACAGAGACATCCCACCTCCAGAAAACTGTCCCGAACCGATCGCCACGTTATCAGGCCCGCCGCACTCATGAGGCGCAAACAGAATCGTCGGCTTGTGAGAACGCTCATGTTTCTTACACGAGAAAGGGCGGGCCGGGTGGCCCACCCCCGCGCCGCATTCGTCAGCCCCCCACGTGAACCTTGGGGCGCCGGGTCAGGTCCGGCTCGGCCACCCGCAGCACCTCGTGGGTGAGGGGCGGGATGTCGCCCGCGCCCGCGAGGAGAAAGCGCAGGGCGTTTTGCGCGGGGCCTTTCTCGCTCCACTCGAAGTAGACGTGTGGGGGCACGCCGGTGTGGTCGCGCACCCACAGCAGCACGGCGGCGAGCGTGTTGGGCACGCTGCTGCCCCGCGCCCGCAGGATGCCGTGCGGTCCCACCCGGACTCCGCAGACCGGGACCACCGCGCTGAAGTCGCTCGCGTCGGTGATCGCCACCTCCAGAAAGAGGGCGGCGTCTCCCGGCGAAAGGTGGTTGTCGAGCCGCACCTCCAGCGCCTTGAGCCGGTATTCCTCGGCGTCGCCCTCGTTGAGGCGGTTGGCGATAAAGCGCAGCGGCAGCCCCCGCGCGACCACGTCCCGGACCATCCGCTGCGCTTCCTCGTCGAGCACCACGCTCTGCACCCGCAGCTCGGTGCTGCGCTGCACGCGCGACGCCGCGCTCACCAGCACGATGGCGAGGACGAACAGCAGGGCGATCCACAGGCCCTCGGGCCGCTCGCGGACCGTGACCACGCTGGTGTAAATGAACAGCAGGCTGATCAGGCCGAAGGCGAGGGCCGCCCCCCGGTGCCCGCGCCGCCGCTCGGTGAGGAAGACCGCGATCGCCGCCGAGGTCATCAGGGCCAGCACGCCCGTCGCGTAGGCCCCCGCCTGCGCGTCCACGTCGGCGCGGAACAGGCCGGTGACCAGGGCGCTGACCCCCACGAACAGCACGACGAGCGGCCGGGTGGCCCGCGTCCAGTCGGGCGCCATGCCGTAACGCGGCAGGTAGCGCGGGACGATGTTGAGCAGCCCCGCCATCGCGGACGCCCCCGCGAACCACAGAATCAGGATGGTGGCGAGGTCGTAGAGACTCCCGAAGCCGTCCCCGAGCCGCTCGTGCGCGAGGTAGGCCAGGGCGCGGCCGTTCGCCTTGCCGGGAGGGGTCTGCACCGTCACGCGGGCGGCCCCGCCCTGCGGGGTCACCGTGACCGTGAAGGGCACCCGGCCCCCCACCGTGTCGGCCTCCAGGGTGTAGGTGCCCGTGCGCCCGGCGGGCAGGGTCAGGGCCTGGACCTCGCGCGGGCGGGTGGGGTGGTCGAGCGGCACGTTCGCCACCGCGCGGCCCGAGCGCAGGTCGGCCGTGCTCACGGTCTTGGTGACGGTGGTCGCCGCCCAGAACTCGTGGCGGGGAATCAGCAGGGTGGTCACCAGGCTGGAGCCCAGCAGCATCACGCTCATGGTCAGGGCAGCGGTGGTGAGCAGCTTGCGGGTGTTGCGGATGCGGCCGCGCGGCTTCTCCGGCCGGTCCCCCGCTTCCCCGCGCACCAGCGGCATCACGACCACGCCGGTCTCGAAGCCCGAGAGGCCTAGCGCAAGTGCCGGAAAGACCAGTAGCGCTGCCCCCGCCAGCGCCAGGGGCGAGAGGTAGGTCCCGCTCAGCGCCCCCCACCAGCCGCCCAGCAGCTCGGGCCGGGCGAGCACCTCGGTCAGCCCGTGCCCCACGACCACCAGGCTGAGGCCCAGGTACACGGCCACGATGCCCACCGCCAGCCCGATGGCCTCCTTGAATCCCTTCAGGAACACGGCCCCCAGCAGGGCCAGCAGCCCCAGGGTCACCCCAACCCGCTGGCCTTCGAGCACGTCGCGCAGCAGGGGCGTTTCCAGCAGGTGCGCGGTGGCGTCGGCGGCCGAGAGCGTGATGGTGATCACGAAGCCGGTGGCGACGAAGCCCAGCAGCGAGAGCACGAGCAGCTTGCCCGGCCAGTACGCCAGCAGCCGCTCGAGCATGGAGAGGCTGCCGTCCCCGTGCGGACTCTCGCCCGCCACCCGGCGGTACATGGGGAGCGCTCCGAAGAGGGTCACGAGGACGAGCACCAGCGTTGCCACGGGCGCGAGTGCTCCTGCCGCGAGCGCGGCGATGCCCGGCTGGTAGCCCAGGGTGGAGAAGTAGTCCACCCCGGTGAGGCACATGACCTTCCACCAGGGCTGGGTGCGGTGGTCCTGCCGGACCTCCTGTTCGCCCTCGTAAAAGCCTTCCGGCTCGGGCGTGTCGGTTTCCAGAAACCAGCGCCGAAAGGCGCCGGAGGGCGCGTGGGACGAACTCATCGGGGGGAGTCTAGGCCCGCCCCGCCCAGCCGCCCACTGGCCAGATGGCCAATCCGGTCGGCCTGCCCTCACGCCAGGCTCACGCGGGTGAGGGTTCTGTGGGACGCCCCCGCCTACAGTGCGCCCATGACGCTGCCCTCTCCTGCCCCTGTCTTCCCGGGGGCCGCCTCGCGCCTCCACGACCGCTCGCAGACCGCCGAGGCGATCGTCTCGCTGACCCGCCTCGCGCTGGGCGCCGGGGACCTCGCGGCGGGGGTGGTGCCCACCCTGGAGCAGCTCGTGCGCGAGACGGCCGCCGTGGGGTCGGCGTACTTCCAGACGGGCGGCGGAGCGCTGAACTACCACGTCCGCGCGGCCACGGGCGAGATGCCGTCCTCGGCGGGGATGCAGGCCATCGCCGCCCACGGCCTCCCCGCAGAGACGCCGCTGCTGCGGGCGCTGGAGGGCACACCCGGTCCCCTGTTTTTCGACGACACGGCCCGCGACCCCCGCGCGGCGGGCTTTCCGGAACTCGGCGTCGCCAGCCTCGCGGCGGCCCCGGTGCGGCGGGGAGACGGGCACCTGCTGGGGGCCTTCCTGATGCACACCTTCGAGCCGCACGTGTGGCAACCGGACGAGGCCGCGCTCTTTACCCTGGTGTCGGGTACCATCGCCTCGCTCGCCGGGCGCCTCGCCGCCGAGGAGCAGGCCAGCGAGGCCCGTGAGGCGGCCCTGCGGGCGCTGGGGCTGGCGCTCGAGGCCCGCGACGGCGAGACCCAGGGCCACACCGACCGGGTCACCGCCCTCGCCCTGCGCTTCGCGGCGGCCCAGGGCTGGAGCGAGGGCGACCGGCAGGCCCTGAAGTGGGGCGCGTACCTGCACGACATCGGCAAGATCGCCATTCCCGACGCGGTGCTGCTCAAGCCCGGCCGCCTCACCCCCGAGGAGTGGGCCACCATGCGCTCGCATGTGCCCGCCGGGGTCGCCTTCGCCGGGGCGCTCACCTTTCTGCCGCCGGGAGCGCTCGCCGTGATCGCCGACCACCACGAGCGCTGGGACGGCGCGGGCTATCCGGCGGGCAAGGCGGGCGAACTCATCAGCCCCGGCGGACGCCTCTTTGCCCTGTGCGACGTATACGACGCCCTGACCAGCCCCCGTCCCTACAAGGCCGCCTGGACGCACGCGGAAGCGGTGGCCGAGCTGCGGGCACAGGCCGGGCGCCAGTTCGACCCGGCTTCCGTGGAGGCGTTCGTCGCGCTGCTGGAAGAGGGTGACCTCCCGGCCTGACCCGGCGCGGCCCGGTCCGCCCCTTCCACGGGGAGGGGGCGGCCTGCCCTGGTGAAGTCCCACCTCCACGCCCGGACCCCGCCGGGTGCCCACCCGTCCTGCCGCGCGGCGTTGCCGGACTGGGTCAGGGAGCCGTGGACCGTGCTTCTCCCAGCGCCTCGCCGGAGCTGACCGCCGCGAGGTCCACCGTCTCCACGATCTCTAGAAAGGCCGCCACGACTGCCGGGTCGAAGTGCCGTCCTGACTGCGCCTGCAGCTCGGCGAGCGCTTCCCCGTGGCTCCAGGCCCGCTTGTAGGGCCGGGCCTGGGTGAGGGCGTCGTACACGTCGCAGATGGCGAAGACGCGGGCGGCGAGGGGAATCGCCTCGCCCGCGAGGCCGTCGGGGTAGCCGCTGCCGTCCCACTTCTCGTGGTGGCTGCGAATCACGTCCAGGGTGCCGGGCAAGAGGCCGCGCAGCCGCCCGGCGATGGCGGCTCCGCGTTCGGCATGCGACTGCATGACCGCCCATTCTTCCGGGGTGAGCTTGCCCGGCTTGAGGAGCACCGCGTCGGGAATGGTCAGCTTGCCGATGTCGTGCAGGGAGGCCCCCTGCCGCAGGGCTTCGAGCCGCTGCCCGCCCAGCCCCAGCCGCTCGCCCAGCGCCACGCTGAGCGCGACCACCCGCTCGGTGTGCCCGGCAGTCTCGAGGTCGCGGGCCTCGAGCGCCACCCCCAAGCGCGAGGACGCCGCTGTGCAGGGCGTGCCGCACCTCTGCCACCGCCCGTTGCTGCTCGGCGGCGTGCCCCAGGCGCCACGCGACCGCCTCCAGCAGGCGGCGAACCTGCGGGGTGATCACCCGCCACGACCCGAAGTTCAGCAGGCCCACCGCGCCCGTCACCCGCCCCCCGCCCCGCACGGGCACGATCACCACGCTCTTGAGTCCGCAGCGGCGCCACGGCGAGAGTGCCGCAGGCTCGGAGGCGTAGTCGCTGCTCCAGACGGTGGTGCCGCGCAGCAGGGCCTGACCGGCCAGCCCGACTCCCTCCCGGTAGATCATCCCCTGCAGTACGGCCAGCGCCTGCGGCTCCAGCGTGCCGTCCACATGCCGGGCCACGAAGCGGTCCCCGTCGCACTCCAGCCGGGCGCTGACATCGAAGCCCAGCAGCCGCCGGGCCAGCGAGAGGCCCTCCTGCACGACCTCCTGGGGGGTCTCCAGCGCTTCGAGCCGGGCGGTGAACTCCTCGACGGTGGGGCCTGGCCCGGCCCCGCCGCCCGCCGCGAGGGCCTGGCGCTCCTTGCTCTCGTACATCGCCGCGTCGGCCAGGGTCAGGGCGCGTTCGAGGGGCGTCCCCTGGCCCACCGCCACCGTGCCGTGCGCGAAGGGGGGGTGAGGGCCGTCGCCTCCCAGGGCCTCCAGCGCCCGGCCCAGCCCCTCCTGCGCTCCCGGCAGGTCGCCTCCGGGACGCAGCACCACGAACTCGTCGCCGCCCCAGCGGGCCGCCACGCCGTCCGGCCCGGCCTCCGTCCGCAGCGCCCGCGCGACCCGGCGCAGGTAAGCGTCGCCCGCCGCGTGGCCCCCCGCGTCGTTGATCGCCCGCAGCCGGTTGAGGTCCAGCATGGTGACCGTGAGGTCGCCCGCCGCCGACAGCTCGGCGTAGCGCCGCGCCAGCCCCTGGCGGTTGGGCAGTCCGGTCAGCGAGTCCCGGTGTTCGCGCTCCCGCTCCTCCTGACGCTCGCGTTCCAGCGCCTCGGCCCGCAGGCGGCCGAGCTGAGAGCGCCGTGCCAGCAGCGTCACCGTCAGCAGCGTGCAGACCAGCGCGAGGACGCTCATGCCCGCCGCCAGGGCCGTGACCCGCCGGGCTTCTTCCTCCCGCGCCGCCCGCATCCCCGCGACGAGGCGGCTCAGCCGCGCGGTATGCAGGTCCTGTGGGGCCGCGCTGTCCTCCCGCAGCACCCCGCCGAGTTCCGCTGCGACCGGGGCCAGCGACCACGGCTCCCCGCGGCTGCGGCTGGGCGGAAAGCCCGGCAACGTGAGGGGCACCGGGGCCGTGCGCTCGCGCACTTCGGTCGCCAGCAGCCGGGTGTGCAGGGTCCGCAGACGCGCGCGGCTCTCCCGCACCTCCCCCCGGGTCCCCGGCGTCAGCTCGCCGGGCGCCGCCGCCTGCCACTCCAGGGCGCGGTGCTGCTGGAGGGCCGCCGTGGTGTCGGCCAGCAGCAGCAGGGTGGTCCGCTCGTGTTCGGCCGAGCGCAGCAGCAGCAGCGTCGATCCCGCGGTCAGCAACGTCAGGCCCAGCAGCGCGGCGGCCCAGCGGCGCGGTCCGGAGTGGGCACGAGCGGGAGGGGCGGCGCCCGGCGTCTCGCGGGTCCCGGCCTGCCACAGGTTGTCCTTCCGCGCTCCGGTCACCTCACCCCCAGGCTGCCCGCCCCCCCCTCACAGGGGTCTGACAGTCCAGCTTCGGCCTACGGCACCACCCGCCGCGCCCGGCCGTCCCCGGCGCCCAGGGCCACGTCCCCCACTGCCGCCGCCGTCCCCACCCGCACCAGCGCGACGAGCGAGCCGCCGAAGCCTGCCCCGGTCATCCGCGCCCCGTACACGTCCGGGTGGGCTTGCAGGGCCGCGACGAGGGCGTCCACGACCGGGTGCGAGACGGCGTAGTCGCCGCGCAGGCTCGCGTGCGAGGCGTTCATCAGTTCCCCGAAGCGCTCCGGGGGCACGCCCGGCTGCACGGCCTCCAGTACCCGCGCGTTCTCGGTGACAACGTGCCGGGCACGCTCGCGCAGGGGAGAAGGCAATCCCTCCACCGCCGCCGGGTCCGTCACGTCCCGCAGCTCGGGCACGCCCAGGAGCCGCGCGGCCTCCTCGACCTGGGCGCGGCGCTCGTTGTAGCCGGAATCGGCGAGCTGACGGGGCACGCCGGAGTCGATCACCAGCACCTCGGACCCTTCCGGAAGGGGCAGCGTCTTGCGGTGCAGGGTTCGGGTGTCCAGAAAGAGCATCTGCCCCGCCCGCGCGAAGGTGCTCGCCATCTGGTCCAGAATCCCCGACTTGACCCCCACGTATTCGTGTTCGACCCGCTGGGCGAGGAGGGCCAGCGCCTCGTCGTCGGCCGTCAGCACGCCGAGTTCGCGCAGCGCCCGCAGCGAGGCCACCTCCAGTGCTGCGCTGCTGGAGAGTCCGGCGGCCATCGGCACGTCGCTCGTCACGTGGACGTTCAGGCCCTCCCGCGCTCCCCCCAGCGCGAGCGCCCCCGCCACGTAGCGGGCAAAGCCCCCGGCCGCGTTCTGCCCGACCCCGAAGGTCGCGTGTTCGTCCAGATCGGCGGCGTAGACGTGGTGCTCGCCCGTCCCGTTGGGCGCCAGGCGCACGGTCGCCTGCTGGGGAATGGCGGTGGGCAGGACATACCCACCCTGGTAGTCGGTGTGTTCGCCCAGCAGATTGACGCGTCCCGGAGCGCGGGCGGTGACGGTGGGGGCGTGGCCGAAAACGTCTTCAAAGCTGTTCATTGGACCTCCAGCCCCCGCAACTCGGCGGCGGCGGCTTCCGGGAATTTGTCGTTGGCGAACTCACCCGCGCCCTGCTCGGTTCCGGCGAGGTACTTCATCCGGCCGGGTGCCCGCAGGTAGGGGTACAGCTCGATGTGGAGGGGAAACTCGGGATGGGCTTCGCCGTCCAGCGGGGCCTGATGCACCGTCAGCAGGTAGGGCATCCGCACGCCGAACAGGGCGTCGAGCCGCAGCAGGGCGTCTTTCAGCACGCGGGCAAAGGCCAGCCGCTCGGTGTCCGTCAGGTCCGACAGCCGCCCCACCGGGCGCGTCGGCAGCACCCACGTCTCGTAGGTATAGCGGGCAAAGGGGGGCACCACGCTGAGAGCCTCACTCCCGTCGCGGATGAGCCGCACCCCTACTTCCCGCTCGGCGGCCACGAAGTCGGCCAGCCAGGGGCGCCCGTGCTCCTCCAGATGCGCCCGCGCTCCCTCCAGCATTCGCGCCTGCACCGGCGGGACATGGTCATAGGCGTAGATCTGCCCATGCGGGTGGTGCAGGGTCACGCCCACCTCCATGCCCCGGTTCTCGAAGGCGAGGACGCTGCGAATCTTGCCGGTCGCCGCCAGCCGGGTGGTGCGGTCGGCCCACACCGCCAGCAGCAGGGCCATCTGCGCTTCCGAGAGGTCCGCCAGCCGCCCCGAGGGGTCCTGGCTGAACACGACCACCTCGCATTTGCCGGTCCCCGCCCGCTCGGAGGGGTGGGCGGGGTGCTCGGGCGGCGGCGCGTCCAGCGTGAGACTGGGAAAGCGGTTGTCAAAGACGGCGAGGTCGTAGCGGCCCTGCGGCAGCTCGGTGGGGTGCTCGGGATTCGTGGTCGGCGCCAGCGGGTTGTACTCCGGCGGCGGGAGGAAGGTGCGGCCCAGGCGGTGCGAGGCGTACATCACCCACTCGCCGCGCAGGGGGTGCCAGCGCATCGTGGGGCGCGGGACCGGGGGGTCCCCGGCGGGGCTGGGAATCTCACCCCGCACCTCAATGGGCTGGAGGCCGTAGAGGGTCAGCGCCCGGCCATCCGGCTTGGTGAAGTCGGCGGCGTGAAAGGGGAGGGGGGCCGTCTCAGTCATGGAACACCTCGCGGTAGCCGTGGGCGGGGACGCCCCCGTCGGCCTTCGGGGTCAGGTTGAAGGTGCCGCGCCCGAAATGGGTCACGGCCCCGCCGAGGCTGCGGGTCAGGGTGCGGGGGCGGTCGGGCGTGCTGATTTCCAGACAGCGCCGCAGCAGCGTCAGCTCGCGCTCGTCCAGCCCGCCCAGGGGGTCGCTGCTCGCCCGCAGGCCGCCGATCACGTCCAGCATCCCGGCGACCGCGCCCCGCTCCTCTTCCGTGAGCAAGCTGCGCTCCCGCCGCACGATGGCGACATCGGGGTCAGGCTGGTACCACGCGTGCTGATACCAGCGCGACAGCGCCGTGTGCAGCGCGTTGCGGGCTGAGGGGCCAGTCGCGTCCCCCAGCCACACCCGCCGCGATTCCTCCTCCCAGTAGGGGGCCACGTCCGGCCCGGTCCGCATGGCGTCTACCAGCCCCACCGAGGCGGCGAGTGGTGCCCCACAGCCCAGCAGGAAGGCATCGTCGCCCGCGCCGTCCCGCAGGGCCTGGAGGCCCATCCGGTACGCCTGCGCCCGGCTCACCGTGGGGTCGTGCCGCACCCCCGGCAGCGCCCCCCCGAACAGGAAGTCCAGCTTGAGATACGGGTAGCCCCACCCCCGCACCGTCGCCGCGAGGTCACGCAGCCAGACGAGCACCTCCGGGTGGGTGGTGTCCAGCGCGTGATGCGGCGTGCCCCAGTTGTGACCGGCGAGCAGCGGCGTGCCGTCCTCCCCGCGCAGCAGCCACTCCGGGTGCTCGGCGGCCAGCCGCGACGTCGGCGCGGCCAGGAAGGGCGCCAGCCACAGCCCCGGCGTGAAGCCCAGCTCCGAGAGCGGCCCCGGCAGGTCGCGGGCGTGCCCGCCGAAGTGGGGGGAGGGGTCCAGCCAGTCCCCGATGCCCGCCTGAAAGCCGTCGTCGAGCTGGAACACGTCGAAGGGGAGGTCGAGGTCGCGGGCCAGCCGGGCATTGTCCAGCACCGCCTCCAGCGTCACGTCCCGGTAGTACGAGTACCAACTGCACCAGACCCGCAGCGGCGGCGGGGTGCGGGCGTTCATGGTCTGCCCCAGCCGCGCGGTCAGGGCTTCCACGGTGCTGATCACGTCGCCGGTTTCCTCCCAGGCGACCTCGGTGGGCGGTCCCTCCTGGGTGCAGGTCACTTCGACGCACCCTTGCCCGGCGCGGGCCTCCCAGTGGGTGAAGGTGCTCGTAGCGTCCCCCGCGCAGCCCACCCAGCCGCCCCCGTCCGGGCGAACCAGGGCAATCAGGGTGTGCGAGCGCCACACGCCCGCCTCGCCGCTGGGGAGGAAGGCGGGGTCGTGGCCCTGTTCGTGCCGCCAGCGCATCAGCGGGACGCTCTGGCGCTCGGTCAGGGGCCGCAGCTCGGCCTCGCTCCACGACTGGTAGCCGCTGACGAGCACGCGCACCTCCTCGGGCGGGAGGGGGAGGGTCCACTGGGTGGGGGGGTGCATGCCGCAGGATACGGTGGGGGAGGCCCACGGCCGGGACCGGGAAGGCTGAAAGGGAAGTTCATCCTCCTGGGGACTGGGGAGTGCCGGGAGTCACCTCCGAGCGGCTCAGCCCCCCTCGTCCTCCTCCCCCTCCGCCCAGCCCCGGCTGCGTTCGACGGCCTGCCGCCAGCGGGCGAGGCGGTGCTCGCGCTCGTCTCCTGCCAGAACAGGCTCGAAGACGCGCTCCCGCTGCCACAGCCGCGCCACATCCTCCACACCCTCCCAGAAGCCCACCGCCAGTCCGGCGAGCAGGGCCGCACCCAGGGCCGTCGTCTCGGTCACGCGCGGGCGCACCACGGGCACGCCCAGCAGATCGGCCTGTACCTGCATGAGGAGGTCGTTGCGGCTGCCCCCACCGTCCACCCGCAGCTCGCGCAGCGGGGCGGCGTGGTCCCCCCGCATGGCGAGCAGCACCTCGGCCGACTGGAAGGCGGTCGCCTCCAGCGCGGCGCGGGCGATATGCGCCCCGGTCGTCCCCCGCGTCAGCCCCACCAGCGTGCCCCGCGCGTAGGGGTCCCAGTGGGGTGCTCCCAGCCCCACGAAGGCGGGCACGAAATACACGCCCCCCGACGTGGGCACGCTGGCCGCCAGCGCCTCCACCTCCCCCGCCTCGCGGATCAGGCCCAGCCCGTCGCGCAGCCAGCCCACCGCCGCCCCCGCCACGAAGACGCTGCCCTCCAGCGCGTAGGTGCGACTGTCCTCCAGATGCCCGGCCCCCAGCTCCCACGCCACGGTCGTGAGCAGGCGGTGTGCGCTGGGCACGGCCTGGGCGCCCGTGTTCAGCAGCAGGAAACAGCCGGTCCCGTAGGTATTCTTCGCCATTCCCGGCGTCAGGCACGCCTGCCCGAAGGTCGCCGCCTGCTGGTCCCCCGCGATCCCCGCGACCGGAATCCGGTGCCCGAAGAGGTGTGCGGCGGTGTGCCCGTAGACCTCCGAGCTGGGGCGGACCTCCGGCAGCAGGGCGCGGGGCACGTCCAGCAGCCCGAGCAACTCGTCGTCCCAGTCCCCGGTATGGAGGTTGTACAGCAGGGTCCGGCTGGCGTTCGTCGCGTCGGTGATGTGCAACTCGCCGCCCGTGAGCTGATAGACCAGCCACGAGTCCACCGTCCCGAAGGCCAGCTCGCCCTGCTCGGCCCTCTGGCGTGCTCCGGGCACATGGTCGAGCAGCCAGCGTACCTTGGTGCCGCTGAAGTAGGGGTCGAGGAGAAGGCCGGTCTTTTCCCGGAAGGTGGCCTCCAGCCCCCGGCCCCGCAGCTCCTCGCACAGCCCGGCCGTGCGGCGGTCCTGCCACACGATGGCCCGGTGCAGCGGCTCCCCGGTGCGGCGGTCCCACAGCAGCGTGGTCTCGCGCTGGTTGGTGATCCCGATGGCCGCCACGTCGGCGGGCCGTGCCCCGGCGCGGGCCAGGGCTTCCTGCGCCACGCCGATCTGGGTGCTCCACAGCTCGGCGGGGTCGTGTTCGACCCAGCCGGGCCGGGGAAAGTGCGGCGGCACCTCCTTCTGCGCGAGAGCCTGCACGGTGCCCTCCCGGTCAAAGAGCAGCGCCCGGCTGCTGGTGGTGCCCTGATCGAGCGCGAGGACGTAACGGGTCATGGAATCTCCGAAGCGGCGGGGCGGGCGAGCAGATCAGGGGAGGAGCGGGTCATGCCCCCGTTCTACAGCGGCGCCCGGGCCGGAGGGGTGGGGCAGCAAGGGTTCTGTCAGGAGTCGGTCTTTCCGCGCTGTTCCTGGCCGCCCGAGGGGGGACTTCGGTGGGAGGTTCGACCCGGTGGCGCGTCCTGCACGGCCTTTTCCCCGGCCCCGATTTGCCGTGGGGTGTGTGACGGGGCTGTGATGGACGGTCTTCTACAGTGGTCCACGATGCGCCGCTCCCGGCTTCAGGTTCCGCTCCTCGAGCCGCTGAGGCTGGTGCTGTGGGCACCCCTGCTCTCCGCGTTGATCGGGCTGGCGATCCTGTTCGGGCGCGGGATCGCCTCGCCCTTTTATGTGGGGCTGCTGGTCCTCGTGATCGTCTTCGACGTGCTGGGGCTGTTCGGACCCGCGTGGCTGCGTGCTCGGCTGCGCGAGCAGTTTCCGGTCGCGTACCTGCTGGTGCTGCTGAGTGCCTGGACCGCGTCGTTCTACCTGTTGCCGGACCACCCCGCCTCCCCGATGGTCCGGCTCGCGGCGCTGATGCACGCGACCACCCTGTACGTCTTCCTGTTCGGGCGGCGTTCGCCCCTGGTGGCCGAGTGCTGACTACTCTTCAAAACGGATGACAGGCAGCAGAAAGTCGGCTCCTATACGGTGTTTCTGCGATGAAAGCACCCAAGAGCCGACCCCCTCACGATACCTTGCAGACCGTTCTGCGGTCTGCCTTCCCCCTTGATGCCCGCCGCTTGATGGTCTTCACCGCCTTGGTCCTGGCGGTCATTCAGGCTCGCACGGTCGTCCTCTACACCCTCAAGACCCATGTTCCGTTGCCAGGTACGCTCACAGCTCGCTACCAGCGACTCTGTCGCTTCGTCCAATTTCCTTTCCCCGAGGGTTTGTTTCCCAGATTTGCGCTGTCCTTCCTGCCGGACGGTCCCGTCGATCTGATCCTCGACCGGACCAACTGGCGACTCGGCCAGCAGGACGTGAACATCCTGCTGCTTTCTGCTGTGTGGAACGGGTTCAGTCTGCCCCTCATGTGGGCATTGCTCCCACATGGTGGGGCGAGTGATTCCCGTACTCGGGAATCACTCGTGTTGCGCTTCCTGACGTTTTGCCCGGATCGGCAGGTCCGGTGCCTGCTGGCAGACCGAGAATTCATCGGCCAGCACTGGTTTCGTTTCCTCGATCAGCACAGCATCGCTCCCTGTATTCGCTTGCCTGCACGCGCCACCATCGGCCAACACCGTCTGCCCGTGTGGGCTGTGTTCAACAAGCTCCAAGTGGGCGAAGTCAGGGTCTGGCGACGCCAGACCCTGATCTACGGTGTGTCACTCCGGGTGGCCGCGACGAAGAACGCGGCCGGGGAGACGCTGTACCTCGCTTATCGGGGGCACGTGGGACCGAATCTCCGACGGTATGCCCAGCGTTGGCAGGCAGAAAACTTGCACTCCGCGCTCAAAACGAGGGGCTTCAATCTGGAAGACACCGGGCTAACCCGTGCTGAACGGGTCTCCACCCTGCTGACGGTGGTCGGTGTGGCGTTTATCTGGGCCTGTGTAACTGGGGAGCTGCTGGTAACCGAGAAAGGCGTACGGATCAAGAAACACGGACACCGCACGGTGTCCGTGTTCCGGCTTGGCCTCGACCATCTTCAAGATCTGCTGCTGCATCCCTCTCGGTCGTCTTGGCACACCCTCGCGACTCTCATGCCGCGTTTTGAAGGGTAGTCAGGGCCGAGTGGCAATCGCTGCTCACGCTGGCCCTCTTCGTAGCGTCGGTGCTGCCCTACAGCGCCCAGAGCTACGGGGGCGGCGGGGCCTTCGACGGGCCGACCCTGCCCCTGACCCTGCTGTTCACCCATGGCCCGCTGATTCTGGCCCTGCGTTCTTTCGCCGAGGCGCGGGTGGCGCTCTCCGAGGCCCGCGTCCGCGCCCAGACCATGCACGACCTCGCGCACCGCGACTCGCTCACCGGGCTGCTCAACCGCCGCGCCCTCGAACGCGACCTCGTGGGATACCCGCGCCGGGCGGGGGCCGTCCTCGCCGTGATCGACGTGGACGGTCTCAAGGGGGTCAACGATTCCCTGGGCCACGCCGCCGGAGACGACCTGCTGCGGCGTTTCGCGGCCGGGTTCGCCCGCGCCGTGGGACCGGGGGGCCGCGCCTACCGCATCAGCGGCGACGAGTTCGCCCTGCTGATTCCCGGCCCGGCCTCTCCCGACCTGGAAGAACTCGCCGAGTCAGTCGCCGCAGAGGTGCGCCGGACCTACCCCCAGGCCGGGGCCAGCGTGGGGGGTGCCCCCTGGCAGGCAGGCGAGAGCGCGAGTGCCTGGCTCGCCCGCGCCGACCGCGCCATGTACCGCCACAAGGAACGGGAACGCCCGCCCGCGCCGCCGGAACATCTGAATTGACCCTCGCCGCCGCCCCGTCGCCCTATCCTGGCCCCATGCCTGCCCCCCAGCCGTCCCCCGAGGCCCAGCGCCTCCTCACCCACCTGCGCGGCCTCGTGGCCCTGACCGGCCCCAGCGGCTCGGAGGAGGACGTGATTCGTGCCGTGCACCGCGCCGCCGCGCCGCTGGCCGACCGGGCAGAGGTGGACGCCTTCGGCAACGTGGTCGCCGTGCGCGAGGCCGCCGACCCGGAGGCCCGACGCCTGATCCTCGCCGCGCACCTCGACGAGGTGGGCTTCCGGGTGCGGGCCGTCACGCCGGGGGGCTTTCTGCGGCTGGAAAAGGTGGGCGGCACCGACGACCGCATCCTGCTCGCCCAGCGGGTGCAGGTGCGGACCGCTGAAGGGCCACTGCTGGGCGTGATCGGCACGAGGAGCGCCCATCTCCTCACCGACGCCGACCGTTCCCGCGTGGTGCCGCAGGCCGAGCTGTACGTGGACGTGGGCGCCCGCAGCGCCGAGGAAGCGGCGGGGATGGGCATCCGCGTGGGCGACCCGGTAGGCTTCGTGGGCGAGCTGACCGAACTCGGGCGCGGCAGCGGCCGTTTCGTGGCCCACGCTCTCGACGACCGCGCGGGGGCGGCGGTGCTGCTCGCCCTGCTGGAGCGTTACCGCGAGACGCCGCCGCCCGTCACCCTGATCGTGGCCTTCACCACCCAGGAGGAAGTCGGCCTGCGCGGGGCCACCGCCGTCGCCCGCACCCATGAGGCGGACGTGGCCCTCGCACTGGACATGACGGCCGCCGACGACACCCCCGAGTTCGCCGCGCCGCATCTGCGGCTGGGGGAGGGTCCCACCGTCAAGGTGATGGACTTTTCCACCCTCTCGCACCCCGCCGTGCGCCGGGGGCTGGAGGCCGCCGCCCAGGCCCGTGGCCTGAGCGTGCAGCCCGAGCTGCTGCGCGGCATCGGCACCGACGCGGGGGCACTGCAACACGCGGGCCGGGGCATTCCGGCGGGCGCGGTGTCGGTCGCCAACCGTTACACCCACAGCCCGGTGGAGGTGCTGGACCTCGCGGACCTGCTCGGGGCGCTGGAACTCTTGGACGGCTTCGTGCAGGGGTTGCCGGACCTCGACCTGCGCTTCGTGGCGTTGGAGGAGTAACAGCAAGCCCCAGAGCGGGTCTTTCGCTTGGAGGCTTGTGGTTTGAGGGGAGTCAGGGCCGCGCCGGGGCCACCTGAGGCGTCAGGCTGGGGCCTTTTAACACCGCCAGCCCGTTTTTCCAGGTCAGGGCGTCGATCCGCATGGACCGCTGCCCGCCGTTCTCGTAGCCGATCTGCCCCGCCGTCCAGGCGTGGTAGTACAGCCACGGGTTGCCCTTGCCGTCCGTGATGATGCCCTGCCCGCCGGGTCCGGCGACCTTGCCCTTCGTCGCCAGCCACGCTTCCTCGCGGCTGAGCTTGCGGAAGGGTCCGGTCGGGCTGGAGGCCACCGCGTAGCCCACCGCGTAGGTGTCGCTGTTGTAGTCGGCGGCGCTGTAGAAGAGGTAGTACTTGCCCGCCCGCGTGTACACCTGCGGCGCCTCGATCAGGTTGCCCTCCCACAGCGCCCCGTTGTACAGCAGGTCCTTCGGTGCTCCGATGAGCTTCAGCCCGTCCGCGCTGAGCTTCTGCACCCAGATGCCGGTGAACTGGTTGCAGCAGTTGCCGTCATTTTTCCAGTACAGGTAGCGCTGCCCGTTTTTGTCCTGAAAGGGGCTGGCGTCAATGCTTCCCCCAAGGTCGAGTTGGCACACCAGCGGGGCTTTGTTCGTGTCGTTGAAGGGGCCGGTGGGCAGCTTGCTCACCGCCACGCCGATGCACTGGCGCCCGCTCTCGGTGTGGCGGGCGGTGTAGTACAGGACATATCCGGCGCTCGTGCGGGCGACCTCGGGTGCCCAGGTATACCCGCCCGTCGCCCACGCCCCCAGCCGTCCCATGCCCTCGCCCACCCGCTGCCACCGCACGAGGTCGCTGCTTTTCAGCACGGGCAGGTCCACCCCGCCGCTGTTCGTGCCGTAGGCGTAGTAGGTACTTCCGACCCGCAGGATATAGGGATCGGGGAAATCGTCGGGAATGACGGGATTGGTGTACGTCGCGGGCTTGGCGGCGGGCCGGGCCTGCGCGAGCGGCCCACTGCCCACAGCTCCGGCGGGCGCCCCGCTCGTGCCCAGCCCCAGCAGCAGGGCGGCGAGCAGGGGAGAGGCGGGGGAACACAGTCTCAGGCGCATGTCACTCCTTCATCCCGGTGGTCGAGAGGCCCGCGATCAGGTACCGCTGCGCGAGCAGGTAGGCGATCAGCACCGGGATGCTGGCGATGGCGGTCGAGGCCATCAGCTTGCCGTAGTCGGTCACGTAGCGCTGCGAGAAGGTGTTCACGCCGACCGGCAGCGTGAGCTTGTCGATATCGGTCACCACGAAGGTCGGCCAGATGAAGTTGTTCCACGACCCCATGAACGAGAACACCGCCAACGTTACCAGTGACGGAATGCTCAGCGGCAGAATCACGTGCCACAGCACCTGCAGGCTGTTCGCCCCGTCGAGCCGCGCCGCTTCCTCCAGCTCACGCGGCAGCCCCAGGAAAAACTGCCGCAGCAGAAAGACCCCGAAGGCGCCCGCCAGCCCCGGCCAGATCAGCGAGTGGAAGGAGTTGATCCAGTCGAAGCGGATCATCATCAGGTAGCTGGGAATCAGCGTCACGATTCCCGGAATCATCATCGACCCCAGGATGAACCAGAAGATCGCCTCGCGCCCCGGAAAACGCATCCGGGCGAGCGGGTAGGCCGTCAGCGCACACAGCGCCACATGCAGCACCGTGAACACCGTCGCCACGAAAAACGAGTTCCACATCCAGCGCAGGATGTTCCCGTCGGGCGAGGTCAGCACCTCGCGGTAGTTGTCCAGCGTGGGGTTGGCGGGCACCCACTGGGTCGGCGTGGAGATCACGTCCACCTCGGGTTTCACCGAGGTCGCCAGCATCCAGTACACCGGGGCCAGGAAGATCACCGCCAGCACGCACAGCAGGGCGAAGCGCGGGATATCACGCGGGGGCCGGAAGCGGCGGGGGGGCCGGGCGGTCGCGGTGGCGACCGGGGCCGACGCATGCGCCCCGGCACGGGTCGAGGGTGTCACCATCCTAATTCTCCCCTCTGGCGTCTCTCGCCATGATGCGGAATTGCAGGTAGGTAAAGATCAGCATCACCAGCCCGAACAGGAACGCCATCGCTGAGGCGCTGGAGAACTGGTTGTTGGAAAAGGCCTCTTCCGTGATGTACTGGATGGTGCTCTGGGTGGTGCGGTTGGGGCCGCCCGCCGTGATCACCAGCGTCTGCCCGAACAGCTGGAAGCTCGCCAGCACGGTGGTCACGAACACGAACAGGGTCACCGGGGCCAGCAGCGGCCAGGTGATGAAGCGGAACTTGGCCCAGGGAGTCGCCCCGTCGATCTCGGCGGCCTCGTAGTAGCTCTGCGAGATGTTGCCCAGCCCCGCGAGGTACAGGGTCATGTTGAAGCCGATGGTCCACCACACCGTCCCCACGATGATGGGCACCCAGGCCAGCCCCTCGGTCGAGAGGAAGGGCAGCGGCTGCATGCCCAGCAGGTCGGTCCGCACCGCGTTCACCAGCCCGATCTGGTTGTCGAACATCCAGCGCCACAGGATGCCCATCACCGAGACGGTGAGAATGCCCGGCAGAAAGAACACCGAGCGGAAAAAGGCCCGCCCGAAGATGGGCCTATGCAGCAGCAGCGCCAGCCCCAGCGACGTGCCGATTAGCAGGGGCACGCTCACCAACGTGAAAAAGCCGGTGTTCTTCATCGAGTTCCAGAAAAACTGCGACTGCGGCGTCTCCGGGTCAAACAGGTTGCGGTAGTACTCCAGCCCCACGAAAGGCCGCGTCTCGGCCAGCAGGTCCCAGCGGTGCAGGCTCACGAAGAGGCCGTAGCCCACCGGGTACACCACGAACACCAGAAAGAGGGCCATGAAGGGCAGCAGATAGAGGTAGGGCGTCAGGGCGCTGCCCTCGCGCCCTCCCCGGCGGCGCCGACCCTCGCGGGGGCGGGCCGCCTCGCCCGGCAGGCTGAGGCTCATGGGCGGCCCCCGTGCAGGGCCAAAGGGTGCAGGGCCAAAGGTCGCCGCGAGCACCGGATCAGGCGGCGCTCGCGGGCGAGGGGCGTGGGTTGCGGGTGGGTCATGGGGCACCTCCTCCGGTGCGGGGGAGGCGGGGTCCGGCGCAGGTGCGCCCGGCCAGACCCCGCCACCGGGTGAACTTGCCGGGGGCTTACTGGAAGGTCTTGCGGGCCTGCTGAATCTGCTTGTTGGCCTCGCTGACCCCGGCGTCGAGCGCCGCCTTCACGCTCTGCTTGCCGCTGTAGGCGTTGGCCCAGGCGTTGTCGAAGGGGCCGAGCACCTGCCCGCCCCAGGGGAAGCCGGAGGTCGCGTAGATGTTGCCCAGCTTCTCGAACACGCCCGCGATCGGCCGGTTCTCGAACTTCTTGTTGTTGGCGACGGCGGGCATCACCGGGAGGCTCCCGGCTTCCGTCCAGGCGAGGTTCTGGTTCGGCGAGGTCATCCAGTTGACAAAGGCCAGCGCGGCGCGGCGCTTGTTGGCGTCGTACCCGGCCCGCTGCTTGGGCAGCGTGAGGTGGCTGCTGCCGCCCCAGGCCGCGTCCTGCTTGGTGCCGACGCGCGGCACAAAGGCCACCCCGAAGTTCATCTTCTGCTGCTCGAAGCGGTCGAGGTACCACTGCCCCGAGGGGAAGAAGCACACCTTGCCCTGGCTGAAGGCCGCGAGTTCGGCTTCCTCGGTGCTGTTCGGGCGGGCCACGTTCTGCTTCTGCACGAGGTCCACCAGGAACTGCACCGCCTCCACCGCCTGCGGCGAGTTGAAGCTGGCGTTGAGGTTCTTGTCGACCAGCGAGCCGCCGTTTTGCAGGATCGCCGCGTAGGCCAGGCGCGAGCCCACCCAGTTGTTGTACAGGCTGATGCCCCAGGTGTTCAGGGCCTTGGGATCGAAGCCCGCCTGCCCCGGCTTGCGGCCACTGCGGTCGGTCGTGCAGGCGCGGGCCGCCGCGAGCAGCTCGGTGCGGTTGGTGGGCACCTTGGTCACGCCCGACTTCTTCATCAGGTCCTTGTTGTAGAACATCACGTAGGCGACCGAGGAGATCGGCACCCCGTAGGACTTGCCCTCGTAGTCGGCGGTCTTGAACAGCGGGCCGTAAAAGCGCGACTTGCTGATCCCCGCCGATTGCAATTCCGCGTTCGTGAGCGGCGAGACGGCCCCCCGCGCGATGAAGTTGGTGATCTGGTCCTCGTTGATGACGACCACGTCGGGCGCCCGGCCCGAGGCCACCAGCGAGGGCAGTTGCTGCCAGGTCGTGCCCCAGGGCTGCGCCTGCGCCCGCACCTGGATATTGGGGTGCGCCGCGTTGAACTGCGCGATCAGCCGCTCCATCACCGGGCGGTCGGCGCCGGTAAAGCCGTGCAGGTAGGTCAGCGTGACCTTGGGTCCCTTGTACGAGGTCTGGGTCTGGGCGGCGGCGACTCCGCCGAGACCGGCGGCGAGCAGCAGGGCGGTGACAGTAAGGGTCCGGTTCATGGTGCCTCCAGGCTGAGAAAGGGGAGAGGTGGCGCAACCTTCAGGCGGTTCCGGCCTCCTTCCCGCATGGGGCCAGGCAACCGGGCTGGGACGGGCAGGCCCAGCGAAGCCGTTTCTAAAGGATTGCTTGGCGGGAGCATAGCACCCGGCCCTCCCCCTCTCCTGCGACACTGCCCCTGTCAGGTTGACCGAATCTTTATCCCCACCCAGACGCCCCCAACGCCCCCTTCTGCCCCGGAGACCCCATGCCCGATGCTGCCCGGCCCCGCACCTATACCAACCCCGTCTACCCGCACTACTTCGCCGACCCCTTCGTGCTGCGTCACGGCGACGGCTATTACGCCTACGGCACCAGCGGGCGCCCCCACGAGTCGGGCCGCGTCTTCGAGGTGCTGCACTCGCGCGACCTGCTGCACTGGACACCGCTGGGCGGGGCCTTGGAGCCCCTGGGAGGCGAGAATGCCCGCGACTACTGGGCGCCGGAGGTGGCCTTTCACGCGGGCGAGTTCTACATGTACTACTCGGCGGGGGTGGGCGATAAGAGCCACCAGCTCCGGGTCGCCGTCTCCGGGCGCCCCGAGGGTCCTTTCCGCGACGCCGGGGTCATCCTGACGCCGGAAGACCCCTTCACCATCGACGCCAGCCCCTTTCAGGACGAGGACGGGGAGTGGTACCTCTACTACGCCCGCGATTTCCTCGACGGGGAGCGGGTGGGCACCGCGCTCGCGGTAGACCGCCTGGAGGGGATGACCCGGCTGGCCGGGGAGCCCCGCACGGTCCTGCGGGCCACCGCCGACTGGCAGATTTTCCGGCGCAGCCGCGAGATGTACGGGGCGACCTACGACTGGTACACGCTGGAGGGGCCTTTCGTGGTCAGGCGGGGTGGGCGCTACTACTGCTTTTACTCCGGCGGCGCGTGGGAGGAACCCAACTACGGCGTGTCCTACGCCGTGGCCGACCATCCCCTCGGCCCCTGGACCGAGCCCCAGGCAGACGGCCCCACCCTGCTACGCTCGGTGCCGGGTCAGGTGGTCGGTCCCGGCCACAACTCGGTGGTGACGGGTCCCGATGGGCGCGATTATCTCGTCTACCACGCCTGGGACCCGCAGAAGACGGCGCGGCGGATGTGCATCGACGCCATTGAATGGACGCCGGACGGCCCACGGGTGGATGGTCCCAGCTTTACCCCGCGCCCGCCGCCTGCGCTCCGTCAGAGCTGACGCGGCGCAGGCGGCGGGGTGGGGGAGGGCCGCGCCCCCTCGTCCCCTGGCCCCGCTTCGCCCAGGTGCAGCGAGCGCAGCGCGGGCACTCGCCACGCGACGAGGGCCACGACCAATAGCGTGACCAGCCCGCCCGCCCACACCGAGCGCACGGTGCCCAGGGCACTCGCGGCCACCCCGCTTTCCAGGGCACCGAGTTCGTTGCTCGACCCGATAAACAGCAGGCTGACCGCCGCCACCCGCCCGCGCAGGTGATCCGGGGTCCGCAGCCGCAGGATCGCCTTGCGAATCACCATGTTCACCCCGTCGAAGACCCCGGTGAAAAAGAGGGCCACCAGCGATAGGTAAAAGTCCCGCGACAGGGCGAACACGATGATGCTGACTCCGAACCCCGCCACCCCCAGCAGCAGGGTGCGCCCGCTGTTCCGCAGCGGCGGGTGCCGGGTGGCCCACAGCATCACCAGCAGGGCACCGACCGCCGGGGCCGCCAGCATCAGTCCCAACCCGCGCGGTCCCACCCCCAGGATGTCGGAGGCGAAGACGGGCAGCAGCGCCACGACTCCCCCGAACAGCACCGCAAACAGGTCCAGCGCCATCGACCCCAGAATCACCGGGTCGCGCCGCACGAACCTCAGGCCGCCCCGGATGCTCTCGGCCATATTCTCGCGTTCCGGGGGGGCGGGCTGCGACTTGGGCGCGATGCGCCACAGCGCCGCCCAAGCGGTGAGCGTCAGCCCCGCGATCAGCGCATAGGTGCCGCTCGCACTCCAAGTGGCGAGCAGCAGGCCTCCCAGCGCCGGGCCGATGATCCCGGTTGCCTGCCCCACGCTGCCCAGCCACGCCGAGGCATTCACGAAGGCGGACGCCGGGACAATCCGCGTCTCGAACGCCGACGACGCCGGGTCCCCGAACCCCCGCGCCACCCCCGCCACGAACACCAGCCCGTAGAGGAGCGTCACGGTGTCCCCATCGGCTCCCCGTGAGGCCAGCGCCAGCCCCAGGGTACACGCCGCGAAGACCAACCGTGTGACGAGCAGGATCGACCGCCGGTCCAGCCGGTCGGCGTAGTGCCCGCCGATCAGGGCCAGCCCCAGCGCCGGGATCGCCTCCACCAGCCCCAGCAGCCCCAGGGCGAGCGGGCTGCGGGTCAGCTCGTACACCTGATACCCGATGGCGACCGCCAGCATCCGGCTCGCCAGCGAGGAAAAGGTGGAGGAGAGCAGCAGCGCCCGGAACTCCGGGAACCGCAGGGCGGCGGCAGCGTCGGCGGGGGCGGTCATGCGGGGAGACAGCCTAGTGCAGCCGGGCCTCCCGGACCGTGGGGCGCGGCGTCTCTTCGGAAGGGACGGACCAGGGCAGAACCTCTAGGATGCCTCCCATGCTCCCTGCCCTCCGCGACCGCCTGCGCGAGCTGTGCGACATCGGCGCCGTCTCCGGCGACGAGCGGCCCCTGCTGCGATACCTCCGTACCGCCCTCGCCGGGCGGGTGGACGAGTTCCAGATCGACGTGGCGGGGAACGCCTACGCGCTGCGGCGCGGCCCCGCTCCCGGCCCCACCGTCCTGATCGCTGCCCACACCGACGAGATCGGCCTGATGGTGAAAAGCATCGAACCTGGCGGCTTCGTCCGCTTCGAGAAGATCGGCGGCGTGATCGACAGCCTGCTGCCCGCGCGGGCGGTGCGGGTGCGGGGCGTGAACGGCGTGATCGGCATGAAGTCGGGCCACTACCAGACCGAGGCCGAACGCACCCAGGGCCGCAAGGCGAACGACCTCTACATCGACCTGGGTTGCTCCAGTGCCGCCGAGGTGGAAGCCCTGGGCGTACGGATTGGGGACCCGGTCGCCTTTGTCAGCCCCCTGCTGGAGATCGGCGGCCAGCCCCACCTCGTCGCCGGGAAGGCCATCGACAACCGCCTGGGCTGTGCGGTGCTGCTCGAACTCGTGCTGGGCGAGGCACCCGCTGCCGGGACGGTCGTCTACACCTTCACCGCCCAGGAGGAGGTGGGCCTCAAGGGCGCGAAGCTTGCCGCCGAACGTTTCCGCCCCGACCTCGCCCTCGCGCTGGACACCATGCCCACCGGGGATACGCCCGACATGAGCGAGCACCGTGACCTGAATGTGCGGCTGGGTGCGGGTCCGGCGTTGCAGGTCATGGCCGGTCCGGGAGGCCGGGCGAACCTGCTGCACCCCGGCGTGCGCGACTTTCTGGAAGAAGTGGCCGGGGAGCGCGGAGTACCGTTGCAAGCCTGCACCTTCAGCGGCGGCTCCAACGACTCCGCCGCGATGGCCTGGGCCGGGCTGGGGATCGCGGCCGGGTCGCTGACCCTCCCCAGGCGCTACTCGCACTCGCCCCTCGAACTCGCCGACCTGCGCGACGCGGTCGGCGCCCTGGAGGTGCTGCGCGGCGTGGTGGGGCGCCTGCCCGCCCTCCCCGACTTCACCTTTCTCCCCGATGACGCCTGACCCCGGTCCATCTGGTACGGGCGACCTCTGGCACGTCTACACCGATGGCAGCACCCGCCACGAGCGGCGGCAGACCTTTTCCGGCTGGGCGGCGCGGGCGGTGCAGCCCAGTGCGCGCGAGGTGCGTCAGGTCAGCGGGGCGCGGCCCGGCGGCACTTCGCTGGAGGCGGAGACGGAAGCCATCCTCGCCGGACTGCGGCTGGTGCCCGGCGGCGCTCCGGCGCGGCTGCACAGCGACCTCGACCTCCCCGCGCTGCTGGAGGTGCTGCATTCCCCAGCGGGCGAAGCGGCCCGCGCCCACCTCGCGGACGTGTGGGTCCAGCCCGTCGCCCGCAACCGGGGCCGTCATCCCACCGACATGCACCGGGTCGCCCGAGCGGAGGAGGCGGACGTGCGGGCCGGGGAGTCTCCGGGCAGCGCGGGCCTTCCCAATGCCGTTCAGAACGCCCTTGACCTCGCCCGCACCGGGCCAGCCGCCCCTCCGATTCCCCTGGGCGAGCCTCGGCGCCTTCCTGGACAGGCTGGGCCGCTTCAGCTGCGAGTCTCCGGTTTGCCCCCCAGTCCCGGCAACGGGACCAGCGCCCTCAGCCTGACCCTGGGGCTGGGTTCTGTGGCAGGACGTGGGCGTACCCCAGGCGAGGCCCTCCAGGCCGCCATAGGTCCCCTCCTGACGCTGCTCACGCGCGGCGCCCTCATTGACCTGCGGGTGCCGGAGGCCTGGGAAGCCACCGCCCGGAAAGCGTTCGCCGAGCTGCCGGGTGTGCAGGTCCTCCCCGAACCGGAGGAATAGGTGGGGGCGACGCAAGGCAAGCCAGATCATCCTCTTTCAATATATACAAGTCAGCATATCACCACCCGCTTTCCTCTCCCACTTCGCGACTCTCCAGCCCACCGGCCAAGCCTCCGAAGTCCTCCGTTTCCGGGAGGAGGGCGACTTTACAAGGGGTCGGGTTGGTGTGCCTGATATGAACGCATATGAACGCAAGCGCCGGGGCAGGGGTGCTGCCAGCTCGGAACACCAGCCAGAGGATGAAGCTCCGCTCAAGCCGCAGCAGAAATTGTGAGGCCGTCTTCAGCGTGTGGGCGGCCGGTTGCCAGGGTTGAGTAAGCGCGGACCTGATACACCAGACAGAATGTCGTCCCCCTCCGGCCCCTCCCTCAGCAGCCCAGTTTCTCCACCGGTGACCTGCGACTGCGACCTGCTCGCGCCTCCTGTCGGCTCCCCCACCACCGGGCTGTACCTGCGCTCCACCTCCCGGCACGTGGAGCGGCGGCTGACCGCGTGGCTCGCCGCCCTGGACATTCGCCACGAGCAGCGGCCGGAGGGGTCCCTGGTCCTGCGAGAAGGGTTCGGAACCCTGGAGGCCCTGCTGGACGCCTTCAGCCCCACCGAACGCGCTGACCTGTTCGCGGCGCCCTGCCGGGGGGACGGAGCGCCGGACCCCTGGCAGATGGCCCCGCTGGAACGCTGGGTGCAGCGGCTGGGCAGCGACTGGTTTTTCGCGGCCAGCGAGCAGCTCTGCTTTCACATGCAGCCCATCGTGCATCTGCGCGGGGGCGAGGTCTACGGGTACGAGGCGCTCGTGCGGGCGCCAGGGCAGGCGGGCCTGATCGGGGCGGGGGCGCTGCTGCAGGCGGCCAGCGCCCACGGTCAGGCCCGCGCCTTTGATGCTCAGGCCCGGCGCGGAGCGATCCGGCAACTCTACCCGCAGCTCGCGCCGCAGCAGGTGCTGTTCATCAACTTCGCGCCCGGCGTGGTCTACAACCCCGACGTGTGCCTGCAAACGACCTTCCAGACCTGCCGGGAGGTCGGCGCCGACTTCTCGCGGCTGCTGTTCGAGGTTACCGAGAGCGAGGCCTTTCCCGACCTCGGTCTGCTGCGCCGGATTCTCGACCGCTACCGGGCCGAGGGAGCGCAGGTGGCCCTCGACGATCTGGGGGCCGGGCACACCAGTCTGACCTACCTCGCCGAGCTGCGACCCGACGTGGTCAAGCTCGACCGCGCCCTGATCAGCGGGCTGCACGCGGATGACCGCCGCACGCCGCTGGTCCTTGCCCTGATCGAGTACGCCCACGACCTCGGCATCCGGGTGGTCGCCGAGGGCATCGAGACCGGGACCGAACTGTGCGTGGTGCGGGACCTCGGCGCCGACTACGCGCAGGGCTACTTCCTGGGCCGCCCCGCTCCCACCCCCGCCGGAGTCGCCCCCGGCGCCGCCGGGCTGTGGAGCGGGCGGTGAAGCTGCCGGCCAGACCCCCTCTGTCTGAACCTGCGCGGCCAGCCCTGGGGGGCACCGGGCTGCCTGGCGAGCTGCTGTGGCAAGTGCTCGACACGGCTGACATCGGCCTGCTCGTCACCGACGCCCAGCGGCGCATCCTCTATGTCAATGAGACCTTTACCCGCGAGACGGGCTACTCGCTCCCCGAGGTGCAGGGCCGAACCTGCCGCTTCCTGCAAGGCCCCGCGACCGACCCCGCCGACATCCTGGCGATGCGCACCGCCCTCGACCGGGGCGAACCCTTCTCGCGGGTGGTGCTGAACTACCGCAAGGACGGCAGCCTGCTGCACTACCGCCTGCGGGTGCGGCCGCTGCGCCAAGACGGTGAGGTGCGCTACTTCGTGGGCGTGCAGGAGGACTTCACCGAAGCCTACGAGGCCCAGCGCCAGCTCGAGCGCTGGGCCTACATCGACGGCCTGACCGGGCTGGGCAACCGCCGCGCCTTTGACGAGGCGCTCGCGGGTGCCCTGGCCCGCCGTGAAGCCACGCGGCTAGTCCTCATTGACCTCAACGACTTCAAGCGGATCAACGACGAGCGCGGGCACCTCGCTGGAGACGCGCTGCTGGGCGAGGTCGCCCGCTGCCTGGCCCGGCATATCCCCCTGCCCGGCACCGCCTACCGTCTGGGTGGAGACGAATTCGCCGTGCTGCTGCCCCCCGACCTGGCCCCATTGGAGACCACCCTGGAACAGGCCCTGGCCGGGCTGGATGGCGGCACCCTCCGCGCCGCCGTGGGAGGAGCCAGCTTTCCCGACGAGGCCGCCGAGGCCCCGGCCCTCTTCCGGCTGGCCGACGGGCGGCTGTACGCCCGTAAGCCCATTCGGGGTCCCTCGGCCTGCTGACCTGCCAGGGGGACCGGGGCCAGCCGGGTCGCGGTCTGCGTTGCACTAATCGGACTTAGTGTGAATCCGACTTTTTCTGCCCCCGCCGCCCACGTCCGCGTGGCCCTCCAGACCGGGCGGTGAGGTCGGGGCGGTCGCTGAGGCGGATCAGGGGCCGTACCGCGGTGCGGCCGCCCAGCCCCAGCGCCTGGGTCACCTCGCGCTGCGTGGCCTGCTCGGCCAGGAGCTTGAGGCCCGCCGCGTGCCGCAGCGCGTGCCACGCCTTGTAGGGCACCCCCGCCCGCTGACACAGCCGGAACACCTTGGCCCGCAGTTCGTAGTCGGTCAGGGGGGCCTCGCCGTGCCGGAAGAGCAGGCCCTGGGGTCCCCCATACAGGGGCGTTTCGCCCCGCAGCCGCGCCCAGGCGTCGAGCGCCGCCGTCAGTTCCGGGGTACAGGTGACGGTCCGCTGGCTGACCTGAACCTGAGCACGGTCCCCGGAGAGGCTCCCGAAAGTCAGCTGCCGCACCTCCGGTCCGCTCAGGCCCCCATGGGCGCCCAGCAGGACAAGCGCCCGCTCCTCGGCCGAGGCGTGTTCAAGCAACCGGGCGACCTCCTCGGCGCTGTAGACCGGTCGGCGTTCGTGGGCGATGTTGGGGCGGCCCTGGACCTTCTCGAAGGGATTGACCTCGACCAGTCCCAGCTCGCCCAGCACCCGGTAGAGGCGCCGGACCTGAACGAGCCGGTTGTTGACAGTGGCGGCGACCTCCTGGTATTCGGCCGCGAGCCAGTCCGCGTAGGCCTGGGCAAACGCTCCGGGATCGTGGACGTTGAGGAGACTGCGGTCTTCGGTACGGAGCCAACGCACGAACACGCGCCAGCCGCTGAGTACGTTTTTCCGGGTCGCGCCTGTGGGAGGGCCGGGCAGGGTGGTCGCCAGCAGGTCGAGGGCCGCATCAAGGTCGTCACGCTCAAGCAGGCGCCGCAGCGTGGAGGGCGAGGGGGGCATGGGGGAATGATAGAGGGCTGATCTTCGGTTGTATATATTGCAAAACAGGACGCGACCAGTGGGAGTCTTGAGGTGCCCCTGAGGGACTGCCGCAGCGGCCGGAACCTCCCGTACACTGTCGGGCATGAGCGGCTGTGCCCTGATGGTTTCCTCTCCGCCCGTCTGCCGGTGGGGGAGCGCGTGACGCGGCCTCCGGAGGCAGGCAGCTCGGGAGCGTCCTCGCTGGCTGAGGCGGTGGCGCAGTGGCAGGCGGGGGCACTCGCGCGGGAGGCAGTGGTCGGGCAACTCACCGCGCTCGGCGAGGGAGAGCCGGTTCATGCCCTGATCGCTGACCTGATCGGGGGAGCGCCGGGGCATGAGGTCACGGGCGCCGCCGACACCGACGAGTGGCGGGCCGAATTGCTGGCCTCGCGGGCCAAGGCGTGGGCGCATCCGGCGAGCGCGGGGCTGCTGGTGGGGCCGCACGTGCTGATCCTGACCGACGGGCGCCGGGGCGTCGTCCTCACGGCCGAGGGGACCCGCGTGTTGGGGGGCAGCGTCAGCGCGTCCATGCTGCTGCTGTGCCAGACCATCGTGATGGCAGACTACGCGGTGGACGCCCAGGAACTCGGCACCCTGCGCCAGCAGCGCATCGAGTCCACCTCCACCTCCCTCTCGGAGATCGAGCCCCTCCCCTGAGGTGGCCGCCACGGCACACGCCTGACCCCCCTGCCTTCACAACCCGGACCATAAAGAGTCCCCCAGGCGCTTACCTGGGGGACCACGGCGTGGAGGCTCAGTAGCGGTAGACGGTGGTCTCGCTCACCTGCACGACGATGGTGCGGTTCGCGCCCCGGTCGACGGTCAGGGTGACGGTGCCGGTGCGGCCCTGCAGGGTGCCGACGTAGCCGCTGGCCGTCTGCCGGGTGTTCTGGAGGACATACCCCTCACGCTGAAGTTCGCTGACCTTCTGGTCATAGGCGCTGCGGGCGGGGTCCTGAAGCTGGGTGCCCGCGATGGCGCCCAGCAGGCCCCGGAAGAGGTCGAGGACGATGTTGCCGGGCTGCGCGGGGGCCACGGCCACGGGCGCGGCGAAGTCCACGTTCAGGTTGGTGGTCACGCCCGCGCGGACGGTGACGGTGGTCGAGAAATCCTGGAAGCCGGGGGCCTGCACGCGCACCGGGTAGGTGCCGGGGCGCAGGTTGCTGAAGGTGGTGTTGGCGCTGCCCAGCCGCTGGCCGTTGAGGATCACGGTCGCGCCCGCCACGTTGGTGCCCACGAACAAGCTGCCCGTCTGCACCGGGGTCTGCGCCGCGACGGTGAAGAAGGCGGTGTCGGTCACCCAGTTCGTCTGGGGCAGCGGGGTCACGACGATGCTCAGCGCCTGCGCGAGCTGGTCTTGCCCACGGGCGGTCACGGTGGCGAACTGGTCCTGCTGGGTCTTGAAGGAGCTGACCTGATCGAGGTTGAGGGGCGTCAGGCTGGCGAGCGCGAGGACCTTGTTCAGGCCGACCGGGCCGTCCACCGTGAAGGTAAAGGCGTCGCCCGCCGCCGGGAAGACCTTGGTGGTGTTCGCCTTGACGAAGTTCGCGCCGCTCTCGAAGCGGTTGGGGAGGATCTGGCTGACCTCGCCGCTGGCGTCCACGTTAAAGAGGTAGACGTAGGCGTCCCGGTTGACGGTCGTGGAGATGCGGATGTTCTCGCCCACGCGGTAGACCGGGTTGGCGCTGCCGCTGGCGTCCTTGTCCACGCGCACGCTCACCGCGAGGTCCGGCTGAACGGGGTTCACGATGATGCTCTGGGCGCTCAGGCGCGGCTGGGCGAAGGCGGTGGTCGTCAGGGCGGCCCCGAGAGCCAGGCTGGTCGTCAGAACTTTCTTCATGCGGGTCATCATGCCGCGTCCGCTTAACGGCTTTCTGATGGCCCAGCGCCGAAACTTGAGCCTGCCTTTAAGGGCCGTAAGGTTCACGCTAGGAAACCGGGGGGCACCCGGAGGACACGCCGAGGCTTCAAGATTTCCGGGTCAACGCCCCCGACACGGCCGCCGCCGCCAGCCCCCCGGCGAGGTACCACGTGGCTGTGAGGACGGGGGTTCGGGGGGACCGGGCGCCGGGTTGCCGGCCCAGGCCCAGGGGTTCAGGCAGCACCACGGCGCCCACCCCGGCGGCCAGCCCCAGCGCCGCTCCACGTTCCCAGTGCCCGCCGGGCTGGCCCAGGGTGACCAGGCCGTAATACAGGGCGTTGGACAGCAGGTCGGCGCCCAGGGTGGCGCGGTAGAGGGCGCGGCCACGGGGAGGCCGGGCGCCCGCCGCCCGCAGGGTGCCGCTCAGGGCGCGTTCCCCGATCACCTCCATGCGGGGCGCGTGGGGCAGCACCCGGCGCACGCCCTCGTTGAGCAGCGTCACGGTGACGGCTCCGGCCGCCCCGGCGGCGACCGCCACGAGCCAGCGGGGACGCCGGGGCAGCTGGGCGGGGGCGTTCGTGTTGCGGTCCTGTGGGTCCTGCTGGGGGGATGGGGTCATACCTCTGCATACCGCATCCGGGGCACCTGTGGGCGGTGTCTCAAGACGCCCTCTGGGGGCAAGACGCCGCCCGGCCCAGGTCGCATACTGGGGCGGTCCGTCCCGCCGCCCCGCCCTCGCCCTGTTCAGGAGTCTCCTCTGTCCGCTCGTCCCTCCCCCCTCCCGGCTCCCCGCTGGCTGCCCCGGTCCGTGGGGTGGCTGAGCGCCGCGCTCCTCGTGGCGATCACGCTGGCCGACCTGCTCACGCCCGGCGGGCTGGTCGTGGGCACGCTGCTCACGGTGCCAGTGGCGCTCGCCGCGTTGGCGGGCAACCGCCGACTCACGTCGGCCCTCACCGTGCTGGCGGTGGCGGCGAACGTGGGGGCAGGGGGGCTGGGAGCGCTGCGGGACGGCGGCGCGGGGCCGCAGGAACTGGGCAACCGGGGGGTCAGCGTCGTGGCGGTACTCCTGGTGGGGGCGCTGTCGCTGCGGGCGGGCGAGGCGTCGGCGCGGGCGGCGCGGCTCGCGGCCGAGGAAGAGCGGCTCGCGCACGAGCGGGCGCTGCGGCGCATGGGCGACGCCGTGGGCGGGGCGCTGGGCGAGGCCGACTTCGTGGAGCGGGCGGCGGCGGCGCTGCGGGAGCTGGCAGGCGCGGAGTCGGTCGAGATCGGGCGGCTCGCGCGGGCCACCCTGCGGGAGCCGCATGGGCTGAGCCCGGAAGGGGCACCGTCGCACCTGGGCCGCCGCCTGCCGCTGGAGGTGCTGGCCCGGACGGGCGGGGAGGGGGGCGGGGCGGACTCCCCCTCCCTGGGGCACCTGCGCCGCCGGGACGGGGAGGACGAGGCCCTGCTGGTGCTGGTCACGCGCCCGGCGGTGCCCCCCGAGCGGCTGCGCGAGGCCCTGGCGATCCTGGAGGCGCCGCTGGAGCGGGCCGCCCTGCTCGACGACCTGCGGGTGCAGGGCGAGCGGCTGGCCCGGTGGGGGGAGGTGCTGCAAGACCTCGTGTACGCCTTCTCGCACGACCTGCGTACCCCGCTGCTGGCGAACTCCATGAACATGCGGGCGGCGCTGCGGGGGGCCTACGGTCCCCTCCCCGACGATTACCGCGCCACCCTGCACAACGGCCTGGAGGCGAACACCGAGCTGCTGGCGCTCGCCGATCAGCTCCTGCTGCTCGCCAAGTACGAGAGCGGCGAACCCGGTGGCGAGCGGCGCGAGGTCAAGCTGCGCGACCTGACCCTGGGGGTGATCGGGCAGCTCGCCGAGCGGGCGGGGGCGCGGGGGGTGGTGTTCGAGCCGGAGCTGGAAGGAGTGAGCGTTCACGGACTGGCGCACGACCTGCGGCGGGCCGTGCAGAATCTGCTGGAAAATGCGGTGAAGTTCAGCCCGCCGGGGGGCACCGTGCGGGTGACCCTGCGAGGACGCGGGGACGACGCCGTGCTGGCGGTCACCGACGAGGGACCGGGCGTGCCCCCCGCGCGGGAGGCGACCCTCTTCGGGCGCTTCCGGGGCGGGGGAGCGGGGGGCGGGACCGGGCTGGGGCTGTACCTCACCCGGCAGATCGCCGGGGCACACGGGGGCACGGTGACCTACGCCCGCACCGCCCGCGCCCAGAGCGTCTTTACCCTGACCCTGCCGCGTGGGGAGGCGGGGTAGCCTGCGGGCATGAGCGCTCCCGCCCCTCCCATCCGCGTGCTGCTGGTCGAGGACCACGCCTTTACCCGCGACGGGCTGCGGGCCACCCTGAACCTCGAACCCGACCTCCGGGTGGTCGCCGAGGCCCGCAGTGGGGAGGAGGCGCTGGAGGTGCTCGCCCGCGTGCCCGCAGACGTGGCAGTCCTTGACATCGGGCTGCCGGGCATGGACGGGGTGCGGACGGCGGCCGAGATCAAGCGCGGCTGGCCGGAGGTGCGGATCGTGATGCTCACCGCCCACGACCTGCGCGACGAGGTGTTCGCGGCGCTCGCCTCGGGCGCCGAAGCCTACTGCCTCAAGCGTGAGACGCCCGAGCTGCTCCTCCTGGCGGTGCGGGCGGCGGCGGCGGGCAGCGCGTACCTCGACCCCCGCATCGCGCACCACGTGCTGGGGGGGGTGCGGGCGCCCGGCGCGGCCCCTTCCCTGACCCCGCGCGAGACCGAGGTGCTGCGCCTGATCGCCGACGGCCACTCCAACCGCGAGATCGCCGCCCGGCTGAGCATCAGCGTGAGCACCGTCAAGCTGCATGTGCAGGACGTGCTGGTGAAGCTGCAGGCAGCGGACCGGACCCAGGCAGCGGTCAAGGCGCTGCGGCAGGGGCTGCTGTAGCGCCCACGGATTCGGAGGCAGGCTCCGCTGAACATCCGGAACACTGACCGGACTCGCCGGACCGCGCCGCTGGGGGAACCGGATCAGGAGGAGGGAACCGCCCGCTTTTCCTCGCGCTTGGCGCGGTACATCGCGGCGTCGGCGCGGCGCAGCAGGGCGTCGCCGTCGGGCGGCTCTCCAGGGAGGGTGCCGGCCACACCGACGGTCACATGCAGGGGCAGGCCCCCCACCCGCCGGGTGTGCAGCGCCGCGTGGATGCGCCCGGCGACCACCTCCGCCTCGGGGGCGGCGGTGCGGGGCAGCAGCACGGCGAACTCGTCGCCGCCCCAGCGGAACACCTCGTCCCCGGCCCGCAGCGCTCCCGCGACGGCCGCCCCGATCTGCACGAGCGCCTCGTCCCCGGCGGCGTGGCCGAGGCCGTCGTTGATGGTCTTGAAATTCGACACGTCCAGCACGAGCAGCGACAGGGCCGTCTCCTGCCGCCGGGCGGTGGCGACCTGCCGCTCAAGCGACTCGGAAAAAGCGCGGCGGTTGGGCAGCCCGGTGAGGACGTCGGTGCGGGCCACCTCCTCGATCTGGGCACGCTGGGCCGTTTCGCGCAGCAGGGCAGCGGCGTGCAGGGCGAAGGTGCGGGCCACCTCGACTGAGTCCCCGCCAAAGGCGTGGGGGTCGTGCAGCGCGTCGATGTTGAGAAAGGCGTAGACCTCGCCCCGGTACAGCACCGGCACTCCCACGTTGGCCGCGATCCCGTACACCGAGGGGAGCAGGTCGTCCACCCACACGCCGCCGCGGGTGTAGCCCGTTCCATAGACGCCCTGTCCCGGCTGCACCAGCACGCGCGGAACCCCGGCCGCCCAGGCGTCCTGACCCAGGCCGTACCAGCGGTCGCGCACGTCCTCCAGGGTGAAGGTCACGTCCCGCAGCTCGGTCAGGTCGTGGACGATGGCGGCCCGGAACCGGAAGACGTCTCCCTCGCGCACGAGCAGCGAGCCGGTCTCGGCACCGGGGATGATCCGCAGCGCTTCTTCCAGCAGTGGACGGTAGGCGGCCTCGGCTCCCAGGGCCAGCAGGTTTTCCTGCAGGCGCAGGAGGGAAGCCATATGGCGGGTGAGCTGCACGCGTTCGAACTCCAGGCCCGCCGCGTGCGCCATCGCCCCCAGCAGGCCGAGGTCATGTGGGGACCACGCGCGGCCGGGGGGAGCCGTGAACCACATCGCCAGCCGGGGCCGCCACCGCCCGGCGAGGGGCAGCAGCAGGCCGTCCTCACGGATGGTCGGCTGGCCTCCGCGCAGCGCCGCGCGCTCGGCCTCGCTCCAGTCGGGGAGGGCACCGGGGTCACCCACCCGCCAGTGGGCCTCGGGGTGCAGGATGCCGCAGCGGTCGCGCAGGCCCTGGGCGCCGCGCAGGCCGAACTCCTGCATGGTTCCTTCGAGGATGTGGCGCATCAGGTCGGGGTTCTCGCCCTGTCCGGCCAGCCGCTCGGTGAGGCGGTGCAACCGCTCGGCCCGCGCCCGCCCGGCGCTCACCTCCAGCAGTGCCCCCACCCCGGCAGCAAACAGCAGCCACGACCCCAGCGGAGCGTGCGGCGGCAGCCCCAGCTCGCCCACCACCTCCTCCCCGCAGCGCAGCGGGACTCCGCCCACACCGGGCGGGTTCACCTCGGCGGCGTCCGGCCCCACCCCGGCCAGCAGCTCCGGCAGCCGGGCCAGCACCTCGTCGCCCGGCAGCCGACCCAGCGCGGTGAGTACGGTCGCCAGTCGTCCGTTCAGCGTGTACGCCAAAGAAGCCCTCCGCCCTCAGCTTACAGGGCAGTTCCTGACGGCCCTCTTGCAACCGGGGCCGCCCGCCACTGGTGGCCCCAGCAGGCCGTTTATGACATAATAGGGGCGGATTTGATCTGTTCACAACAGAACGCTTTCCGAGTTTCCCTGAGGTATCTATGACCCGAGCCACCAAGAAAAAGGACGTGACCGAGCAGCCTGCCGCCGAGACGAGGGCGGACGTGCTGACCCAATTTGCTGACCTCGTCGCCACGGCGGGCGTGACCAGCGAGGCTCCGGCCCTCTCCGCGGACGGGGTGGGCGAGGACCGCCTGAACGCGGTGCTGACCGAAGAATTGCGCCTCGCCCACGACCGCTGGGGCCTGGGGCTGCTGCACCTGCGCCACGCGGCCGAGCTGCGCCGCACCGAGGGGGGCGGGCTGGACATCGCCCTGCTGGTCGACGGAGCGGAACGCGCCCGCGTGAGCGAGGGAGCGCAGACCATTGCCGCGACCTACGCGGTGATGACGGCCCCCGGCGCCGACGGCCTGAGCGAGTGGGGGGTGCTGCCCGATGGGCACCGGGTAACGCTGCGCCCCGGCCTGGGCCAGATCAAGGTGCTGGTCGAGGATGCCCGCGACTTCGAGACCCTCTGGACCCAGGAGCGCGGCGGCCTGTGGACCCGCACCTGGCGGCAGGGCGACACGCTGGCGGTGGAAGTTCACCGCCCCGCCTCGCCCACCACGGCACTGGCCGACGCGGCCTGGGACGTGATCACGTCGGTCAAGGACCGGAACTTCCAGCGGGAGCTGATGGAACGCTCCAACAGCGTCGGGATGCTGGGAGCGTTGCTGGGCGCCCGGCACCGCGGAGCAAGCGAGGCGCTCACGCTGCTGCCCGAGGCGCACTTCGCGGTCAGCTCGGCCGTGCTGCGTGTGCAGGGCGCCGAGGGCCGCAGCCTCGACCGCTGGAAGGCCCTGCTGCGCGAGGCTGCCGAGCAACTCGATGAATTGCAACGCGCCGGGACGAAGCGGCTGGCGGCCGTGTTGAGCGGCGGACTGCGCTGAATCGTCCTGACCCCGCCCCCTCCTATGCAGAAGGGGGCTTTTCTCGTTTCTGACCTCTACACCGCGCAGGACCTCGCTGGCCCCCTAGAATACTCGGGGAGCCAATCCCGTGGTCTATGAAAATGTAAGCCGATTCCATGACCGAGGGTGGGCCTTGAAGCGGCTTGGCGGTAGAGTGGAGCTGCGTTTCTGGAGTGTGTTCCCCACGGGCGTGGGGATGGTCCGTGCGTGAACCCAGAGCATCTAGACGCTGTAACGTGTTCCCCACGGGCGTGGGGATGGTCCGAACGGCGGGGCCAGCGCTGGGGAGTTCTTCTCGTGTTCCCCACGGGCGTGGGGATGGTCCGGCCACGTTTCGGGCGAGGCGGTCCAGCTTGGCGTGTTCCCCACGGGCGTGGGGATGGTCCGCTCAGCAACCGCTACCGCACCGCCAGCGGTCCGTGTTCCCCACGGGCGTGGGGATGGTCCGACGGACCCCAGCGCCCGCTTGCCTACCTTCATGTGTTCCCCACGGGCGTGGGGATGGTCCGGGGATGGACCCCGCGAAGGCGGCGAGCATCGCGTGTTCCCCACGGGCGTGGGGATGGTCCACACGTGGTTCCCAGTGGACCCCACCGACCCCGTGTTCCCCACGGGCGTGGGGATGGTCCGCAGAACGCCCAGATTCAGCAGCAGATGGCCCAGTGTTCCCCACGGGCGTGGGGATGGTCCGCGCCCACCTGGCCCGCCAGGTGCTCACGCTGTGTGTTCCCCACGGGCGTGGGGATGGTCCGAGGCGAGGCTCTATGGTCAGCGGGTCGGTGGCGTGTTCCCCACGGGCGTGGGGATGGTCCGAAGGGCTGCGGCGGATCCTTCACCGCTGGGGAGTGTTCCCCACGGGCGTGGGGATGGTCCGGCGTCGGCCCTTTTGTAGCTGCCCGTCTGCACGTGTTCCCCACGGGCGTGGGGATGGTCCGTGCGGGCCGCCTTGGCGAGGATGCCCGTCATGGTGTTCCCCACGGGCGTGGGGATGGTCCGGCAGCGGCGGCCCGGAGGTGGGTGTGAAGCCCGTGTTCCCCACGGGCGTGGGGATGGTCCGGCTGAGGTCCGGTCAACCTCAGCCGCTCATCTGTGTTCCCCACGGGCGTGGGGATGGTCCTGTCTTGCACGCTGAATTGCTCCACCATCACGGGTGTTCCCCACGGGCGTGGGGATGGTCCGGGTGCGGGGGCGGGAGAGGGGGGCGCTGACCAGTGTTCCCCACGGGCGTGGGGATGGTCCGAGGGCTTGGACCCGGACGGCACCGACGACGACGTGTTCCCCACGGGCGTGGGGATGGTCCGTCCCGAGCGTTGAACCACAGTTGAGCCTCGTCGTGTTCCCCACGGGCGTGGGGATGGTCCGTCGTTGGCGAGTTCCTGCTCTCGGCGGAAGCCGTGTTCCCCACGGGCGTGGGGATGGTCCGCGGCTGTAACGCGTCCAGCGTGACGCGCAGCAGTGTTCCCCACGGGCGTGGGGATGGTCCGGCCGAGACGCAAGGGCTGTTCGCGGGCGACCAGTGTTCCCCACACCCGTGGGGACGGCCATGTAAGACCCCGCTCCGTAGCCGCGCCTACTCCTGCCCTCCGGCCTCTGCCGCCCGCAGGGTGAAGTGAAAGGTGCTGCCCACCCCCAGCTCGCCCTCGGCCCAGACGCGGCCCCCGTGACGCTGCACGATCTTGCGCACGATGGCGAGGCCCATGCCGGTGCCCTCGTAGCGCTCGCGCAGGTGGAGGCGCTGGAACATCTGGAAGACACGTTCGGCGTACTCGGGTTCGAAACCGATGCCGTTGTCGCGCACGGTGAAGTGCCAGAACTCGCCCTCGCGCGCGGCCCCGACCTCCACGACGGGCGGTACCCCCTCGCGGCGGAACTTGACCGCGTTGCCAATCAGGTTCTGGAACAGCTGGGGCAGTTCGCCGGGCGCTCCCAGCACGGTAGGCAGCTCACCCGTCACGATCCGTGCTCCACTCCCCTCGGTGGCGCCGTGCAGCCGGGCAAGGGCCTCCGCGAGCGGCTCGGCGCTGGGCACGGGCACCAACGGTTCTTGTACGGCGTTCAGGCGCGAGAAGACGAGGAGGTCGTCGATCAGGCTCTTCATGCGCTCGGCGCCCCGGACCACGAAGTCGAGGTACCGGCGTCCCTGGGGGTCGAGGCTCTCCGCGTGGCGCCGCACGATCAGCTCGGTGAAGCTGGCGATGGTCCGCAGCGGCTCTTGCAGGTCGTGCGAGGCGACGTAGGCGAAGCGTTCGAGTTCGGCGTTGCTGCGCTCAAGGTCCTCGGTGCGGCGCTGGAGGGCGCGGGCCTTGTCGGCGCCCTCCAGGGTCAGGCTGAGACTGCGGGCCACCGTGTCGAGCAGCGCCCGCTCGGTGTTCGTCCAGCGCCGCCCCCCGAAGAGGCCCACCACGATCACCCCCTGCACCCGGTCCCCCACCCGCACCGGAAGCGAGGCGACCGCCGCAATGTGATCCACCCGGCTGCCCAGCCCGTCGCGGTCCCCGTCGTAGGTGTCCTGATAGAGCGGCTCGCCCGTCTGGTAGGGCACCCACATGGTCGGGGTCTCCCGCAGCGACAGCCCCGCGTCAAGTTCGCGTTGCAA
Source organism: Deinococcus sp. NW-56 (assembly GCF_002953415.1). Lineage (NCBI taxonomy): Bacteria > Thermotogati > Deinococcota > Deinococci > Deinococcales > Deinococcaceae > Deinococcus > Deinococcus sp. NW-56. The sequence continues at coordinate 103,922 of NZ_CP026518.1, read as the reverse complement.
AGCCTCGTTGCGCAGGTCGCCCACCTGCGAGCGGGCCACCCAGCGCTCCCCTTCCGGCTCCCAGTACACCGAGTAGCCGTCGGGCAGCAGCGAGAGCATGATCTCCTGCGCCCGGCGAATCAGCACCCCCGCGTCGGCCTCCAGCGTCAGGTCGCGCGAGAGGTCGGCGAAGGCTTCCAGGGCGCGGGTGCGGGCTCCCAGGGCGTCGCGCTGCGCGGCAAGCTGCCGGGCGCTGTCGGCCCGTTCCAGCGAGAGCGCGAGGCTGCGTCCGGCTGAGCGCACGACCCCGCGCCCGCGCTCGGACCACCGCCGCTCGGTCTTGAGGCCGACCGCGAGCATCCCCGGCACCTCCGGCCCCACCGCCAGCGGGTAGAGGGCCACCGTGCCGTACTCCTCGGTCTCGGCGACCTGCTGCTCGCCCGCGTCCCAGCCGTCGACAAAGACTGGCTCACGGGTGCGTTCGGCCTCGGCGAAGGCCGGCGCGTCCAGCGGAATGCCGCCCGTGATGGAGGCCACCACCTCCGGGGCGATGTCGTCGGTCCAGACACGTGCCCGCCAGAGTCCGTCCCCGCGCTCGTAGTACGCGGCGCTGCAGTCGGCAAAAAAGGAGCGGAACACCCGCAGGGCCTCCCGCGCGAGTTCCTGCACGTCGGTGCGGGTGCCGACCGCCTCGGTAAAGCGCACGAAGGCTTCGAGCGCGGTCGCCTGCTCGGCGAGTTCGCGGGTGCGCTCCGCCACGCGGCTTTCCAGCCGGGCGCGTTCCTCCTGCAATTCCTGATAGAGCCGCGCGTTGTCGAGGGCCACCGCCGCCTGCGCGGCCATTCCCACCAGCAGATGCTCGGCCCGCTCGTCGAAGCGCTCCGGCTCCGGGTGCCCGAAGAACAGCCCTCCCAGCACCGCTCCCGAGCGCGACACCACCGGCACCCCGAGGTAGCTGCGCACCGGGAGGTGCCCCGGCGGCATCCCCCGGTAGGGTGCGTTGTGCCCGAAGCGCGGGTCCTGGGTGATGTCGCCCGAGCGCACCACGGCCTGCCCGGTCAGGGTCGGCCCGAAGACCTGGGTCGGGCGCGGCGGGGGAAAGGCGGCGAAGGCCTCGCGCGGCGCTCCCGAGAGGGTGTACAGGGGGAAGGCTTCGGTGCCGGACGGGTCGTAGAACAGCGCCCCATATTCGGCCCCACTGAGCGCCACGCCCGCGTCGGTCACGGCCTGCATCAGCCGCCCGAGGTCGAGTTCGGCGGCGATGGACGGCCCGACCCGGCCCAGGGTGCCCAGCACTTCGGCCTGCCGGGTCAGGCGTTCGCCCGCCAGCACGCGGCCCAGGGCCTGGGCACCCTGCTGCATCAGGGCCGCCAGAAAGGCCCGCTCGGGGGGGGCGAAGCCGCGGTGCTCGCCCGTTCCGAAGACCAGCGTGAGTACCCCCCACACCTCATCCTCCACGCACAGGGGCAGGGCGACGAGGGGAGCGGGAGCCTCTGCCCGGAAGGCGGGCTGCCCGGTGCGCCGGACCTCGGCGGGGAGGTCGGATGCGGGGACGGGGCCGCCGGTCACGGCCTGGGGAGAGCCGCCCTCCCCGTCCACGACCTCACCCCCCACCGCCCCGGCGGCGGCCACGATCCCGTGCAGCAGTGCGTCCAGCACGTCGGCGGGGGTGCGGGCTTCGGCGAGGGTCGCGCTCAGGCCTTGCAGGGCCTCGGCGCGGCGCAAGGCGGTCACGTCGCGCAGTTGCACGGCCAGCGTGTCCCCGTCCGGCACCACCCGCACCCGCACCCAGCCGCCCAGCAGGGGACTCGGCGCCTCGTACTCGGTGGGCTGCCCCGTGCGCCGGGCCTGGTCGCGCCCGCTGATCCAGCGCGGGCTGAACTGCCCCGCGAAGTCGCGTTCCAGCACCTGACCCACCAGTGCGGCGGAGTCGTGCCCGGCGAGCTGCGCGGTCAGCGCGTTGGCGTACAGGATGCGGCCTTCCCCGTCCACGACGAACAGAGCGTCGTCCGCGAGGTCCAGCCAGCGGGCGAGGACAGGCGGCAGGGAGGGCGCAGCCCGGGTCACGGGCGGGCGACCTGGGGCCGGGAGCGGGAGGAGCCGGGGCGGCGGGGCATCGGCTGTGGATTGTAGCGGAGCGGGGGACCCTCCCTAGCTGTACTTCGGGGATATTCAGGGGCCGCTGAATAAGGCGGTGCAGGTGTGACATCGGCGGCAAGGAGGTGGCAGGGGCAAGTCCCCTGCCACCTCCGCTCGAATGGCCGGAATGGTGTCGCCTCTGAGGTCGTCGGGCTGGGTGAGGCGAAGCCATTGCAGGAAGGTCAGGGCCACCATACACAGCACGGCGTGGTGATGCAGACCTTGCCAGGACCGGCCCTCGAAGTGGTCCAGCCCGACTTCGTCCTTCAGCTCCCGGTGGCTCAGCTCACACGCCCAGCGGCGCTTGGTGACTTCCACCAACCGCGACAACGGCGTGTCAGGGGGCAGATTGCAGACGTAGTATTTGCGCTCCTCACCTCGTCGCTGTTCTCCGATGATCCAGGCGGCTTGACCCGGCAGATGTTGACTGCGAGCGTACTCCTCCCCGTCTGCCAGGCGAACGTATTCAGCCGCGAAGCGTCCGGAGAGCGGGCCTTTGGTTCCATGTCGCCATACCAGGTGCTGCCATGCAGCACCCGCCAGCACTTCTTCTACCGACAGTCGGTCCTCGGATGGGGTTGGGTGCGTCGGTTTCCTGCCCCGGAAGATCCGAGGGATGGGGATCAAGCGAACGTCCCTGGGATAGACCGTCTGCGTGCGGGTGATGCCGACCGACCACAGCAGTCCTCGCTCGGTGAGTGCCTGCCGGAACCGGGCGTTCACGCCGTACCCCGCATCCGCCAGAACCATGCCGAAGGTGACGTGTGGACGCACCCGGTCCAACTCTTTCAGCGCCAGTTCGCACTTGGTCTGTGGCGGCTGGTGTTCCAACGGAACACCAGCCGCCCTGAGCCGAGCGGGATCGTTGGTCCACTCCTGTGGCAAGAAGAGCCGTAGGGCGAGCGGAACCGGCAAGTCGTGCTGGGCCAACGTCAGGGAGACGAGGCATTGACAGGGGGTGATCTTCCCGACCTGCCCGGAATACTGACGGGCGACGCCGACAGACTTGGTGCCGAACTTTGTCAAGCAGGTGTCGTCGATGATCAGCACGGCGTCTTTGCCACCCAGCATCTGCTGAGCCCGCTGAGCGAGCAGGGTTTCCAGGGGTTCGGTCAGCCAGGGGCTGTCGGTGATGAACTGCTGGAGATGGTCCTCTTTCCCGGGCGCCACGACGGCAGCCAAGGGCTGCATGCTTTTTCGGTGGACCGTGCTGCACAATCCACGGACGTACAGAGGCGCCCAGGTCCGCTGGGCTCGGTGGCGAAAATGCACCAGAAAGGGCGCAAACCAGGTAGGGAAATGTCGGGTCCAGCGAGGCAGAGAACGAGCCATAGCACAGGGGCCAGCATCCGAGATGCTGGCCCCTGTGTCCCCTCCCTGAATATTCCCGAAGTACAGCTAGGAGGCAACCGCTACGGCGTCGTGGAGTTCACGCCGACTGGACTGACGGTCGCCGTGTTCGATGCGACCGACGAGGACCCCGGCACCTGGCCCCTGTGCAAAAAGGAGTACACCTACGTTGACTTCCCCCGGCAACTTCCCATGAACGGGGCGATGTACGGGTGGCCGGGATTCATCGGGTTGGCCCGCAAGACACAGCCCCCCGCGTGGTTCGGCGTCACCTCCGACGACACGTCCGGATGGGTCAGCTGCCTGGTCCACGACTGATCTTCGCCGCGAACTCGTCTCCCAGGTGCATGCGGGGGGCTGCCCAGGTGCGCCTCCCCTGTGGCAGGAACAGGTTCCAAGCCCGCTTCGGCTCTGTTCGCGTAGAGAGCTGTCGCCGCAAGGTGCCGAGCGGCCGGTCGGGTCCGCGTCCCCTACCAGTCCCTGTTGGCGGCTTTTTTGCCCCTCCTGGCGTACTGGACGTAGACCTGGGTGGAGGTGATGTCGCGGTGCCGGAGCAAATCCTTGGCCTCGAGAATATCGCCGGTCTCGAGGTAGGTGCGCGTCCCAGCGGTGTGGCGCAGGCCGTGGACCTCACGTCCTGCATAGCGGACGCCGGCCAACTCGCACAATTTGACGACGTGGCGCCGGACCGTGATGCGGTTGCGCCAGGTGAGCAGGTAGGGCTGGCCCGCGGGCACGTGCGGCAGCCAGGCGCGGATGGCCTGCTCGGTGCGCAGGCTGAGGGGGGCGGCTTCGCGGTACCCGGCGCGGCCCTTGCCGCGGACCATGACGTGGGGATGTTCGTCGTCCAGCCGCAGATCGCCGACCTGAATGGTGGTCAGCTCGGAATTCCGGAGCCCGCAGTCGGCCGCGAGCAGGAGCATGACCCGTTCCTGGGGGTCCGCTTTGGCGAGCAGCGCGTCAACCTCACGTGAGCTGTAAGGGCCGCGCTTTTCGTGGGCGGCCCGGGGATCGCGTGCCGCGCGGACGTCCGCGAAGGGGTTGGCCTCTGTCGCATCGGTCCATCTCAAAGCAGCGTAGAGCGCCCGTGCGCCACTGAGCCGCACCTGCACAGTGCTGGGGCGCAGGCCCGCGCTTTCCAGATGCCGCACGTACGCGAAGCCCTCGCTGGCCCTGGGCCTCAGCACCTGGACCCCTGCCGGACCGGCCCAGCTCACGAACTGCCCTACGCTGTCTTGATAGGTCTCGAGGGTTCTGGGGCTGACCTTCGCCCCCTTGCGTCCCCGGGTCACCAGGTACGCCTCGGTAATCTCCCAGAGCGCTTGAATGTCCGCGTCACGGCAGGCGACGATGGCCCGCTTGCGCAGGTCCTCTGGTTCCAGTCGGGCAATCCGTTCCGCCCGGGCGACCAGCGAGACCGGAGCGAGGACGATCTCGAGGCCGGTCATGCTCGGAGGGTAGACACAGGGAGGGGGACGGAGAAGGGTGCAGTCTGGGGTCTACCTTCCATGGTCAGAGTATGCATCCTAATACAAGTTCGGTGACTCCGTCCAAGTGGTAGGGATTCCTCTCAATCCACCGACCCGTTCCCCCACAGGGCAAGAGCATGGGACCAACCCGCTTGCCGCTGACCGGCCCTCGGGAAATCAAGCAGCGCCGTCCCCGTAGGACGGCGCTGGAGTGTGGGTGAGCGCGTGCACGCCTCTGCGGCTCGGCGACCCGCAGGGCCTGAGGTAGTCCGGCTCGACCTGATCCAGCCAGTCGTCGACGGGCGTCAGCAGGGACCGGACGCGGTTGAGCAACGCCTCGTTCTCTGCCGCACTGAACGCCTCGTCGTCCACGAAGACCGAGATCGCTTCCTCGATATAGCGCGCAGCGAGGGCGCAGGCCTCGCCAATGTCATTCGACACGCTTGAGTTGACCACCACGCCGTCCAGGTGCCCATCCTCAGCGTGGATGGTGAGCAGGTTGTCCAGGATCGCATTCGCCTCCTTGGCACGATCTCCGGAATTCCAGCGCATGGAATTGAACACAGCTTCCCGCAGGCGACGGACGCGATCGATGGTCTGCAAATCTTGCATACCAGCAGATATAGCTGTCGGGCCCACCACCCGACTCCCCGCGCCGACGGGTTCGGCCTCATTCTGCTCATACATCCCGCTGGGGGCGTTCCTAGGGATGGCTGCCTTGGGACGAAGACGAAATACCCAGGGACTACGTCGTCTTGGACCGGTCTTCTCACTGGCAATCTTTGCGCGTTTCAGGGTCCTGCTCGGTCTGCACCGAGCACCGCTTTTCCTCAGCGCTCTGGAGGGGGGCACCACTGCCGGAAGCCAGAGGCATGCTCCATTCTTCCCCACTCCCGCTTCACTTGCTCCCGCTTCACTTGGTTCACCACTCCAGGCACCAAGCGGTCCGCACGGTCAGGACGCCCGCGAACCGCCCTTCTTCACGTCGGCACCAAGCAGCTGTTCCAGATGCAGGCGTCATCGGTCCAAGCTCTGCATCTCAGGGGGATCCTTTTGCCTCTGCTCCTGCAGACGCGGGGAAAGATAGACACAGGGGGGGAGATCGGGACCCTGCGCAACTTAAAGGGAGAGGAGCCGCAGGCATTCCTGGCCCCGGAGAGCGGCACCGGCTTGTTCATCGCGAGCCCTGTCTGACGCGCACAGGCGGTGGGCACAGCCAAGTTCGGAGGACCAGCTCGAAACTTCAAGACGGTTCCTGGGCGGCGCTGCTGTAAGCCGCAGCCCCATCAGCCTGACCTTTCAGCCAGATGGGGCGTAGGGGCCTGTCAGGCGCTCCGTCGCGGATGGCCCACGTAGCACGCGGCATAGAGCAGCGCGGCATGGATGTCCTCGCGCTCGAGATCCGGATAGTCGGAGAGGATCTCTGTCTCGGGGATGCCCTGGCCCAGCAGGTCCAGAAGGTCGCTGACCCGGATGCGCATCCCGCGGATGCAGGGGCGCCCACCGCACTGACGCGGGTCGACGGTGATCCGGTCAAGGGGACTCATGGGCTCAGTGTATCGGCGCCACACAGTGACTGTCCGCTTGTGTTCAAACTCAGGCGAAGATGAACGCATGGGGAGGGGACGGCAACGCGGGCCCCTCTGCTGGAACCCTCCCCCCGTGCACTCGCGTGGCGGGAGGAAAGCAGGTCCCGGTCATGTGGAGACCTGCCCGCCGCTGGATCAGTCGAACAGCACCCCCTTGAACAGGGCCCGCTGCAGCGCCGCGTCGGCCTGCCGGGGATCCAGGCGGGGCGTGGTACCGTCGCCGAGTCGACCAAGCACCGCTTCGACGTGGTAGGTCTCCACAACAGCTGTGCGCAGACGGGGGACGCTCAACCGGAAAACAGGCCGTTCGACTCCACGCACAACGAATCCCCAGGACGCGTGCAGCACAGGCAACTTCCCGGCGGACGGTTCACCGTTGGGTCGGGACGGACCGGGCTCCGGCTCCTTGGGATTGACGTGCACTTCCGCGCACCAGGAGGCGCTGTAAGGCAACGCCGTGCCCAGCACGTCCAGGAGCATGGAGTCCGTGACCTCCTCCGGCGTGGCGGGAAAATTCCTGTCGTCCGGATCGAAGAAGCTCTCGGGATGGCCCATACGGCCACTTTCCCTCCCCACCCTGCGGTCCACCTGGAACCGGAGCTCAACCCGGAATCAATCCTCTACATTCGCGGAGGGAGGGAGAAGGAAGTGGGGCAGATCTGCTCTTGCCTCTGCGAGGGCGGGGTAGGGGGGTGGACACGGGGGGGAAAGGGGAATGCATAGAGGGGAGAGGACTTATATATTTATCCTCGTCCGCTATCGTTGCTGCCTGCGCTCATAAGTAGGCCACCTCACTGAGCCGTCAGGAACAACGCGTTCGGTACAGACGTGACATTACCGGGCGTCCCCCATCAGGAAGGCAGTCCGGCGCAGGATGGCGAGCAGCCCCGACTCCCAGCATTCCGACATGGCCCCGTCGTGGAACCGCTCCTACCGGGCAAGGACGATGAGGAGCCGAGCGAGTTGCAGGGGCGTGGCCCGGGCCAGGGCTTCATGGTCGTCCCGCAGCCTCCGTGTCTCCCCGGTCTGCACCCACCGGGGCCAACGAAAGCCACGTTCCCCTTCCACCCAGCCGTGACGACTCAGGACGTCGACCAACCGGTAGACCTCCTACTGGGAGGTCGGCATCACGAGGGGCGGCCACGGGCGCCGACGTCCCCAGGCCGCGTCAGCGCTCAGATTGGCGTGGAGAGTCGGCGACCCTATGCCATGCTCCCGGCATGTCCGACCGTCCTGTTCGTCCCACACCCGGGGTTGGGATCCGTATCTACGATGACTTCGCCGAGGTGCGGCTAAGAGTCGAGAGTGCCGAGCATCGCCTCGCCGTCGCCTTTCCGCACGACACCTGGCGCCAGATGGTGCCCCACTCCCTGACGTTGCTGGATTTGCCCTTCACCGTCATGTCCAGTGCGCCCCAGCCTTCCTGGCTGGCATCCTTGGAAGGAAGAGCGGTATGGCTGGAGACGTCGGAAGGACGGCAGCAGGTCACCCTGATTCGCGCTGAGGACCTGCTGGTCCAGGACGCAGAGGGCGCTTACTTGCATGCGGGAGAGCGGCAACTGCGCTTCCCTGAGCCTCCCCCTGTCGCCAACAGGGGCGAAGGGGCGCTCGTCAATTTCGAGCTTCGCGCACCGGGTGAAGGCGTGCTGTCCTACCTGACCCAGGCGCTGACCTGGCAGGCCCACTACACCTTGGAGGTCGACGGGGAGGGCGTCGCGCGGCTCACCGGTCAGGCCGAATTGAGCAACGGCACCGAGCAGGCGCTGATTCCTGAAAGCGTCACCCTGATGGGCGGCCAAGTGCGTCTGTCCGGTCCCCGGTCCGGGCGCCGCGGCGCCCGGACCGGAATCGTCTTCGCTTCCGCGCCGCACTTCTCCCCGGAGTTCGAGGACGTCCGCGAAGTGGCCGGGCTCTACACCTTCGAGCTCCGAAACCCACCGGTACTCCCTGCCCGCGGGAGTGCGGTCGTCCCCTTTCAGGACATCGACCTTCCAAGCTTCCAATCCATCGCTGGACTCTTCCGTTCCTTCGACACCCGTTCGCCCACCCAGGGAACGTGCTCCCGGCACTACCTGCTTCGGGCGGACCAGCCCCTGCTGGCCGCTCAGGTCACGGTCCGGGAGCGGGGCTACCTCGTGGGTCAGGCGAAATGGACTGAGACAGCCAGCGGGGATCCCGTCAACTTCTCCCTCGGGTCCGACCCAGACGTGACCTACACCCGCCACGTTCAGGAACGGGTGCCGCCAGTGGAGCCGGAGCGACCCTCTCCCAGCACCCGCCAGGTCGAGTACCGGGTGACCTATACGTTCCGCAATGCCAAGGCGAGACCGGTCCTGCTGCGCCTGGGTGAGCATCTGGGCCGCGGCACCGTGTTGGCTTTGACCGGGGACGCGGTCCTCGCCGAACAGAACGTCACCTTCGAGACGACGCTGGCGGCAGGGGAAGTGCGGGAAGTGGGCTACGAGGTGGTGCTGGAAGAGCGCGAGTGAGCGGCCTCACCGCCACGTCGTTGGACGACGCCCCAGGGAGAGGAGCGACTCAGGACTCCAGCCAGGCGGAGGTGGGGCGGGGTGTGCCCGCAACTGCGCTCATCCCGGTCACACACGCGTTCTAATATCGACCGATCAACACCCGAACGACCTGCTCTTCAGCGCATGGGCCTTTCCCGAGCGAGGCCATGAACACCCGGGGCGGGCGGTCCTTCGCCATAGCCACCTGCTTCCTTTGAAACGAGGTCCCTCTTGCGTTCCCTGCCCCCCCGCATCCGCCTGAGCACCGAGCCGCAGTTCATGGAGTTGATGGATCAGCTGACCCGGACCATGAAAAGGGAGGGACGTCGCCCGAAGTTCACCGCCTATGGAGGCCACACCCACGATCTGCCGCTGGACCCCCGGGCCTACACCTTCGAGGACCACGGCGCGGCGGGCCACCGGAACTGCGCAGCCTGCCGGGTCGACCGCCAGCGGCGCTTCGCGCTGTTCGTCGAGACGCCGCAAGGCTCCCTGGGTCCAGTAGGCAGCACCTGCCTTTTCGAGCGGGTCCTGGGGCTGCGGCCGCAGGAGGCGCAGCGCCTGGCACGTCTGCTGGAGCAGGTGGCCCGCGAGGCCGCGCATCGCGAGGGGCACCGCTCCCTGCTGCGTGGCCACCCTTCCCACGTCCTCTACCTGCGGGCCCTGGGATTGGAGTGGACACGTGACGCCCAGCTGCTGGCCCGCGCCCCATTGACCCATGCGCAGCGGCAGGCCTTGCGGGCCTGGAACCTCGCACCCCTCTCCGCGTTGCCGCTCCGGCTGTTCGAGGTTCTCACCGCCCTGACGCCCAGTTCTCGCTCAGCCGACCTGGCGGCTCAGGCCCCCGGGAGCCTGGCGGCCGAACCTGCGCGAGCCGGCACTACCATCACGATCAGTGAGCGCAACCGGGCGGCGCGGCTGGGGCGAGCGGCCCTCGAGCGCCGTAAAGATCTCGGAAAGGCGCGCACGCACCTGCCTGAAGGAGGAATGCGCCCGCTGACCGAGGGAGACCTCGACATCCTGCGGTTCGTCCTTTCACGGCCGCTCCCGGAAGAGGACCGCAGCCTCTTCGAGGCACTGCAGCAAGCTGGACAGACGAGCCGTGCCGACTGGCAGCGGGTTCTGCGTGCCCAGACCGCTTCGAAGGCGAGACCCAGCGAGACGCAGGCTGGCCACCAACTGCTGGCCGAGCTCGGGGCTTGGCTGCCGCGGCAATTTCATGCTCAGGTGAGCTTCCTGCAAAACCCCAGGGCACCAGGCATCAACCCGAAGCTGAAGGCGGCCATAGACCTCGCAGAGGCCGCCCGGGATAAGCGGCAGCCAGCCGTCAGCCCAGAAGACGTCGAGACCAGAGCCCACCAGCTCGCGGCGCTACAGGTCGGGTTCTGCCACCCGCTGGCGCATTTCGGTCCATGGCGACGCTACCTGAAGACTCACCTGCGCCATGCGCCCCTCACATCTGCGATGGCCGCTCTGGTCGGCTTGGACTCCACCGCTGAAGAACGCAGGCAGAACATCACGCAGCGGGCGGAGCTGTTGCAGGTCACGCTCCGCTGGACTCTGGAGCTGACCCAGCAACACGATCTGCTGCGCTGGTACGTCCGTGATCCCGAAGGCGTCCTCGCGCGCTCCGTCTTCGTGGCCGAGCATTACGCCCGAACTGGCGAGTTGCACGCCCGGACCCTCCGCTGGTTGCGTACCCTGGCCGAGCAGGACGGCCACCCGGTGGCGACGTGACCCACTCGTGCAGGCTCGGGGGCGCTGGACGGTCCCGTCCTGAGCCGACAGCGTCGGAGCATCGGCATGGCCGCCCTATTGGCCGAGATAGGCGGCCCTGAGAGATCCTCCAGGGGCCTTCCAGAGCCCTGAGGCAGGGAACAGCGTCCACAAAGTGTGCCGGTCCGGTATGAAATGCTCCGTATCCTCGGGTCATGCGGCCTGACAAGCGTGGTGTCCTGGAGCTGTTCGAGCGTCCTCAGCGGTACGTCATCCCGCTCTATCAACGGCGGTACGTCTGGACGGAGGAGAAGCAGTGGGAACCGCTCTGGAGCGACATTCGCCGCCGTGCGGAGGCTGAACTCGACCAACGCGGCCGCGTCAAGCCCCACTTCCTGGGGGCCGTGGTGTTGTCGAACATCCGCACCTTCGGACGCGAGTTGCAGGCCTTCGACGTCATCGACGGCCAGCAGCGCCTGACGACCTTCCAGCTGTTCCTGGCCGCCTTTCGGGACGTGGCCAAGGAACTGGGTGTCCAGGCCCTGGAGCGGGAACTCGAGCGCGTCACGCTGAACGACGGCTCTCTCAGCCATGACCTGGAACGCTACAAGGTCTGGCCCACCCGGTTCGACCAGTCCGGGTTCCAGCGGGTGCTCGACCGCACTCCGGGGGACACGATCGAGCAGGAGGTGCAGGCCAGTCAGAAAGACTTCAAGTTCGTACCGAACACCACAGCCGCCTACACGTACTTCCTCGGCGAACTGCGCACCTGGCTGACCGAGGACCCTGATCCGGCACGGCGCGCCGAGGCGCTCTTCACGGCCCTGCGCCGCTCCCTGCAGGTCGTCACCATCGAACTGGAAGAGGACGACGACCCGCAGGTGATCTTCGAGACCCTGAACGCACGGGGCGAACCGCTGCAGCCGGCCGACCTGGTGCGGAACCACATCTTCAGCGACGCCTCCCGCCGGGGTGAGAACGTCCAGACCCTGTTCGACCACTACTGGGCCCCGTTCGACGAGGACGGCAGCCTGTGGCGCACCGACGAGTCCCGGGGCCGCGTCACCCGGCCGCAACTGGCCTGGTTCCTGACCGCTTTCCTGACCGTGAAGCTGGAAGAGGACATCACTGCGTACGCTGGCGTAATCCGGCGGGGGTCGCTGGAGTTATCCGGCACCTTCCGCTGGTCTAATCCGGCACCCTGCGCTGGTTGATTCCGGCACCCTCCGGTCGCGGACGAGACTCCCCTGGTCATCCTTGCAGGATGACCAGAAAGCGAGCGTCCATGCGAAAAATCAGGGAAGTCTTGCGGTTGAAACTGGAACTGAAGCTCAGTGACCGCCTCATTGGACAAAGCGTCCAACTCGCCCGCAGCACCGTGCAGGATTACGTCGCACGCGCTCAGCAAGCGGGGCTGAGCTGGCCTCTCCCCCCAGAGCTGGACGATGTCCAGCTCGAAGTGCTGCTCTTTCGTACCCGTGAGCAGGCTGCCGTCAGTGTCACCCACCAGCCCGACTGGGCCGCCATTGACCGGGAACTGCGGCGCAAAGGCGTCACTCGTCAACTGCTGTGGGAAGAGTACCGTCGGCACCATCCGGACGGCTGGCAATACGCAACCTTCAACGAGAATTACCGGAAGTGGAAGGCCACAACGGGCCTGACCATGCGCCAGACCCACCGGGCAGGTGAGAAGCTCTTCGTCGACTACGCCGGACTGACGTTGCCCTTGACCGACCCGAGGAATGGGGTCGTCCAGGCTGGCCAGGTGTTCGTGGCCACCCTGGGTGCCAGCGACTACACCTACGCCGAAGTGACCCGAACCCAGGGCATTCACGATTGGATCGCGTCGCATGTCCGGGCGCTGGACTTCTTCGGTGGAGTGCCCGAGATCATCGTCCCGGACAACCTCAAGGCTGGCGTGACCCACGCCAGCCGCTACGAACCCGAGCTGAACCGCACCTATCAGCAATTCGCACAGCACTACGACGTCGCCGTCATCCCTGCCCGGGTCCGCAAACCCAAAGACAAGGCCCTGGTGGAAGTGCACGTGCAGATCGTGGAACGCCGCATTCTCGCCCCGCTGCGCGACCGGGTGTTCTTCAGCCTGTCCGAGGCGAACGAAGCGGTCTGGGAACTGCTGAACACCCTCAATGGGCAACCCTTTCAGAAGAGGCCAGGCAGTCGCCGCAGTGAGTTCGAAACCCTGGATCAACCCCTGCTGCGCCCCTTGCCCGCCCAGCCCTTCGAGGTGGCCGAGTGGAAGCACGCCACGGTCGGTCTGGACTACCACGTCGTCGTCCAGGGGCACGCGTACAGCGTGCCCCATCACCACGTCAAGACCCGGGTGGATCTGCGACTCACCGCGCGGTTGATCGAGATCTACCGTTCAGGCGTACGGATCGCGGTTCATCACCGGGTCCCCGACGCGCTGACGTCGGCCCGGCAACAGACCACGGTGCCGGACCACATGCCCGCCCACCACCGGTACTACCGCGAGGTGGGTCCGGACCAACTCCTGGGTCAGGCTCAGCAGATTGGGGAGGCCACGACGACCCTGGTGCGCGCCATCTTCGACGGAGATCAACATCCTGAACAGAGAAAGCGCGTCGTGACGGGTCTGCTTCGCCTGCACCGCGAGTACGGGGAGCGGCTGGAAGCGGCCTGTCGGCGGGCGTTGGCTCTGCAAGCGCACAGCTTGCAGAGCGTGAAATCCATCCTGAAGCACCGTCTGGACGAAGCGCCACTCCCCGATGCCCCCACCGCACTCCCTGTAGCCGACCACAGCAATCTGCGTGGTCCTGGGTACTTCGCAGAGATCGACGAACCGGGTGCCGAGCGCACCCTGAATTGAGGTTGACATGTTGCCCCATCCGGTGATTCAACAGTTGCGCGCCCTGAAGCTCGATGGCATGGCGCTCGCTTTGCAAGAACAACAGGAACAACCTGGTCTCCGCGAGCTGAGCTTCGAGGAACGACTCACCTTGCTGGTCGACCGTGAGCGGGCCTGCCGGGATACCCGGGGCTTGCAGCGCCGCCTGACGGCGGCGCGTTTGAAGGTCAATGCGAGCCTGGAAGAGGTGGATGTGAAACACCCGAGGGGGCTGGATGCCCGGTTGCTGCGTTCACTGGCCCAGGGTCAGTGGCTCGCCGAAAAAAGGGGGGTCATCATCACCGGCCCCACGGGCGTCGGGAAGACGTTCATCGGGTGTGCCCTGGCGCACCAGGCTTGCCGTCAGGGCTTCACGGCGTTGTATGCGCAAACCGGGCGACTGTTGCAGGAACTGACCCTGGCGAAAGGGGATGGACGGTATCTGAAGCTCCTGGCGAGCATCGCCAGGGTGAACGTCCTGATTCTGGATGACTGGGGGCTGGATGTGCCCACAGCGGAAGGTCGAAGGATTTTGCTGGAGATTCTGGATGACCGCTATGAACGGGCTTCGACGATCATTACCAGTCAGTTCCCGACCCCGGCCTGGCACGCGAATCTGGGAGATCCCACGCTGGCGGACGCGATCTTGGATCGCGTCCTGCATCACGCCTACCGGATCGAACTTCGGGGAGAAAGCCTCAGAAAGAAGAGCAGGAAGTTGACCCCGGAGACGGTCAGCCTTTCATAATGGGGACAGCTCGTCCGTTGGCTGGGAGGGTGCCGGATTGAGGGTGCCCCAATTGCGGTACCAGCCGATTTGCAAAAGTCAGCGTACCTCAGCCCGCCTGTTCGAGGCGGGCGAATTCGTTCGGGGTCCGTCCACCGAGCGAGGTATGCGGCCTGACGGCGTTGTAGTCCTGGCGCCAGGCAGAGAGGATCAGGCGTGCCTGATCCAAGCTTTGGAACCAGTGCAGATTCAGACACTCGTCCCGGACACGGCCGTTGAAACTCTCGATGTAAGCGTTCTCGACGGGCTTCCCCGGCCGGATGAAGGTGTGCGTGATGCCACGCCCATGGGTCCAGAGATCCAGGCCCTTGCCCGCGAACTCTGGGCCATTGTCGGTGGTGATCGACTGCGGTGCCCCCCGGAAGCGGACCACCGCTTCCAGAGCGCGGACGACGTCATGCCCGGTGATGGAGGTCCCGACGTGCATCACCAGGCACTCCCGGGTGAAGTCATCCACGACGTTCAGGACCCGAAACCGCTGCCCGGAGGCCAGCTGGTCCGACATGAAGTCGAGGCTCCACCGCTGATTGGGCGCAGAAACCGCAGGTTTCTGCTGTCGCTCTCCTACACTGAGCTTGCGGCGCTCCTTCTTTCGAACGGCCAGCCCTTCAGCCCGGTAGATCCGGTAGACGCGCTTGTGGTTGACGGTCTCGCCCTCTCGACCCAGCATCAGGTGAATCCGCCGGTACCCGAACCGAGGTCGCTCTCGGGCCAGTGTGCGGAGACGCTCGACCAGGCGTTGGTCTTTTTCCCTTTTGGGGCTGTTCCGTCTTTGCGTGGTCCGGGAAAAGCCCAGCACCCGGCAGGCCCGACGTTCGCTGACCGCAAAAGAATCCCGCAGCAGGGTCACCATCTGCTTTTTGAGGGGCGTCTGCGCCTGGGACGACGTCCCAGGCGTCACCACTTTCGCCCCACCACCTCCTTCAGCATGGCGTTGTCGAGCGACAGATCCGCTACCAACTTCTTCAGGCGCTGGTTTTCTGCTTCCAACTGGCGAAACTTGCGGGTCTCGTCTTTGGTCATCCCACCGTATTTGGCTTTCCAGCGGTAGATGGTCGTCATCGCGACTCCATGGAGTCGCGTCAGATCGCTCAGCGGCGTGCCTGCCTCAAGCTGCCCGAGGATGTCCAGGATCTGTTGTTCGGTGTACCGTTTGCCTTTCATGTGCCTCCAAGTTTGCTGCTCGATTTGCAATCAGACTGGCACCGGAAACAGGGGCAAGGTCAGGATAACTCCATTCCTGGAGGCCGGATAACTCCAGCAGCGGGTGCCGGATTGGCCAGCATACGCAGCAGGATGAGGATTCGCTTCACGGGGACAGCCTGTCAGAGCTCTGTTCAGGTTCGGTAAGCACCGGGTGGTGCTGCGCTGCGCAGGACGTCGTCCAGGCTGCGCCCAGCTTTACCAGAATTGAACAGTTGCTCCCTAGCGTGGGCACGTCATGAACACTCGCAGAACGTCCAACGAGACCTTCACTTCGGCGCCACCACGCCGTACTCCCTGGGTTGGGGTCCTGGTGGGGGCCCTCGTGCTGGGGCTGATCGGGGGGACCTGGTGGTCGCGTTCCGGCGGCGAAGCTGGAGGGATGGGCCAGACGTTTCCCAATCAGGGCCAGGAACACATCGCCGTCGGTGCCCAGCACCCCGCGTACAATTCCTTCCCTGCCACGAGTGGCTGGCATTACGCTCAGCCCCAGCCCTGGGGGACCTTCGTGTATGAAATCGCGCCGGAGGCGCTGGTGCACAACCTGGAGCACGGTGGCGTGGTCATTCAGTACAATCCGTCGCTCCTGAAGCAGGACGTCGGGCAACTGGAGGCCATTCAGCGGCGCTTCCCGAACAAGACCGTCGTGGCACCCAACTCGCAACTCGAAGTCCCGCTGGCCCTGACCGCCTGGCGCCGGCTGTACACCCTGGACACGTTGGATGAGGCGAACATCGTCGAGTTTATTGAGCGGTACAAGAACCGTGCTCCTGAACGCTTCCCTGACTGAACCCCGTTGAACAAGGGGGCTGCGGCCCAACACCAAGGTGCTGTAGTCCCTCGTTGGGCAACCCCCTCCGGAATTCATCCGCGTTCCGCTGACCGGTCGGGCGTCCCACCTGGAGCAGTCGCCAGACGCGAACTTCTGCGCGTCGTGGGGTACCCTGCGGCGAGGAAACCGATGGGCCGAACGTGCGCAAGCATATGGGTGAACTGGTCAACCGCGCAGCGGTCAGTTCACGGGCCGTCTGCGGGTCCGCCACAGACCGGCACGCCGGAAATCGCGTCCGTACAGCAGGGTCATGCCGGCGCAGAAGGCCGCAGCAAACCACGCGTGACCAAACCAGAGACTGTCGACGATAACCAGGCCGCAAATGACCAGCTCTGCCCGCCACACCCAGTCGGGCAGTCGCCCAGCTGGAAACCAGGGCGGATCAAAAGACCGGCGCCCCAAGGCGGGGCCGAGGAGAAGGACCAGGACGGCCACGGCGACCAGTGCCCCCGTATCGCCTTCGGACCAGGCACGGCGAGTGCCTTCGGGCACCCCGACCAGGAGGCTGATGCGGGCCAGCCAGATGAAGATCGGCTGGAGTCGGTCCAGGAGGCTGTTCAGGAGTGGCGCACGTGCAATGCGCAGGCAGCTCAGGGCGTACCCGAACTTGCTCCATTTCCCTGGGAGTTGATCCAGGATCGCCAGCCACTCGTGTTCACGTTCTGGAGCGCGTGTGGAGAGGGAGCGGGCGGCGCGCTTCACCATGGTGTCCGAGAGGCGGGGAAGCCAGTCGGTGATCTCCCCCAGGGCTGCCGCGAGAACCACGCTGAGAAGGAGTTCCGGCCAGTTGAGGTCAGGCACGCGCTACACCAGCGAGCCCTGGAGGAAACAGCGCGGCGCGTGCAGCTTCGAAGGTCCTGATCCCTTCACCCGTGAGGGTGTAAAAGCGCCTCGGGCGCCGACCAGCCACCCGCGGATTGATCTCCTCCCAGCAGGCCTGAATGAGCTTCAGGTCCTCCAGCTTGTCCAGGATGGGGTACAGCGTGCCGTTCCCGATCCCAGTGGCCCGGCTCAAGCTCAGACCGTACTGCTGCCCAGTCGTGTCGCTGTACAGGACGGCCATGACCTTCATGGCATTCATGTTGATCTGTGGGCCGGGGGGCATGTCGGCATCTTCGACTATGGGGGGCAGCTTGTCAACCACCGGACTCGGGAGGGCCACAGGGAGCGATCCGGGCTGTACGGGAGACTGGCCCCCTGCTCTGCTGGGTCAGGCGCTGGCGCCTGCGCTGCTGTGTGCCATCAGGGTGTCCTTGAGGTTGTCCATGAAGGCCTGCAGGGTCAGCGTGGCGACGGCCGCGTTGGCTTCACTGAGCAGCACACTGGCTTCCAGGTCGCCGGAGCAGCAGCTGGCTTCGAGGACTTTCCAGAGGTCTGCTCCGAGGGGGCGTTGCAGCAGGAGTCGCAGGGCACTGCGGTGAACGGCCCACTGCTCGTCTGGAGGAAGCTGGAGTTGCGAGCGGCGCAGTGCTTCGAATTCCTGCTCGGCTTCTTTCTCCGATTCAGCGGTTTTTGGTGTTCTCGAACCGGGCACCTGCGTCTCACGGGAGGGCTTGGGCGGAGCGTAGGCGTACTTCCCGCTTTCATCCACCAGGATGTCCCAGGCGTACGCCCCGCGGCTCTTTCTGAAGCGGGTGGTGCTGGCCAGGATGCCTTCGGCCATCGCGACCCGCTCACGAACCCGGCCCGGGCCGTGCTTGCGCACGTACGCGCGTGCCTGGGTGTCGGTGATGCCCAGGGCCTTGATACGTCCGACGAGCTCGAGTTGTTCGACGGTGAGCGGGTAATCCGGGCGCTGGGGGTTGAACACGTACTTCACGCGCTGCTTGGACCCGCGACCGGAGAAGGTGGCGCTCTGGAGGAATTCGCTGGCGATCAGCTCCTCGTGGATCGGCACGATGGTCCGCCGAATGCTGTCTGGACGCAGGTTGATCAGCCGGAGCAGTTGCCCCAACTCGATCAGGTCGTACTCGAGGAATCCTTGCGCGGCGGTATGTGGGTCGCTGTACCACAAGGTGTCGAGTAGACGGAAGAGGGTCCGGCTCTGGCTGCCGGACAGTTTCAGCATGAAGTCCAAGTCGAACGGCCGGACCCTGGGAGAAGAGAGGCTGGCGGCGACCACCTTGTCCAGGGTGATCTTGAGTTTGGTCCCGGCGCCGAAGCTCTTGAGATTCAGGTGACGGGCTTGGCCCTGAATCTCTTCGATGCGCTCCAGGGAGCGGAACGTCACGCGTCTGGCTGTGCCGCCCGGGTGGTCGAGCCAGCCAGCAATCTTGTAGAGGGTGCCGGACAGCCGGGTGAGGCTGTCATGCATGATCCGGTAGTTCTGGCTGCTGTCGGTGCGCCCGAGCATGCGCAGCAGCTCATAGGCGCTGCAATGCACCGCGTTGTCCTTGGGTTGGCCCTGCTCGAGGTAGAGGTTGCTGAGCACCAGCATCATGTCGTTGTCCGGACCGTGGGGAAACCCGTAGGAGTTGCCCAGACACTCCACGTGCATCTGACGCCCTGCGATCTCGAAGGAGTGTTCCCAACTCGTTTCACCAGGCTTCAGGCGGGTGAGGCAACTGATCAGGGACGCTTCCGCCAGATTCAGGTCGTCGAACTTGGATCGCAGAACCGGGGCGCTGGACGACGTCATTTGCTCAACCATAACACGATGGTTGATCAAGATCTTAAAGAAAAGAGATAAATAATAAAGAAGAATCTTCTTCAGGACAGGAGGAGGGGTGCTTTACTGCACGGCATTTTTCTTTTAAACCCCACAAAGTGGACGGGTGAAACGCTACGAAGTGGACGGGTGAAGAGGGGCGAAGTTCCACGAACTGGACGGCCCAACAGGGGGAAAGCTCCACAAAGTGGACGGGCGGAGCTCCACGAACTGGACGGGTGTACGGGTGTGACTGGCAAGCTTCTGCAGGCCTTTCCCACGAACTGGACGGGTGGCTCAGCTGTAAAGTCACCACAAAGTGGACGGGTGGAGATGGACGGAACCCCACAAGCTGGACGGGTGGCGTGAGGTGGAACGCCACAAAGTGGACGGGTGGGAAGAGGGCCGGGAAGGCTGCCCCGCAGAGCTTCCTGGCTCTGGAGGTGCAGTTCACGGTGGGGAGGGAACAAGACGCGGGGCCCTCAGGGCCCCGCGTCTTGGGTCGTTTTGATCTAAAGCCGCGGATCCATGGGGAGGGGATGGCAGCTCAGCAGCTGGACAGCCCGTTCGAGATCAGGATGGCGGGCATTGATGAGGTAGTTGGCGTGGCCAGGGCCATAGGCATACAGGGGGAGGATGGCCGAGGGGATCCGGAGGACGGGCGAGGCCTGCAAGTCGTACCATTCGTCGCCGATGACCTGGGTTGCGGGGGTCTCGGGGTGGGCGTTCCAGGTGCTGGGCAGCTGGGTGAGGTCCAGGTCGGCGATGGCTCCGGGATCCACCTGGAGGGTGACGTGGCCATGGGGGACGGTGTGGAGGACTTCGCGGTCAACGTGCACGATGACTTCCAGCATGGCCTGGGTGAGGGTGTCGCTGGCGAAGATGATGCGTCGGTCGTGCCGTTGGCCTGGGTCAGGGGTGTTCCAGCGGCTGCCGTAGCGTGCGGCACCGATGCCGTGTTCGGGGAGGGTAGGGAGGGCGGCGTACTGGAGTTTGCTGATGCGGTGGAGAGTCAGCTTCACGTGTGGACTCCGTGCTCGAGCCTGCTCAGCACGGTGGTCACGTACTCGGCACCTCCAGGGAGGAGGGCGAACTGAAGGGGCGTGCGGGAACCGAAGGTCACCCGGGGTGTCTGAAGCCAGGTGTGGGCCGCCTTCGTGTTGCCGAAGTAGTGCTCTGCGGCTTCGGTGACGCGTGCCAGGTGGTAGAGACTGGCACTGACTTCCGGTTTGATGGGCCGGTTCTGACGCCGGTGGCTGTGGTAGGTGCTGGGGCTCAGCCCGATCAGGTCGAGTGTGTCGCCCAGCGAGAGCCCCAGGTGGTTGGCCAGGCGTTCCAGCGTGACGGGATCAAAGCCGTCGTGCACCGCGTCACCCAAGTCCAGCAGGGTGGTGGCCTTCAGGCCGAGGAGTGAGGCACCGGGGAGAGCGGGGGGCGTTCTTGTCGGTGTAAACGTTTGCGTCATGTCGCTATGCCTTCGGCGCGGAGGTGAGTCTGGGTGCCCTTGGCACGTCGACTCACGTCATTGAGGTAAGGTCAGTCCTTGACTGAGTGTCACCTGCGCGGAGGTGAACCCCGGCAGCGTCCCTTGGACACTTCAGGGTGACCGGGCTGCCTGGCAAGCCTGGTGGCGTGCAGTCTGAGGACAGTGCCCTTGGCATGGTCCTCCCCGATCCTTGACCAGGTGACTGGCGGCGCTGAGGGTGAGGCCCAGGAACCTCGCCAGCTGAGGTTGCGGCCTCAACGAGTGCAGTTTAGCATTTTTTTTGTTTATATGTGGAGTGCCGTGGGGTCATTCAGGGTGGCTCAGGGCTGGACGGGTCCGGGGAAGTGCAGGGGAGGGTTCCCTGACTTCCTATGAAGTTGGGCCAGCATGCTCTTACTCGCCGGTCGCGATGAGCATGCAGGGGCGCTCGATCAGGTCGGGGCGGCCGTTCTGTAAGCAGCCGAGCATGGTGTGGAGGAGGGGTTGCCGGGGGCACTGCTGCTCGCCGTACCGCCAGGGCCGGCGCATCAGGGCGTAGAGGTGGTCCTCGGCGAAGTGGCTGGTGAGGAAGACGCCTAGCTGTACTTCGGGAATATTCAGGGAGGGGACACAGGGGCCAGCATCTCGGATGCTGGCCCCTGTGCTATGGCTCGTTCTCTGCCTCGCTGGACCCGACATTTCCCTACCTGGTTTGCGCCCTTTCTGGTGCATTTTCGCCACCGAGCCCAGCGGACCTGGGCGCCTCTGTACGTCCGTGGATTGTGCAGCACGGTCCACCGAAAAAGCATGCAGCCCTTGGCTGCCGTCGTGGCGCCCGGGAAAGAGGACCATCTCCAGCAGTTCATCACCGACAGCCCCTGGCTGACCGAACCCCTGGAAACCCTGCTCGCTCAGCGGGCTCAGCAGATGCTGGGTGGCAAAGACGCCGTGCTGATCATCGACGACACCTGCTTGACAAAGTTCGGCACCAAGTCTGTCGGCGTCGCCCGTCAGTATTCCGGGCAGGTCGGGAAGATCACCCCCTGTCAATGCCTCGTCTCCCTGACGTTGGCCCAGCACGACTTGCCGGTTCCGCTCGCCCTACGGCTCTTCTTGCCACAGGAGTGGACCAACGATCCCGCTCGGCTCAGGGCGGCTGGTGTTCCGTTGGAACACCAGCCGCCACAGACCAAGTGCGAACTGGCGCTGAAAGAGTTGGACCGGGTGCGTCCACACGTCACCTTCGGCATGGTTCTGGCGGATGCGGGGTACGGCGTGAACGCCCGGTTCCGGCAGGCACTCACCGAGCGAGGACTGCTGTGGTCGGTCGGCATCACCCGCACGCAGACGGTCTATCCCAGGGACGTTCGCTTGATCCCCATCCCTCGGATCTTCCGGGGCAGGAAACCGACGCACCCAACCCCATCCGAGGACCGACTGTCGGTAGAAGAAGTGCTGGCGGGTGCTGCATGGCAGCACCTGGTATGGCGACATGGAACCAAAGGCCCGCTCTCCGGACGCTTCGCGGCTGAATACGTTCGCCTGGCAGACGGGGAGGAGTACGCTCGCAGTCAACATCTGCCGGGTCAAGCCGCCTGGATCATCGGAGAACAGCGACGAGGTGAGGAGCGCAAATACTACGTCTGCAATCTGCCCCCTGACACGCCGTTGTCGCGGTTGGTGGAAGTCACCAAGCGCCGCTGGGCGTGTGAGCTGAGCCACCGGGAGCTGAAGGACGAAGTCGGGCTGGACCACTTCGAGGGCCGGTCCTGGCAAGGTCTGCATCACCACGCCGTGCTGTGTATGGTGGCCCTGACCTTCCTGCAATGGCTTCGCCTCACCCAGCCCGACGACCTCAGAGGCGACACCATTCCGGCCATTCGAGCGGAGGTGGCAGGGGACTTGCCCCTGCCACCTCCTTGCCGCCGATGTCACACCTGCACCGCCTTATTCAGCGGCCCCTGAATATCCCCGAAGTACAGCTAGAGGCTGCCAAGAACCCTAAGCAAAAAGTGGCGTGAGGTTGTGGCAGAGCAGAATGCAGGCGGCGAGGAAGTGGAACCCAACCAATGTGGAGGGAAGGCGTTCCAGATCTCGGCTCAGCCTCCGGAAGCGTGCCAGCCACGCAAACGAACGTTCAACCACCCAGCGTTTCGGAAGCAGGATGAACCCCTTGGTCGCTTCTGGACGCTTCACGACGACCAGCTCGACGCCCGCATCCGTCGCGTCTAACGCGGTCTGGACTCCCGTATACCCTTGATCCACGAAGGCGACTTCCACCTGTGCTCCGGTGGCTTCCTGCACCTCTAGGCACAGGTCTTTGACCTGTGCCCTGTCCTGTTCGTTGGCTGGGGAAGTGAGGATAGCCAGCACGTGTCCCAGGGTGTCCACGGCGAGGTGAACCTTGGTGCCCTTGCGCTTCTTGGCCCCGTCATAGCCCGCACGGTGACCGCTTTCAGGTGTGCTTTGGAGGGTTCGGCTGTCCATGACCACCGCGGACGGCTCGGGATCTCGACCTTGCTCCACCCGGGCCAGGATTCGCAGGTCGTGGGCGGCATTCTCGAAGCAGCCTGCCACGAACCAACGGTGCGCCTGTTGGCGCACCGTCTCCGCAGGAGGAAAGTCGTTTGGAAGATAGCTCCACTGCGCCCCCGTGCGGGCCATCCACAGCAAGGCGTTCAGGACATCCCGGATGGGGTACTTCCGTTGACCTGCATCCGCACGGCTGAGCAGCAGGTACGGGAGCAGGAACAAGTAGGTGTCATCGTCAACGTCGCTGGGGTAGCCTCGCCGCGTCACCCACCCATTCTGCTGTTCTCAGAGCCACGCCCCTCGAGTTCGTCCCTGTTCTTGGCAGCCTCTAGCTGTACTTCGGGGATATTCAGGGGCCGCTGAATAAGGCGGTGCAGGTGTGACATCGGCGGCAAGGAGGTGGCAGGGGCAAGTCCCCTGCCACCTCCGCTCGAATGGCCGGAATGGTGTCGCCTCTGAGGTCGTCGGGCTGGGTGAGGCGAAGCCATTGCAGGAAGGTCAGGGCCACCATACACAGCACGGCGTGGTGATGCAGACCTTGCCAGGACCGGCCCTCGAAGTGGTCCAGCCCGACTTCGTCCTTCAGCTCCCGGTGGCTCAGCTCACACGCCCAGCGGCGCTTGGTGACTTCCACCAACCGCGACAACGGCGTGTCAGGGGGCAGATTGCAGACGTAGTATTTGCGCTCCTCACCTCGTCGCTGTTCTCCGATGATCCAGGCGGCTTGACCCGGCAGATGTTGACTGCGAGCGTACTCCTCCCCGTCTGCCAGGCGAACGTATTCAGCCGCGAAGCGTCCGGAGAGCGGGCCTTTGGTTCCATGTCGCCATACCAGGTGCTGCCATGCAGCACCCGCCAGCACTTCTTCTACCGACAGTCGGTCCTCGGATGGGGTTGGGTGCGTCGGTTTCCTGCCCCGGAAGATCCGAGGGATGGGGATCAAGCGAACGTCCCTGGGATAGACCGTCTGCGTGCGGGTGATGCCGACCGACCACAGCAGTCCTCGCTCGGTGAGTGCCTGCCGGAACCGGGCGTTCACGCCGTACCCCGCATCCGCCAGAACCATGCCGAAGGTGACGTGTGGACGCACCCGGTCCAACTCTTTCAGCGCCAGTTCGCACTTGGTCTGTGGCGGCTGGTGTTCCAACGGAACACCAGCCGCCCTGAGCCGAGCGGGATCGTTGGTCCACTCCTGTGGCAAGAAGAGCCGTAGGGCGAGCGGAACCGGCAAGTCGTGCTGGGCCAACGTCAGGGAGACGAGGCATTGACAGGGGGTGATCTTCCCGACCTGCCCGGAATACTGACGGGCGACGCCGACAGACTTGGTGCCGAACTTTGTCAAGCAGGTGTCGTCGATGATCAGCACGGCGTCTTTGCCACCCAGCATCTGCTGAGCCCGCTGAGCGAGCAGGGTTTCCAGGGGTTCGGTCAGCCAGGGGCTGTCGGTGATGAACTGCTGGAGATGGTCCTCTTTCCCGGGCGCCACGACGGCAGCCAAGGGCTGCATGCTTTTTCGGTGGACCGTGCTGCACAATCCACGGACGTACAGAGGCGCCCAGGTCCGCTGGGCTCGGTGGCGAAAATGCACCAGAAAGGGCGCAAACCAGGTAGGGAAATGTCGGGTCCAGCGAGGCAGAGAACGAGCCATAGCACAGGGGCCAGCATCCGAGATGCTGGCCCCTGTGTCCCCTCCCTGAATATTCCCGAAGTACAGCTAGTACAGCGTTCATTTAATACGAATGGCTTCGTAGTGCCGTCCTAGCGTCCGGCGGGCGACCTGGGTGGAGAACTGCCAGTTGAGGGTGACGCCCGCGCGTGAACGCGCTGCCACCCAAGCCTCGACTTCCGACCGAAGCCGTTCCAGCACTGGAATACGCCGGTTCAAGCACTGCCGCTGAAGGGCACTGAATTCCAGTTCTGCCATGTTCAGCCACGAGGCATGTTTGGGCGTGTAGACCCACTCGAAGCGGCCCACCAACCGGTGGGCCGCCTGTGGCGACATGAACTTGTAGAAACTGCCGCCGTGATGCGTATTGAGGTGGTCCTGAACCAGGGTGATCTGGACGGCTGCTGGATAGGCCCGTTCCAGGTTCTGCATGAAGGCGGTGTACTCCTCGGCGGTCCGTCGGGCACAGACCTGGACAAACCGTCGGCCTGTTTTCGGCTCGACGGCCAGCAACACAGCCGCGCTCCCAAAGCGCTGGTATTCGTAGTCTTGTTTGGCGACTCGCCCCGGTTCCGATGGAACCGGGGCCATGACGTCACCGATCAGGAAGCAGGGTTGCTCATCGAAGCACAACACGGGAAAACGGTCGTCGTAGGGCCGAGAGTACACGTCCAGAACGCGTTCCATCTCGCAGAGGAAATTCGCCGTCAGGTGCGCGATGCACCACTGCCTTTTGCGGTGCGGCTGGACCGCGTTTTTTTCAGAATGTAGAACACCGTCGACGGAGCGATGTGGTCGACCAAGTTCAGCTCTACAGCCTTCTCTGCCAGCAAGCGAATACTCCATTGTGCGTGACCTTCGGGCGCCTCACTGCACGCCAGCGCGGTGATGGCCGCCCGGTCTTTGCCGTCGAACTTCGCGGGTCGCCCCGTATGCGGCGCATCGAACAGCGCCGCGTCCAGTCCCCCCAGGGCAAAGCGTTTTCGGGTCGCTTGCACCATCTGGACGCTGATACCGAGGGCGTCCTTGATGGCCGAGTCCGTGACCTGTCGATGGGCCAGCAGCAGAATCCGGGCGCGGGTCATGACCCGCGCCTTGCCACTGCCCTTCATGGTCATGCCGTGCAGAGTCTGTTCTTGCTCAGCACTCAAAGTCACTGGATAGCGAAGAGGACGGCTCATACCTCACTATGACAAATTCAAAAACGCTGTACTAGGGCGATGAAGCTCTCTTTCGGCTTCGCCGTGTCGTTGATCAGCGCGATAATTTGCCGGTCCCGGTCCGTCCGTGCCGGTGCGGCGGCGACCTGTTTCGGCATGTCTAGCTGGGCGGCGGGCACCACGGGCGGCAGGGACGCAGGTGGTGCGGCCGGTGCCGGCGAGACGCGCACCGGTGGAGCGGATGGTGCAGGTGCCGGGGTCGCCGGTGAGGACGTGGGCCTCGGTGGCGTGACGCCTTGCGGTGTATAGGTAAGCATGCCGTTCGGACCGGCGGTCCACGTTCCCGATCCGCCCACCTCGTCGACGACCTTCTCACAGGTTCCGTTCGGTGCCATGCGGAAGACCATCCGCTTCACCGGCCCCCGACCGTCGGAGACGCCGACTTGGAGGGTGCCGTCCATGGACCGCGACTGTCCCCAGTAGTCCACATGCGGTGTGCTCAGGCGCACGCTGCACATCCGGTTGGCGCGTTCTTGCAGCATCACGAAAGGCGCGACCCCACCCTTCTGCGGCCCTCCGGCGGGACCGGAACCGTAGATGCCGGCGCCCAGGTGAATGAACTTCACCCCACTGACCGTCTTGGTCGCCGGGTACTGGTTGCCCTGCGCTAGGCTTCCGGAGGCGGTGGCCACCAGGCCGAGGAGAAGGAGGAGCCGTGTCACGGCGGCATCGTAGAGCGGTTTCGGCGTCTCGGTGGCCACATCTGCCGACCGGCTCTCAAGAGTCCGAACTCCACGTCGGGTGCCTAGATTCCACTTGCATGGAGGGCTGAAATCGTCATATGGATCTCTAGATTGAGCAGCTTCCCGCCGTGTCTATTCCCTTGCCACCGCATATGCACCGGCACAAGCAGGAGCGCACCGGTACACTGATGTCTTGAGCTCTTGAAACACATTTCCGTCGCTCCGCAGCAATAGGTGGTCGTTCCGCACCTGCGAAATGTGGGTCCGGGTGAGCGCCCTCAATCTGCTGATGTCAGGGCGGGCCCGTGGTGGGGATCGGTGGCCGGTAGGGTAGAGGCTGAAGGAGACGGTATGGATGACATGGATGACGACGTGATGGAATGGCGTGCTCCGCATCTGATGGGTCTGTCCCAGGAGCTGTTGAAGGCTGAGCTGCGGAGCGTGGAGGAAGTCGCGCAGTACGACCTCGAGGTCTGGTCCCCGAACGGCTGGATCAGCGTCTCGCGCCTGCTCGGCCGCTGGCCACGGGTGCGGGGGCACCTGGCGTACGAGGCCGAGATTCTGGAGCGCTACCTCGCGTGGCGTGAGGACCTGGTCCGGAACGGCGACATCACCCTCGAGGATCTGGACGTCACGCTCCACCGTCTGGCGCTGTACGAGGACGACGAGCTGCTCTACGCGCTGCTGGTGTTCGATGTGCCCAGGTGGGTGCAGCAGCGCATAGGAGAACAGCCGCGACCTTCCCTACTGGCTTGACAGGCCAGCCCTCTCACGCACGAGGTGTCCATGCTGCTTCGGCAAGAATTCTGCCCCAACTGCGCCTACACCTCTGCGGGGACTGGAGGTCTGGGAATGACGTTCTCTCGTCCCCAGCGCGAGACCGTGCAGTGCTCTGACTGCCGGGACTGACGGACCTGCCGTACCGGGCGGACGGCGAGAGAGGTAGAGACGGCGAGGAGAGGCGGGAGACCCAGGTCTCCCGCCTCTGTGCGGGGATGAGATGGAAGTTGGCTTGTATATATTTTGGACGCTGCGGCGTAGGCTGGCTATGCCCGCGCCCAACTCCCGTTACCGCACGCAGGCGGGAGCGGTCCAGGCTTCCTTCATGGTGCGTCCACCCGACGACTGGATTTCGATGGAACTCAGCGCCAGACCGGGCAGCGCCAGCGCCACATACATGGTGTTGTGGTTCAGGGTGTAGCCCCGCGCCAGCGCCCACGACGCCGAGGCAGACGGGGTCGGCGTATGAGGGAGGAGTTCGTCCACCGAGACGGGCTGGCCACCCGCCCGCCGGACCGGGCAGGCGGAGATCAGGCCGACGCCTTTGATGTAGGCCTGCCGTGCAGCCTGCTGCTCTGCAGGAGCCCAGCGGTTGATCAGCCGGCTGATGGCACCAGCCTCGCTGGCCAGCGCCACGTACGCGACGTCAATGAACCGCAGGGAACTGGGGGAGCGGGTGGGTCCCGAAAGGTCGTTCCCCAGCGCAATCCGCTGAGACGCGTTCGTCAGCACCAGGCCGTTCCCAAGGGGCAGGGTGACATTCCGGTCGCGGCGCAGGACCTGGGGGTCCTGAGAGGTCCCCGCAGGAACGGAGAGGACATAGGGAGGCGCCATCACCCCCTTCAGGCTGGGCAGGGGTCGGCCGGTCAAGGTCACCAGATTCCGGAGGTCCTGCACGGTCCCCACGTCCGTATACTCCTGCGAGCCGAGCCCATACACGCCCACCGCCACGGTCTTGCCATTCTTCAGGAAGGCGAAGTACCCCTCGCTGCCCACGCTGTAGGAATCCTTGGTCGCATACGTCGCGAAGAGGTACCCACCCACCTGTGCATTGCCCAGCACCCGGCAGCCCACCTTCTGGCACAGCGACGTGGCGGAAAAGGGCGTGGTCGTGCCCAGGATGTTGGTGCCGCCTGCCACCGGGGCGGTCACGGCGACACTCTTCCAGCCCGTGGGCTCCGCGGTCACCTTTACCGCCTGCACGCTTACCTGGCCCGCCGCGGTCCGGTCATTGCCGCAGCGCCCGGAGATGGGCTGCTGGGTAAAGCGCGGCACCGTGCCCGGCGTGACGCGGATCACTCGACTCTTCCAGGTGCCCCCGCTGCCCACCGCGCCGCAGTTGTCCTCCCGGACGGCAAGCCCGTTCGAACTGCTGAAGCTGGCCAGAATCCGCCGCTGGGGAGCGAACTCGGCGATCTCCAGGTAACCGCGCGTCGAGCCTTGCCCGGTGAACGCCCCACCCAGGGCGAGCTCGGTGTAGCCATTGCGGTTGATGTCCTTGACCGAGTACATCTCGGAGGTCCGGGCAGTGAAGGTGTAGTGGACCAGCGTCTTGCTTCCCTCCGTGATGACGAGCCCCTGATTCCACGCGTTGGCAACGACGTAGCAGTACGTGTAGAGGTACGCCGTCTGCTTCGCGCCCTTCACGGTAAAGGCTCCGGGGGCGACCCCATGAATCTTGAAATCCTGGCCATCACAGTTGGCCTCGGAAGGCTGGGGATCGGGGCTGTCCCAGGCCCTGGCCCGGGCGGCCTGCGACGCGAGCGTCTGGATGCGCGCGCGCTCCTGAGCACTCACCTTCGGCTCCGGGGTCGGCAGGCGGCTGTCGTAGACCACGTTGCCCTGCGCGGCGGCCAGTCCGCCCCAGGTCAGCAGGGCCAAGGCGATCGTCGGAAGCTTCATGGTCAGATCGTAGGCGGAGGCAGGCACCCGGGAGAGCGCAGAGTCGGACGCCCCCATCAGGGGCATGACCGCCGCCGTATTGGTCCGGAGCCCCCCAGAGACTCCTTATCACCCCGCCGCGGGAGATTTCCGATTACAGGGAACTCGGTCCGTTGCGGCCCGGCACACCCGGACCTTGCGGCCCTGGCCCGTGCGTGTCGGCACCCCAGGGACGGTACTCCCAGTTGTGGCAAATGGACTGCAGCATGTCGTCCTCCGCGTTCGCAATAGGCGTCGGCCGGGTTCCCAGCCTGTGATCAGGCGTCCGGGAGACCCATGACCATCAGCAGGGGCACAGAGTTGAGGTCGGTGACCTGCAGACTTACCACGCGGCGGATGGGCAGGCGGCTCGGGCGGGGCAGGACCTCCAGTGTGAACGTTCTGATGAGTGACTCGGCCACCCCACGCGTCCTGTGCGGGTGAGTGGGGCCTTTTGCCGTTCTGGCAGGCCATGGATCGCCTCGCCGCCTGACCGCCCGTCACCTCCCCCACATCTGCGCGACAACCTTGGTCCTGCTTTCTATGCTGAGGACCGCTGTGGGCCGGGAACAACGTGGGCCAAAGACGCTGGCGTTCCCTCCGGTCCGCCTTCCGGGTTTCTTCCCACCCCAGCCCATCCAAGGAGCACCCATCATGTTGAATGTCCTGTCAACCGCGCTGCTGCTCGCCGCGCCCGGAGCGGCCGCCGAGCGGCTGCTGCCTGCCCAGGGTGACTTCTGCCTGAAGTACGCCTGCCGCTACGTCAAGGAGCAGATCACCACCAAGGAAGCGAGCCACATGGTCCCGGAGCGCAGCCTCTCCCGGACGGAGGCCTACACCTTTGGAAAGACCAACGCGCAGCTGACCGTAGAACGCCTGCGCCCAGTGCAGTCGCCTCTGGACGACGACCAGCTGGCCCTGTTCGAGGCGGCAAAGCTCGATCCGTCCTGGCCCATGGCCTACCTGCAGCTGACGCTCGATCCCAAGGCTGCGAATACCCGCGCCTTCCTGGTCGACCTGCTGAGCGTGCAGTTCCCAAGCTACCCGAAGTCGGCGCTTCCAGATCGGGTAGGGGCCTGCCTCAACGGTGCTCAGGCCAACTCCGGCTCCGGATCTGTGTGGGACTACGCTCTTGTGCTGGGATGCGCGCCGGCCGCCCAGGGGCGCGTGGCGGTCAGCGCGACCGATCTGCTGCGGGGCGTCTTCGACGGCGGGATGGAGATGGCGCTGGGCCCGTCCAGCACCACCCAGTTCCTCGAATACAACGAGCTGTGCAGCACCTACGGCTGCCGGCGCACGGGCGAACGGCGCACGACGGAGGGAGGCACCAAGAAGATTCAGGTCACGTACAGCTTCCGGAACAGCCCTTTTACCGCCCGGGTCTACGCCACCGCCACGGGAGACAGCTGGGACGTCGAGACCATCGAGTTCACAGCGCGGGCCGACCGGATTCAGAACGCGCATCTGCCCTTTCTCGCCCAGGCGTTCGCCCACGTGGCTGCCATCGATGTGCCTGCGACGTGGTATGCCCCCTGCCGCGACACGGCCCGGCAGGGGGCCGCGCAGAAGTTCCTCTCGCGCCGCGTCGTCCGCAACACGCCTGTCAACCGGGTCGAATGCGACTATTTCGACAAGAGCAGCGGGCACTGGAACGTCACGTACAGCACCTATATGTTCTGACCTCAGGCTGGGAGCGTCCAGGGCACGCACTGACCCAGATCACCGCTGGACCAGGCTCCGCGTGTGGTCGGTGACTCCAGGGACTGACGGCGGTGGGGGCTGCAACGCTTCAGACCGATCGGCCTATCCGCATGGGCCGTCTGCCTGCGATCTTCAGGCGCAGGGACCGATGGTCCTGGGCAACTCCATGGCCGGTGCATGCTCGCCTCCGGCGCAGAGTCCGCCGCGCTACTCTGCGCGAGCTATGGCGGAATTTATCGTGACGGAGGCGTTCGGCGGCCCCGGGGAGCAGGGGGAAGCGCGGGTCTTCGAGGCGGTCAAGGCCGCGTATGCAGGTGAGGAGGCCCTGGGCTTCTGGCGCTACCCCCTGGTCACCCGCGAGACGGTGCGCGAACCCGACATCCTGATCGCCGACCCCGAACTCGGCCTCACCGTCATCGAGGTCAAGAGCCTCCCGCTGGACATGCTCGCGGGCGTGGTCGGCTACCGCTGGGACCTCTCCCGCCCCTAAAGTGCGTCTGAAAACCGTCACGGTGGGCCTTTTGCCAGGCGACGCACCATCAGCCGAATCATGACTTCATAGACCATGTTCTCTGCGGTCTCGACCAGCGCTTCGTAGTCCTTGGCCATCCTCCTGGACTTGCCCAACCACGCGAACGTTCGCTCCACCACCCAGCGGCGCTTCAGCACCACAAACCCTTTGGGCACCTCCACCACGCGTGGAGGTGCGTCTTTTGGTGCCCAGGTGCCCTGCCAACCGGACCAGGGATGCTTGACGATCTCCAGCGTCCAACCGAGGTGCGTTTTGATGTCCCCAGCGAGCTTTCCGGTGTAGCCCGCGTCCGCCCAGAGGTACCCCATGCGCGGAAACACGTTCGGCAGATCGCGCAGGAGGAGGACCGCGCCCGCGCGGTCCTGGATGTCCGCCTCGTGCACCTTGATCGCCATGACCAGCCCCAGGGTGTCGACGAGCAGGTGACGCTTGCGGCCACTGACTTTCTTGCCGCCGTCGTAGCCGCGGGGTCCGCCGGCTTCGGTGGTCTTGACGGATTGACTGTCGATGATCGCGGCACTAGGGGTCGCTGCACGGCCTTCCCGGAGTCGAACCCACTCCCGCAGGCTCGTGTGCACGGTCTCCCACACGCCTTGCAGCCTCCAGATTCGATGGTAGTGATAGACGGTCTGCCAGGGGGGAAAGTCATGCGGCATTGCCCGCCAGGCAATGCCGCCGCGCAGCAGATAGAAAATGCCGTCCAGGATCTCCCGCAATGACCACTTCCGGGGTCGGCCGACTGGGGCCTCTGGAGGGAGCAGCGGGAGAAGCACGTTCCACTCAGCATCCGTGAGATCGTTCGGGTAGGCAGGCCGGGTCATGGGCACACCACCTCCGTCTCATCGTGCACTCTTGTTCACGCAGGGAAAACATGCGCCAGCACGTTTTTCAGACGCACTTTACTACGGCAAGCTGCATCTCAATCCCTACGAGCAGGCGAGGAAGCAGGCTCAGCTCCTGGGGGAGATCGCCGTGCGCAAAGCCGGACTGCCCCAGCTCGCCACCCGCGCCATCGTCGCCCTGCCACTGATCACCCGGGAAGCCTGGGACGAGCGCTTCGGGCACCTCCTGTCGGACGTGCCGCTGTTGTTCGCCGACCAACTGACCCCCGCGAGGCTGCGGGCCGCCCTGGTGCAGACCCCTCCGGTGCGCTACGGCGAAGCGCTGGACGCCGCCGCCTGGCTGGCCTTACGCAGTGCCCTGGGCACCAGTGGGAACGTGCCCAAGCGGGAGATCCGGGTGCCCTCCCCTGTGCCCACCTCGTCCCCACGCAAGGCGGACCTGATTGCCCGCACCGCCCGGCACCTGCATGCGTTCGACCTGCAACAAGAACTGATCGCCAAGACCATCCCCCCAGGGCCACAGCGCATCCGGGGCATCGCAGGCAGCGGCAAGACGGTGCTTCTGGCGCAGAAGGCGGCCAACATGCACCTCAAGCATCCGGACTGGAACATCGCGTTGGTCTTCTTCTCGCGCAGCCTCTACGACCAGATCCGGGGGCAGGTCGACCACTGGTTGCGGCAGGCCACCAACGGGGAGCAGAGCCTGCGAACCGCGCAGCACAAGCTCCGCATCCTCCACGCCTGGGGCAGCAAGGACCAGCCGGGCTTCTACCGCACGCTGGCCGACCAGGTGAGCGTCACGCCCCTGACCGTCGACCGCACGCCGCAGGGGTCACCGACCGCGAAGCTCCTCTTCGCCTGCCGCGCCCTGCTGCTCGACGCGCAGCTCACCGGACGCAGCCTGCAGGTGTTCGACGCGGTGCTGATCGATGAAGGGCAGGACCTCGTGCACGAGCAAGTGCAACTCACCTTCGAGGAGAAGCAGGCCTTCTACTGGATGGCGTATCAGAGCCTGCGGCCTGTGGCCAGAGACGCCCTGTTCGATACCGGGGAGCCGGAGGCCCGCCGCCTCATCTGGGCGTATGACGAGGCGCAGAGTCTGGACACGCTGACCATTCCCAACACCCGGGCGCTGTTCGGGAACGCCGGGGCGCAGGTGTTCGGAGCAGGAGTCGCCTACAAGGGCGGCATCAAGAAGAGCGAAGTCATGAATCGCTGCTACCGGACGCCGGGTCCGGTGCTGCTCGCCGCCCACGCGCTGGGGATGGGCCTCTTGCGAGAGGAGGGCATGCTCGCGGGGCTGACCAACAAGGCGGACTGGAAGGCGATCGGTTACGAGGTCGAAGGGCAGTTCCGGGGCGGCAGTGAGGTGACTCTGACCCGGCTTCCGGAGAACTCGCCCAACCCCCTGCCGCAGTTCACGGACGAGCCGCTGGTGACCTTCGGGAACTACCGTGACCGGCAAGCGGAGCTGAACGCGCTGGTGAGCCATATCCAGCAGGACCTGTCCGAGCACGGCCTGCAGCCCAGCCGCCAGATTCTGGTCGTGGTCCCTGGCCTGGACTGGGCGCCCTACACCCTGCAACGCGAGGTCTTCCAGGCGCTGCGGGCGGCCGGGATCAGCGTGTACCTCCCCGGCAACAAGGACGTGAACGTGCCCAAGCAGAAGTGGCCGCACACGGATCCCAACGGGTTCTGGCGGGACGGGGCGGTGACGGTCTCCCCCGTGATGCAGGCCAAGGGGAACGAAGCGGACGTGGTGTACGTGGTGGGACTCGATCAGGTGGCCGTGCGGGAGGACCACATCCCACTGCGCAACCAGCTGTTCGTGGGCGTCAGCCGCAGCCGGGGTTGGGTGAGACTGAGTGGGGCGGGGATGGCGGGGCCGCTGGCCGACGAGATTCGCCGGGTTCTGGCCGCCGGGGACACGCTGCGCTTCACCTACCGCCCGCCCCGGCGCATGCTCGACGCCGTGGAGTAAGCGTTGCGGCCTCTCCCCTCTGCAGTCCCACCGCAGACCCGCGTCGCTTTTGTTGCTGGTCGTCCAGCAGGATCGGCAGGACCCCGTCGCTCACGACGGCCTCGCCTCGCCCAGGGCCTCCAAGGGTTCTTTGACCCGCTCGGCGGAGGTCGCCGGGTGCCGGGGCTTCCCCTACACGCCGAGCCCGCCACCCCTGCCACCCCACACCTGCCTGTGCATGGTTCACAGACAGCCCCACAGCCAGCCAGGGCGGCACGCCCGGTGCAGTGAGGACCAGTTCGACTGGATGACTTGAACGCCTTCGCCGCCCAGACCTGTCAGGGAGTTGAGCTGCTCCAGCACCTGCTGGGCCATTGCGATGCGTTCGTGGGTTGAATGGGTCATGACCAGTCTCCAGGGTGTAGGAGATTTCTGACTCTCAGTAAAGTGCGTCTGAAAACCGTCAGGGTGGGCCTTTTGCTAAGCGACGCACCATCAGCCGAATCATGACCTCGTACACCAGGTTCTCGGCGGCTTCGATCAGCGCCTCGTCGTCTTTGGCCATCCTCCGTGACTTGCCCAGCCACGCGAACGTGCGCTCCACCATCCAGCGGCGCTTCAGCACCACGAACCCTTTGGGCACCTCCACCACGCGTGGAGGTGCGTCTTTTGGCGCCCAGGTGCCCTGCCAGCCGGACCAGGAATGCTTGACGATCTCCAGCGTCCAACCCAGGTGCGTTTTGATGTCCCCAGCGAGCTTCCCACTGTACCCCGCATCGGCCCACAGGTGCCCCATGCGAGGAAACACATTGGGCAGATCCCGTAGGAGGAGGACCGCGCGGGCGCGGTCCTGGATGTCCGCCTCGTGCACCTTGATCGCCATGACGAGGCCCAACGTGTCGACAAGCAGGTGACGCTTGCGTCCACTCACTTTCTTGCCTCCGTCGTACCCGCGAGGCCCGCCCGCTTCGGTCGTTTTGACGGATTGACTGTCAATGAGCGCGGCACTGGGCGTAGCCTCACGGCCTTCCCGCTGACGAAGCAGTTCACGTAACGTTGTGTGTCACGCCTCCCAGACGCCTTGCAACCGCCACAAACGGTGAGAGTGATAGATCATTCGCCATGGGGGGAAGTCATGCGGCATCACCTGGCGGCGATGCCCCCACACAGGACGTAGAAGATGCCGTCCAGAATTTCCCGTAACGACCATTTACGGGGACGACCGACCGGAGCTTCCGGAGGAAGCAGCTCTTGGAGGACGTCCCACTCGGCATTGGTAAGGTCGTTTGGGTATGCGGACCGAGTCATCGCCAGATCACCTCTCGACGCCGTTTAGGGCGGAGCAAGGTTGTGGGCGATGATGGCCAGGACAACACGGAAGCGAAGTGAGGCGAGCGTCTTCGTCTGCACGGAACGGATTTGGGCCTCCACCAATTGGGAGAAGACGGTTTCAATGCGCTTGCGTAACTTCGGGTGGCGGTCTTCCCGCCACCCGGTGTCGTACCGGGAATTTTTCTTCGGTGGAAATACGTATCCCAGGCAGCAGTAGCCCTTATCACCGATGATCTTTGGCCCGCCGAACTCCGGCCATCTTCGGTTCAGCTCGTAGCTGACCGTAGTGTCGTGCAGGTTGGCAGGTTTCAGCAGGTACTGGACGATTTCACCGTTCGGCGTCACCCAAGCGTGGAGTTTGTAGCCGTATACGTCGCCCTGCGTCCCAAACCCCCACCTGGCGCCAGGGAACGCGCAGCGTTTCCCTCGTTTGGGTCGGCAGACCGGAAGCGGCATCGAGTCGATGATGACCTCTGTGCAGCGTCTGGCTGGGCTGGCGACAGCTTCAAGGCCGTTCAGGAGACGGAGGCCACGGGTGTAAGCCTGGGTGTATGAGGGAAGACCGGAGCGGTCTTCCCTCAGCATCTGCCACCAAATCGACGGGAACGGATGCTTGAAGACCAGACGGCTGAGCAGCAAGGCCACCAGCAGCGCATCGCTGAGCTTCTGATGCTTGAACCGCTTGTGATCACTGAAATGCCGTTTGGCCCAGCGGTGAAGCTGACGGATGACGGTCCGCCGACCTAAACTGTGGTGGAGACGGTATCTAGTACAGCGTTTTTGAATTTGTCATAGTGAGGTATGAGCCGTCCTCTTCGCTATCCAGTGACTTTGAGTGCTGAGCAAGAACAGACTCTGCACGGCATGACCATGAAGGGCAGTGGCAAGGCGCGGGTCATGACCCGCGCCCGGATTCTGCTGCTGGCCCATCGACAGGTCACGGACTCGGCCATCAAGGACGCCCTCGGTATCAGCGTCCAGATGGTGCAAGCGACCCGAAAACGCTTTGCCCTGGGGGACTGGACGCGGCGCTGTTCGCTGCGCCGCATACGGGGCGACCCGCGAAGTTCGACGGCAAAGACCGGGCGGCCATCACCGCGCTGGCGTGCAGTGAGGCGCCCGAAGGTCACGCACAATGGAGTATTCGCTTGCTGGCAGAGAAGGCTGTAGAGCTGAACTTGGTCGACCACATCGCTCCGTCGACGGTGTTCTACATTCTGAAAAAAACGCGGTCCAGCCGCACCGCAAAAGGCAGTGGTGCATCGCCCACCTGACGGCGAATTTCCTCTGCGAGATGGAACGCGTTCTGGACGTGTACTCTCGGCCCTACGACGACCGTTTTCCCGTGTTGTGCTTCGATGAGCAACCCTGCTTCCTGATCGGTGACGTCATGGCCCCGGTTCCATCGGAACCGGGGCGAGTCGCCAAACAAGACTACGAATACCAGCGCTTTGGGAGCGCGGCTGTGTTGCTGGCCGTCGAGCCGAAAACAGGCCGACGGTTTGTCCAGGTCTGTGCCCGACGGACCGCCGAGGAGTAC
The DNA here is from genome assembly GCF_002953415.1 of Deinococcus sp. NW-56. Taxonomy (NCBI): domain Bacteria; kingdom Thermotogati; phylum Deinococcota; class Deinococci; order Deinococcales; family Deinococcaceae; genus Deinococcus; species Deinococcus sp. NW-56. The sequence continues at coordinate 66,659 of NZ_CP026518.1, read as the reverse complement.
ACCGCCTTCATGCAGAACCTGGAACGGGCCTATCCAGCAGCCGTCCAGATCACCCTGGTTCAGGACCACCTCAATACGCATCACGGCGGCAGTTTCTACAAGTTCATGTCGCCACAGGCGGCCCACCGGTTGGTGGGCCGCTTCGAGTGGGTCTACACGCCCAAACATGCCTCGTGGCTGAACATGGCAGAACTGGAATTCAGTGCCCTTCAGCGGCAGTGCTTGAACCGGCGTATTCCAGTGCTGGAACGGCTTCGGTCGGAAGTCGAGGCTTGGGTGGCAGCGCGTTCACGCGCGGGCGTCACCCTCAACTGGCAGTTCTCCACCCAGGTCGCCCGCCGGACGCTAGGACGGCACTACGAAGCCATTCGTATTAAATGAACGCTGTACTAGCCATACCGTCTCCATTTTTTCGCGTCTCCACGCTGCCCGAGGCCGTGTCACTCAAGCCCTAAACGGCGTGACTCTGCAGTACTTGAGCCTGCCCGGCGACTGCTACAGGTTGGCCCGGGGGCAGCCCCCGGACCTCGCTCCTGACAACCTCGCTCCTGCTCTTAACGTTAAGAGCGCCGACGCCCCGGCCGCGGCGGGCCACTCAACAGCCCCTCCAACTCCCCGAGCAACTGTTGGACCCGCTTTCGATCGCGTTCACCCAGTCGGGCCATCTGGCGTTCGTCCAACAGCTCCCGCACGCGCCGCAGCGGCGTGTCCACCACCCGTGATGGCCGGGCCGCGGCCGCGATTTCACGAACGCCCAGGTTTTCTCCAAGGGTGCGCTGGATCAGCTCGGCGCGCAGGTGAGCATCCTTGACACGGGACAACGCTGCTGCCCGGGTGTATTCCAGTCGACCCGCACGCATCAGGTCCAAGAGTTCCGGCGCGAAGCGCAGCACGCCGACCTTGTTGGCTGCAAAGGAGCGCCAGGTTCCTCGTCCCAGCCGGGCGAACACCGCGTCCAGCCTCGCTACAGTCTCCTCGTCAGGTGCCCGGCGTTGCGCGTGCAGCAGGGGCACCACCTCGTCCACACGGACGCGCAGTTCCCGGGCCACGATGGTCAGGGTGGCCTCCACCTCATCCAGTGGATTCAGGTCCTCTCGCTGCAGGTTCTCCAGGGCCGCCATCACGTCGGCTTCCTCGTCGCTGACCTCCCGGACCAGTGCGGGAACCTCGCTCAGCCCGGCCAGACGGGCGGCACGCACACGCCGTTCTCCTGCAATCAATTCATAGTCCTGATCCACCCGGCGCAGCAGCACCGGCTGCAGCACGCCTTGTTCACGCACGCTCTGTGCCAGCGAGGCCAGCGAGGCCTCATCGAAGTGGCGCCGAGGTTGCCGGGCACGGACCCGGATCTGGTCCAGCGGCACCGCGCTCGGGCTGGGAGGCGCCAGGTCCAGCTTCGTGGTTCCCAGCAAGGAGCCGAACGCGTCGGCGCGGCGCGGCTTCGTGGCCTTAGGCACGCTGACTCACCCCCAGCACGTCCAGCAGCTGCGCTGTGACCGCACCGATTTCTGTTGCTGCGGGACTCTTGTGCGCGAAGGCCGGCAGGGGCTCACCATGCAGCTGCGAATCGGGATACAGCGCCGGCCGGTAGGTCAGCGGCGCACTGATCGGGGCCAGGTGACCGAATTGCGCGCGCAACTGCGCCAGGCTTTCCCGGCTGTGGTTGGTGGTGTCGTTGTACTGGGTCACCAGAATCATGGCGAGGCTGAGCTCCGGGTTGGCCTTCCGGAAGCGGCCCAGCATCTGCACCACCGTTTGCAGTCCCTTGAGGCCCTTGCCGCTGGCCGGAACCGGGACCACCACATGCTGCGCCGCGATGACCGCCAGGGCACTCAGCTGGCCCAGGCTGGGCGGGGGATCAATCAGCACGAAGTCGTAGCGGTCGGAGAGCGGCCGCAGGGCCTCCTTGAGCCGCATCACGCCCATCAGCTGACCGGGGAGCAGCGGCTCGATCGTCGCCACGTCGAGGTGCCCGGGAATCAGGTCCACGCCGTGCACCGTGACCGGAGAGGGGAGACGCAGCTCCGCGTCGTCGTCCCCCAGAACTGCCGGGTACAGCGTGTCGTCGAGGTCAATCTCCCGCGTATCCGGACCCTCTCCGACCATACGCACGCCCAGCCAGTCGGTCAGGTTCGCTTGAGGATCAGCATCGATCAGCAGGACGCGGTGACCCAACTGCCCCAACGTGAAGCCGATGTCGCGGGCGCTGCTGGATTTGCCCACGCCACCGGCATGGTTGAAGAACGTGATGACCTTCATCACTTCATGCTACCCCGGTAAGCCCAGCGACCGGGCATGGAAGAGCCTAGGGCTCCGCGGGTGGACCCAGCAGTGTTCGCAGTTCGGCGGCCGCGCGCGCACGGTCTTCCTGTGGCCGGCCCAGGACGCGTGCGTGGACGCCCTGCAGGGTGGCCAGCGGGAGGCGAACCAGGTCCTCACGGCGTAGGCCCTCACCCTTCAAGAGGAAGGCCAGGGTCCGGGCCAAATCCTCGCTGGAAGGCAAAACCTCCGGCAGGTCGGGTTGCGGCGGGCGCGGGGGCGTGGGAGCCGCCTCGATCGGCCGGGACGTGCGGGTGCCTTCCGGCCAGGCGTACTTGCCGTTGCCGTAGGACCGCACCACGTCCAGCACGAAGCCCACGTCGTTGTGCGGCCGGTATCCACGGGCCAGAATGGCGCGTGCCTGCGCCACCCCGTCGCGGACGTTCTGGGGATAGTCCAGCGCCAGCTTCCTGGCCGCCACCACCGGCACCTTCAGGGCGACGAGCAATTCCACCAGCTCGGCTTCCGGTTCTGCCACCGGTTGCCCGAACAGGTAGCTCACCGTCTGTTTACGTCCGCGTCCTGTGACCTGGATCTCGTGCAGGTACCCGGCGGCCAGCAGATCCTGGTGAATCGGATCGAGCGTGCGGCGGATTTTGTCGGGCTTGTCACTGGCAATCCCGCAGCGCTGCGCAAGGTCCATCAACGGGATCTGCAGGCTGACGGTTCTGGTCTGCGGATCCACCGGATCGTGGCGCAGGGCGTCCAGCACCCGGTACGCCGCGCGGGCCGGCTGGCCCAGCTGCCGGAGCAGCGACGTGCTGACCGGTTTGAAGTACCCATTGCGGATGTTGCGGGTCAGTTCCCGCGGCAACGTCACGGCGATCAGCTTGGCCCCGTCGGTGTCTTTGCGTGCCCGGGTGAACACCAGCTTCTCGATCAGCCGGAAGCCCACCGTGACCCAGTCGTCGTCTTCATGGCTGCGCCAGGCCCCACTGATCCAGTACTGGGTCGCACTCAGGCGTTCGAGACTTTGACGCATCATGCGGCGGTTGGCCCCGCTGTCCTCCAGGCCACACATCTGCAACAACCGGTACATCGTGAAGCCGATCCGACCGTCCTCAGGGCAGCCCTGCTCGATGTACAGTTCCTGCAGCGCCAGGTACGAGTCGTTGTCGATGCCGTGAGGCACGCCGTACTTCTGGGCCCCATTGCACTCAATCTCGCTGGGAATCCCGGCCCGCTCAAAATGGACCTTCCACGAGGCATAGTCCGGCGCAATTTTGCGCTGAATGGAAATCAGCCCCAGCTGCCCGACGTTCAGGTCCTCGCGCAGCACCACTTCCTGGTCGGGTTGGTTGGCCACGTGCCCTCCGCAGATGTCCAGTCTACCCGTCTGTCTCAGGCTGTGCCACGCCGTTATGAATGGGGGACCGCTGGAGCGCCCCTACCGTTGCGAATGGGGGATTTTCGCAGAAAAGGCTCTTTGGCACAGGTTTTTGCCACTCTCCAGAAGGACCCGTTATGAATGGGGGAAAACCCGGCCACCGTACCGTTACGAATGGGGGGAAAACGGTTGGCTCCCCGTTATGAATGGGGGAAACCAGGCCGTTATGAATGGGGGGAAGATACCGTTATGAATGGGGGAAAACCCGGCCGCCGTACCGTTACGAATGGGGGGAATGGGTGCGGAATTGCCGTTATGAATGGGGGGAATTGCCGTTATGAATGGGGGGGAAAGTGGGGAAAAGCCCGTCCCCATCGGGTGACGGCGATGCGGCTGATGTTGTTTTCGTATCAGTCTTTTTCAATCTTTCTACACCAAACAGATCAACAGTCAGAAGCTGGATTCGACCTTGCCCTGTCTCCGGTCTCTGTCCGATGACAATCGGGCGGCCGTTGAGCCGCCCATGGGGACTCAGCAGTGGGCACTGCCCGAAAACAAGACGCAGAGTGGGGAGGTGCTGGCCAGGGACCTCACGCGTTCACTGCTGGGTGTGGCTGCCAGTACGTTTCTGGGGGAATGCGTCGATCAGCTCAAGCGCTGCCTCAGTTCCCTACCGACTGGGGAATGAGGAGCCAGGATGGAGCTGACGGCCTCCCGAAAGAACGCAGAGCCGGGGCGGTGGAGAAGACCATGACAACGCCACCTGTCACGGTGTTTGCTACGCTGGGGCCGTGATTGACGTTCAGGCCGACTGGTCCGGGGGCATCGAGGCGCTGGTGGAAGAAGCCAACCTCTGGCTTGCCCGCCTGCTGCCCGCAGACCGGGCCTCGCGGCCCAAGGATGAGGTCAATCCCCGGCTGGTGCGTCACTACACCACTCAGGGGCTGTTGCCGGCTCCTCGCCGGGAAGGGCGGGACGCCCGGTATGGCCGGCTGCATCTCGTGGCGCTGCTGGCCTTGCGTCGCCTGATGGCCGACGGACTCAGCGGCAGGGCGCTGACCGCGGCTCTGGGCGGGCAGGATGAGGCCGGTCTGGAACAGTTGGCGCTGGAAGGCATCGTGGCTGCGGACGTGGGGCCGTCCAGTGACGATGACAATGAGGCGCTGCGCTACCTGCGCCAGCTCTCCGTCATGGAGGTCTCAAGCCCCGCACGGGTCTCCAGACTCAGCGCACCCGTACCGGCCCACGCTGCCCTCCCGGACTTCCTGCTGGGATCCCAGAGGAAGGTGAGCCAGACCACCCGTGTGGTGGTGAGGCCCGACTTGGAACTGCAGATTGGCCAGGACTTCGGGTGGCCGGAGACGGAGTCGGAATGGCGCGCTTTGCTGAAGGAACTCGGCGCGACGCTGCGTGACGTGCGGGGGCAGCAGGAGTGAGCGTCATCCGTTGACACGTTGGAGAGAGAAGATCAGGCAGACAGGGATAATGACTGTCTGATTTGTTGACAATCTCTGCTGTACATGTATCATTCTCGTACGGACGAATGCCGTCTGCAGCGCTCTGAATCACCGCCGGACTGTGGGCGGTGAACGCCTCACTCCCTGCCTGGAGACCCGCCATGACTGACCTGCACCCTCAAGCGCCCCGCATCGAACTCCTGCCCCTTCAGGCGGCCCTTCCCGCGGGTCAGGACAGCGACCTCACGGTGCTCGCGCGCATTTCTCCGGCCGCCGTCCCCGCGCAGAGCGGCCCGCGCCCGCCCCTGAACCTCTCGCTGGTCATCGACCGCAGCGGCAGCATGGGTGGCCAACCGCTCGAGATGGCCCGGCAGGCGGCACAGGTGGGCCTCCGCAAGCTGCAGGCGCAGGACCGCGTCAGTGTGGTGATCTTTGACGACGAGGTCGAGATGCTGATTCCCTCGCAGTCGGCCGCCAACAGCGAAGAGCTCTGCCGCGTGGTGGAGGGCATCACTGCGGGGGGGTCCACGGCCCTGTACGCGGGCTGGCTCGACGGGGCCATGTCGGTGGCACAGCACCTGGATTCACAGGCGCTGAACCGCGTGCTGCTGCTGAGCGACGGCCACGCCAATGTGGGGAAGCGCCGCGTGGGGGAGATCGTCCCGGACGTCGCGGGCCTCACAAAGCGGGGGGTCAGCACCAGCACCATCGGGCTGGGCATCGGCTACGACGAGGATCTGCTGCGCGGCATGGCGGTGGCGGGCGACGGCAACTTCGAGCATATCGAGGACCCGGAGCAGCTTCCCCGTTACTTCGACGCGGAGTTCAGCGGGCTGGCCCGCACGACCGGGCACACGGTGAGTTTCGGCATCGAGCCAAATCCGGCGCTGGGGAGCCTGCGGCAGGAAGTGCTCAACGACCTTGGGCGCAACGACCTGGGCCGCTTCCAGCTTCCGAACCTGATCGCGGAGCGGCCTCTCGAGGTGATCTTCACCCTGCACGTTCCGGCCCAGCCGGAACAGGCGGACGTTGGCGTAACCCGGGTGCGCCTGGCGTGGACCGGACGTGACGGGGTTCGCCGCAAGGCGCGAGCACAGCTGAATCTGCCGGTGCTGTCCCCGGAGGCCTACGCGCAGGTGCCGGAGAACGTGGAGGTCGGGCTGGCACTGGAGTTGCAGCGCAATGCGCGGGCCAAGCGGGACGCGGTGAGGCGTCTGGATGCCGGCGACGTCCTGGGGGCGCAGGCCGTGCTGCGTGAACGTCAGCAGGTGTTCGGTGTGGTGGCGGCGCAGGCCCCGGCACGGCTGCGGATGCAGGAACTCACCGAGCTGGAGGATCTGGAGCGGAACGCCGCGCAGAATGCCAACCTCGCCCGCAAGCGGGCCTCGAGCCAGAACTACAACCGCAGCCGCAGCAAGTTCTGAGGTGGGTTGAGGAATGAGCGGGGCTGCCGCGTCATCGGTTGACGCGGCAGCCCCCGGTTCAGTCTGTCAGGCGGTGACGCCTGGCAAGGTCATCCTGAACATAGGAGGTCACCCATGCGCGAGCTGGTCATCAGTGTCCACGCGGCCCAACGCTACCAGGAACGCTTTGCGGGAAATCTGAGCTGGCCAGCCACCCAGCAGCGCCTGCGCCGGTTGCTGCGCCGGGCCCGGTTTCGTGGTGTGCGGCCCGGCCAGGCGAGGCTCTACGCCCTGGGCGACATGCGCTTCGTCGTGGAAGACGGCGTGCTGGTGACGGTCTACCGCCTGCACTACCGCGACGTGCCTCCCGTGGAGGACCTGTGGTGCCTTGCGAGCTGAGGGCGGGGCCGCAAATGTGCGGGCGTGGTCAGAGCGCACCCGATAGGGTAGGGGCGTGACCCGCTTGCTGCTGCATCACCCGGCGTCCAGCATCCTGCTGACAGGCCTGGGGGAACGGTTTCATCCCGGGCTGTTGCCCGTCGTCCCCAACGTGCAGGCGGGCCGGGACGTGCGCGGAAGCCTGCGGGGCGCGGGCCGGGCCATCACCCTGACGCAGTGGGCACGCGAAGCCCTGCAGGACGCCGGATGGAGGCCCCTGCGCCCCGGTGAACGGGAGGCGTTTTTCCGGAACGCCCTGTCGGATCTTTCCCTGGACTACCTGGGTCCTCTGATGGACCGGCCGGGCACCCTCACGCGCCTGAGCAAGCTCGTCGGAGAGTTGCTGCGCGACCACCTCGACCCGGCGGAGGTGCAGGCGGTGGCGGCAGACGCGCGGCAGCGGGACGTGGCCACCGTGTATGCCGCCTACGTCGGGCGGGCGCAGGCCGAGCGGCGCTTCGACCTGCCGGGCACGGAGTACTTCGCGAGTCGCCTGCCGTCGCTACGCGTGCGCGCAGCGGCCGTCCACGGCTTCGTGTACTTCGACGCGTCCCAGGTCGCGTTCCTGGGCCGCGCCCTGGCGAGCGGCTCGCTGGTGACCCTGCCCCTTGAGCGCGGTGTGCCTGCCTTGCGGCGCACCGAGGAAACCTTCCAGGCCCTGCAGGGGGCGGGCTTCCAGCCCCAGGCCATCACGGGCCTTCCGAGCCGCAACGGGGACCGTCTGGTGCAGGCTTACTTGACCCGTGCGCCCGTCCCCGGTGGCGTGTCCAAAGCGGAATTTGCGGAGATCGAGGCGGAGGTCCGCGCCTGCCTGGGGCAGGTCCGGGCCTGGCTGGCCCAGGGCAGCCGACCCGAGCAGGTGGCCATCGTGGTCCGGCACGAAGCGACGTACCTGCCCACCCTGGCGGACGTCGCGCGGGAGTACGCCATGCCGTTGGTCAGCGGGTTGCAGGTGCCGCTGCTGGAGACGCCCCTGGGGGGCGCCGTGCAGGCGTGGGTCGACGCCCACACGCGGAACTGGACCTACGCGGCTGTGGCCCGGCTGCTGACCCTGCCGCTGCTGCGGCCACCCTTCGACGCCCTGCGGCAGGCCAGACGCCTGCGGCCTGCCTGCCCCCCCGGTCTGGACGCCTGGGGCGACCTCGGCTGGCTGGCCCTGCCCCCGGAGACGACCTGGCGAGCGGGCATAGGAGTCCTGCAGCGGCTACTCACCGAGTTCGGGGTCAGTGACCGCTGCCAGCAGGATCCTGGGCTAAATGTGGCGCTGCGCATCCTGGTCGACCGCCTGGAGGCCGAGGCCCGCCGTGACAAGGGCTGCTCGCGTGAGGAACTTCTTGGGCTGGTCACCCACGTGTTGCGGACCGCCACGGTTCCTGCCCTGCTCGGGCGCAGCGGCGTTCGGGTAGCCAACCCCATCGCGGCGCTCGGGCGGCGCTTCGACCACGTCTGGGTACTGGGTCTGTCGGACGGCCTGTTCCCGGTGCGTCCCAGTGACGATCCCCTGCTCGACAGCACGGTGAGGGCCGAGTGGAGGGACGCAGGCGTGAACATCCCCGACGTGACCAGCCTCGCCACCGTGCAAGAAGCCCTGTTCCTGGGATCGGTGGCTGGGGCCTGGTCGGACATCGTCCTGAGCCGTCCCCGGCGGGACGCGGGCGGGCGGGAACTGCGCGCGAGTCCGTACTGGCTGCGGCTCGGGGGCGCCGCGGAGCCCGCCGCGCTCCCTTACGGCTCCGAGGCCGAACGTGCCCTCGCGGCGGCCCTGGGGGGAGACGTGCCGCCAGCTGTTCGTGAGCGACAGGCCGCCGAGGTCGCGCGGGCAGGTGGCCTCGTCGGGGCCTATCAGGGGCAACTCGCGGAAGGCATCGACGTGAACGCGCGGCGCTGGAGTCCCTCGCAGCTGCACGCGGTGGGGGCCTGCCGCTTCCGCTGGTTCACCCAGAAGCTGCTGGGCCTGGAGGAGGGTGTGGACCCCGACGCCGATGAGGACCGCCGCGTCACCGGCACCCTGCTGCACGCGGCGCTGGAAGGGGCGCTGCAGGACTGGCAACCGGGAGACGCTCCCGAGGTGCTCGCGGAGCGTGCCGAGGCGGCCCTGCACCGCTCGGAGCGCGAGCTGCGCCGCCTTGGCACCCTGCGCCCCGGTCCCCTCTGGCCCACGCAGCTTGAGGAGGTGCGGCGCACCGCTCTGAAAGCCCTGCGGAGTGACGCCTTCCTGCCCCCAGGCTGGCGGCCCCTGGCCCGGGAAGAAACGCGGGAATTCACGCTGGAGGTCGGCCCCCATATCTTTCAGTTCCGCGGCATCGTGGACCGGGTGGACGAGACCCCGCACGGCCTCACCGTCACCGACTACAAGACCGGGTCGTACATCAGCCGGGTGGTGCAGGGCGGCGTGATGAACCTGGAGGTGCAACTGCCGCTGTACCTGCACGCCACCGGTGCTGTGAGCGGGCGGTACCTCAGTGTGGAGGGGGGCAAGGTGCTCAAGCAGGCGGGGCGCGCGGCGGAGGGCGGCCGGAGCAAATACGACTGGACCGAGCATCAGGCCCAGGTGCAGGCGTTCCTGAGAGGGCTGGGAGACGCGCTGGCGGCCGGGAACATTGCCCCCAGTCCGGACACCCGCCGGGAGGCGTGCACCTACTGCGGCGTGCGGGCGGTGTGCCGGGTCGCGGGCGGGGCCGTGGAGGTGAGCGCGTGAGCACCCTCCAGGCGAACACGTTCACGGACGCCCAGGCGCGGGCGATCTTCAGCGAGGGCAGCGTCGCGATCTCGGCGGGCGCGGGCAGTGGCAAAACCCGGGTCCTGGCCGAGCGCATCCTGAACTTCCTGGCCCGGGGCGTGCGGCCCGCGCAGATCGTCGCCGTGACCTTCACCGAGGCTGCTGCCGCCGAGCTGCGCGAGCGCGTGACGGCGGTGGTCGAGCGCCGTGCCGAGGCGGAAGGAGGGCACTGGCCGGAACTGGTCACCGAACTCGCCCTGATGCCGGTGGGCACCATCCACAGCCTGTGCGGCCGCGTCGCGCGCGAGCACCCGGTGGAAAGCGGAGCAGGCCTGGGCTTCACGGTGCTCGACGAACTGGAGGCCCGGGTGTGGCTGGACGAGCACCTGACCCCGGTGCTCGCCGAGTTGCAGGAAGATGAACGGGAGACGCTCCTGGCCGTCCCGGGCAAGATCCGCCGCGAGGTGCTGGAGGCGCTGCTGGAGGACCCGGCCTCTGCGCGGGACGCCCTGCGGGTGGCCGTGGCTGCCCGGACGCTGGACCCCTTCGAGCGGGCGCGGCGGGCCTGGCAGGCTGCGTTGCCGCAGTGGCAGATGGCGGTGGCGGCCCTGGAAGGGGTCTCCGGGCCTCATGGAGACGTGCTGGAGGAGATGCGCGCCCGGACTGCCGCTTTAGGCCGGGACGCCCCCCTGCTGGGAGAACGCCTGCTGGCCGTGCGGGACGTGCTGCGGGAGCACTCCGGCCGGATTGGAAGAGGCTGGACGGCCGGGGCGAAAAAGGAGGTGAACGCGGCGCTGGGCGTGCTGGGGGCGCTGGCGGCGCGGGACGACCTTGCGGGCATCCCTGGCGAGGCCACCGCCGCGCACGACCGGGCCGTGCTGGCGCTCGACCGGCTCTTCGGCCACGTAAGTCGCCGGTTCGCGGTTCTGAAAGCCGAGCAAGAGGTCGCGACCTTTGCTGATCTGGAAAGTTTTGCGGATGCGGCCCTCGCCTTTGAACATGTCCGGGCCCACTACGCCCGGCGCTGGACGCACCTCCTGATCGACGAGGCGCAGGACACCAACCCGGTGCAGTGGCGCATCCTCTCGGCCCTGGCGGGGGAGGGCGTGAACCTCACGGTGGTGGGCGACGAGAAACAGAGCATCTACGCGTTTCGCCGGGCGGACGTGCAGGTGTTCCGCGCGGCCCAGGGGGAGGTTCAGGCTCGGGCTGGCCAGGTGATTCCCATGGGCACGTCCTTCCGCACGCACGCGGCGTTGGTGGAGACCATCAACGCCTTTTTCGCCTCGCTGATGGCGGGACCGGATCAGGCGCGCCCCACCGCCGCGCGGTTCGAACCGCTGTCCGCGTCCCGGACTCCCTCCCCCCTGGGCAAGGACGCGCCGTGCGTGGAGGTGTACGACCTTCAGGGGGAGGACGCCAGCACGGCGCGGGCCGCGGAAGCCCGGCTCCTCGCGGCGCGGATTCAGGACCTGCTGTACGCGGGAACGCCCGTGTATGACCGCGCGCTGGGGGGAACACGCCCCCTGAGACTCGGGGACGTGGCCGTGCTGTTCCGGGCGCGGACGCACCTGGGGACCTACGAGCAGGCCCTGGCCGCCGCGGGCATCCCTTATGTGGTCCACGGTGGACGTGGCCTGTATGACCGCCCCGAGGTGCAGGACGCCGCCGGACTCCTGCGGGCCGTCGCCGACCCCACCGCGGACATTCCGCTGGCGGCCTTCCTGCGTGGCCCACACGTGTGCCTGACCGACCAGGCACTGCTCAACCTCGCCCGGGGGCGTGAACCCGGAGAGAGCCTCTGGGACGCGGCGCGGCGCTCGGCAGACCCAGAGGTCCAGCAGGCCGTGGCCTGGATCCAGGGCTGGCGTGAGGCGAGCGTGACCCTCAGCGCCTCGCAACTCCTGATGGAAGCCGACCGGGTGACCGGGGCGGCACTGGTGCATGCCGCCATGCCGGACGGGGCGCGGCGCACAGCGAACCTGGCGCGCTTTCATGCCCTGCTGCGGTCCTGGGCGCAGGCGGGCGTGCGGGACGTGGTGCGGGTGGCCGGTCACCTCGCGGAGCTGGAGCGCCTCGGAGCGCAGGAAGCCGAGGCCGTGAGTCCTTCCCCGGACGCCGTTCAGCTCATGACGATTCACGGGTCCAAGGGCCTGGAGTTTCCAGTGGTGGTCGTGGCCGACGTGCTCAACCAGGGAGGGGGGCCACCACCGAAGGTGCGCTTCGACGCGTCGGCAGGCGTGGCCCTGAAGTTGCCCGGCGTGGAGGAGGACCTCCCGGACTGGGAGGCACTGGAGGCGCTCGCGAAAGAGCGCGACCTCAGCGAGGCCGAGCGGGTCACCTATGTGGCGTTCACCCGCGCTGCCGACCTGCTGATCCTCCTCGCCCCCGGCAACCTCGGCGCGGCCGCCCGGAAACGCTTCGAGGCCTTTGTGAGCCATCTGCCAGCGCAGGGCGTGGCCTTGAACTATGCGGAGGCGGCGGACGTCCGTGCTCCGCGTCCGCTGCCTCCCGTGGCAGCGTCTGGACATCTTCGGCTGGACGTCGAGACCGGGCCCGGCGTGATCCTGCCGGGGACCCTGCCCGTGACCAGCCTGGCCAGTTACCTCGCGTGCCCGCGCCTGTTCGCCTACCGCCACCTCGAGGGCCGCGAACCGTTGGTGACCCTGTGGAGCGAGCGGGAAGCAGCTGAGCGCAGCAACCCGGAAGGCCGCCTCGCCGGACGTCAGATCGGCGACGCGGTGCACCGTGCGCTGGAACATGGCTGGGACCGCGCGGTGATGCGCGAACGCTTCCCGTACTTTGCCCCCGCCGACTTTCAGACGGTCGTGACGCTGGTGGAAGCGATGGGAGGCGAGGCCTTCTCGGACCTTCGGGGCCGGCCCTTCGAACGCGAGAAGGCCATCCAGGTGCCGCTCGGTGCGGTGACGTTCGAGGGGATCGTCGACGCCTTCGACCCCCAGGGTGCCCTGGTACTGGACTACAAGACCGACCGCCGGATGCTTCCCGAACATCACCTGCCGCAGCTCGCCCTCTACGCGCACCATCTGGGAGCACGGGAGGCGGCCCTGGCCTACCTGCGCCACGGGGCGCTGCACCGCTTTACTGAAGACGATCTGGAGCGTGGCCTCGCCCTGGTGCAGGACACCGCCCGGCGGATGGAAGACCTGGACTTCGCCCCAACCCCCTCCGCGTCCACCTGCCGCTTCTGTGCCTTTCGCGGCGTGTGCGACGCGGCCTTCAAGGAGACGTGATGACCGAACCCACGAGCGAAGTGACCCTCCCCGAAGTCGTTCCGACCCCCTACGCGGTCGCCATGCTGGACTTTCTCGCGGAGGAAGGTTTCCGGCCCCACCTGGACGATGATGGAGACGTCTATTTCAAGTACGAGGGCGGCACCTACCTGGTGATCACCGCCACCGACGAGCCGACGGTCCTGACCCTGGTGCTGCCGTACTTCTGGCCGATCGAGGACGCCGCGGAGCGGACCCGCGCCCTGGAGGCGGCGATGTTTGCCCAGCGTCAGGTTCGCATCGGGCGGGTCACCGTGCTGGACGACAATGTCTCGGCCAGCGTGAACGCTTATTTGCCCGATGAAACCAGCTTCCGCGCCGTGCTGCTGAGCAGCCTCGACGGGCTGAAGTACCTCGCCCTGAAGTTCCGCGAACACATGCACGCGCAGCTGGAGAACTGACCCGTGACCGCGACCACCAAGACCGAGCGCATCCTTGACCTGCTCGACGCCCTGGGTGAAGGCGAGTGCAGCGCCCGTGATCTGGTGCGCCGACTGGGCCTGCCGGAGAACCAACTGCGCAGCGTGCAGCGGGACCTGCGAACCCTGATCGACCGGGGCCTGCTGGAGGTGTCGCCCGCGGGCCGGTATCGCCGACCTGTCCGCGTGACCAGCCTCAACCCGGTGGAGGCCCTGGCGGTGTACTCGGCGACGCGGATGCTCTACCACCACGCCGCGGAGTACAACGAGCATTACCTGCGGGCGATGGAAAAGCTCTCACGCCAACTCCCCGAACGCGCCCGCCGGGTGGCCACCCTCGCCAGTGAGGCGTACCGGGCCAAGCCCAACGCGGCGGGTTCCCGCACCTTCGAGCTGGCCGCCCAGGCCTGGCTGGAGGGCCGGGTGCTGCGCTTCGCGTACCACTCGCCTCAGCGGGTAACCCCGGTCGAGCTCGCGATCTACTTCATCGAGCTCAGTCCCCAGAACCGTCAGGCCTACGCGATCGGGGTCAACCGCCTGAGGGAAGGCGGGCGGCCCTTCGTGTACCGGCTCTCCCGGATGCGGGACGCCACGCTGCTGGCCGACGAATGCGAAATCCCGGAAGATTTCCATCCGCTGAAGTTTCTGTCGAATGCCTGGGGCATCATGCCGGGAGAGCCGGTGCGGGTCGAACTCTTCTTCTCTCCGCAGGTACGCGAGCGAATAGGGGAGACCCACCTCGGGGAGAACGCGGAAGTCCGGGTGTTGGCCAGCGGCCATACCCGCGTGGTCCTGACGGTGGGCGGGTGGAAGGAGCTGATTCCCTGGGTGCTGGGCTGGGGCGGCGAGGTGGAAGTGCTCGAGCCCAGGGAACTGGTGGAAGCCGTGGCCCAGGCCCACCGGGCGGGAGCGGCTGTGTATGACTGAAGGTGCACGGCCCTGGGGCCGTGGTGCGGAACGGGAGGGGGCACACGGTGATTGAACAAGGGCAGACTCTTCGTCCAGAAGCAGGGGGGCCATTCCCCTTTGAGCGGTTCGCGGCGGACGCCCGCCAGTGGGGGGAGCAGCACGACGTCAGGACCGTCAATGCCCTGCTGGATGACCGGTACGGCCCTGTGCTTCTGGACGCGTTGTTGCAGGCTGGGGCAGGCCAGCCTCTGCGGCCAAGTCGGGACCGGTCCTTCACCGGAAAGCGCGATACGGCGGTTCGCATTCCCTTCAACCTGGGCACCCACGAATTCTGGGGCGGGGCCAAGTTGCACCATCAGGAACACAACGCCGATGGCGTGCCGAGGGGGCTGTCCTTCACGCTGGGTCTGCCCCACGGCAACGGTCCAGAAATGGCCCGGCAGGGCTTTCAGGATGAGGCGGCGTTTGCCGCTTACCTGGAGGCGCTCTTCGCTCCACTCCCTCTGACACAGCCACCACTGCTGGAAAGCCACGGATCACTCGGGCGGCAAACGCCCCTGATTCCGGCGCGCCGGGCGGAGGTGGAGGACAAGCTGCGCCGCTACCGGAATGCCTGGGGTCAGTCCAGAAAACTGCAGGTCTACGTGATCCTGACGCCAGAGGAACTGGAGAGCGGCGCATTCCTGGAACTTTTGCAGGCAGCGGTGGCCTGGTGCGCCGGGCTGATCGCCGCTTTGCAGCGGGTCACCGCGGTTGGGGCAGCGAATCTGGACACTGCCCCTCTGGCTCAGGACAGGGACACGTACGAATTGACATTCGAGAACGTGCGGGCGCTTGGTGCGAGGGTGGGGGAGACCTTTGTGGTCCGGGCAGGGAGCACCGCCCGGGCGCAGGTGGCTCCCTCGTTCGAGACGCACCATTACGCAAAGCTGCGGGCCTCGCTCATCGAGGAAGGTCGCCTCACGCTGCAGCCCGGCGGGGAAGCGCTGGTCTTCCAGCAGGACGTCCCGTTCGATTCGGCCAGTGCGGCGGCGGCCGTCATTGTGGGCCGGGCGGCCAATGGCCTGAAGGAATGGAAGGAACCGGGGACGAACCGCACCCTCCGGGATTCACTGGCCGGTGTGCTGCCCAGTGAATGGCTGCAGGCGCCCACCTTCGAGTGGATCCCGTTCTTCGAAGCGCTCGCTGGGCGCCTGCTGGACTTTGAGTCGGCAGAGGGGCAGGTGGAGTTGCTGCGTGTCCTGCGAACCGCGGGGGTCAACATCAACCACGACCAGGGGGAGGCGTTGTCGGTCGTTGATCCCTTTACCTTCTTCTCGCTGGTGCTCAAGTCGAAGTCGGATGCCCGAATTCAGGGGTTTTTCGAGGTGATCGCCCGGGAGCTGAACATCCAGGAGGCTGTCCCCCGCACCTTCGTCGGTGTGCCCTGGAGTGATCCACGGAGTGCCTAGTTCTTCGGCTACCGTTCACTGCGCCAGCCGACCGACCTGCCGACCCTGTGGGCTCTGGCCCGGCAGGCGGTGGCCGGAGAGCTGCAGCCGGAGACCTTCGCTGCCGCTCTGGTGATCTACATGGTGGGCGTACCCCGGCTGACCCAGGGACTGTTCTGGCTCAGTCCCTGGCGCAACCTTCCTCTCAATGGTGTGAACGTCCCGTACCTGACGTCATTGGGCATCACTGGGGCCGACCGCATCGAAAGCCTGGCCGATTATCAAGCGGTCCTGGAGCAGGCCGCGAGCCTGGAACAGACATTCCCCGAGCTGTCCGCAGCCGCCTGGGTCCACGCGCAGGCTGTCCCCACGACCATTCGGCCGGTGGGTGACGGGCATCAGCCCGAGGTGCTGTTCACGCCGCCTGCGGACGTGCCGCTCAATCAGATTCTGTACGGTCCGCCCGGGACCGGAAAGACGTATGCGGTGACCGAGGAGGTGCTGCGCATCCTCGCGCCCGCCTTTCTGGCCGCCCACGGTGAGCCCCATCAGCGGGAGGCGCTGAAGGCGGAATACGGCCGTTTGGTGGACACCGGAGCGGTGACGTTCGTGACGTTCCACCAGGGCTTTACCTATGAAGACTTTATCGAGGGCCTCAAGCCCCGGGTGGAGAATGGCCAAGTCGTCTTTCGTGAGGAAACCGGCATCTTTCTGGACGCTGTGCGCCGCGCCGGCGGCCGGGTGAGGGAGGAAGACCCCGAGCTGTTGCCGCGGGCCCACGTCCTGGTCATCGACGAGATCAACCGGGGCAACGTGGCCAAGATCTTCGGGGAACTGCTGACCCTGCTGGAAGACACCAAGCGGGCGGGGGCCAGCGACGCCCTGAGCGTCCGGTTACCGGTGAGCCGCTTCGAGCTGACCGTGCCGCCGAGCCTCTACATCATCGGCACCATGAACACGGCCGACCGCAGCCTCACGCCACTGGACGCGGCCTTGCGGCGTCGGTTTACCTTCAAGGCCGTCTGGCCCGACGCGGCACTGCTGCCGGAGCGCCTCGGTGTGGCCGGGGGACAGCTGAACCTGCGCCGCTTCCTGGAGGTGCTCAACGACCGGCTCGAGGAGCGCCTGACGCGGGACCAGCTCATCGGCCACGCCTACCTGCTGAACCTTCCCGCGCGGCTCGACGCGGTGGCCGGGGCGCTGAGAAACAGGATTCTGCCGCTGCTCGAGGAATACTTCTTCGAGGACTGGCCGAGCATCCGGGAAGTGCTGGGCGACGACCGCAAGACTGACCCGGCCGACCAGTTCATCCACGTCATCGGGGAGGGCGAGCGGCGCCGTTACCGCTACAACGAGGAGGCCCTGACCCGCCTGAGCGCCTTTACCGGCGTCTATGACCCGGCATGAGCCACGTCGTCGCCCGTGAACATGACCTGGTGGTGCGGGAGTCCGGTGCTCCCGTCTGTCTGCCGGGCGCAGCGTTCGATGCCCTGCTCGAGGTGGTGGAAGATCCCGAACTGAACCCGGTGGCGGTCCCGGTGCTTCACCGCGGCCAGCTGGCCGTGAAGCTCACGCAGTGGGTGGGGGCCGTGCAGTTGCCGGACGGCACCGTGCTGGAGATCCTGCCGAAAACCCATGCCCGGGGAGACGACGTGGGGGCCAGCCGCGACCTCCTGCTGCGGATGCTGGCCGCGGTGGACGCCCGGTTCCGGGTGGCGCCCCCCACGGCCCTCGACCCGGCCCGGATGCCACTGTTCGAGGTCTTCCTGAGCTTTGCCCTGGAAGGGTTCAGGGCCGGTGTGGGGCGGGGCGTTCCGCACCGCTACGCCCCCGTGCGGGAGGAACGCTCCTCCTTCAAAGGCCGCCTCGACGCCACGCGGCAGGTGCGGCAGCCCCTGCACCGGGCCCACCTGCTGCACGTCGAGTATGACGAGTACCTCCCGGACCGCCCGGAGACCCGGCTGGTGAGGCTGAGCGTGGAGCGGATCGCCCGGTTGACGGGTCGCCAGGACACCCGGCGTCTGGCCCAGGCCCTCGCGCACGTGCTGGAGGGTGTGCCCGCGAGCGGGGATCCCAGACGCGACGAGCGGGCGTGGTCCCTGGAGCGCGGGTACCGCCACTTCGAGGCCCTGCGGGGGTACTGCCGCCTGATCCTGCACGAGCTCAATCCTGTGGTCCGGGGCCAGGCTACGACGTCGTTCGCCGTGCTGTTCGATATGAACGTGCTCTACGAGCGGTACGTGGCGTTCCTGCTGCGGCAGAAGTATCCGGGCTGGACCATCGACACGCAGCGCCGGGGCGAGGCGCTGGCCACCTCCGGCGGAGACAAGGCCTTTCCTGTGCGGCCCGACCTGTACGTCAAAACCACAGGGGGCGAGGTCATCGTGGCGGATACGAAGTGGAAACGTCTTGACCCCACCGCAGCTCCTGCCTATGGGATCAGCAACGCTGACGCCTACCAGTTGTTGGCCTACAGCGAGGTGTTTCAGGGGCGGGATGGTCGCCGGGATGTGGTCCTGCTGTATCCGGAGCTGCCGGGGCTGCCGCGGCGGTTCGGCCCCTTGACCCTGCCCAGTGGGAGTGCCCTGCACGTCCAGACGGTGCCCCTGCACGACCTGCCCGCGTTTATGCGTGAATTCGAGCTGGCAGGACACGTGGAAGCGCCCGACCCGGGAAGAGGATCCCCTTGATGGTCGGGCGCTGGCCTGAAGGCCCTCCGCCCGTTGGGCCCTGGGCTACTCCACCAGCGCCTTGAGCAGGGCGTCCCGCGCGTCGGTGTAATACAGCAGGGTCAGCCGGGCGGCCACGTCGTCGGAGAGGTCGTTGAGTTGCTTGCGGGCACTGATGGGGACCAACAGCGCGGCGGCCTGTTTCTCGGCGGCCAGCTCGGCCAGGTCGACGGCGTTGTACACGGGGTCGAGGCCGCCCCCCAGATTGAGATGCCCCGCCACGATCAGGCCGCCGCGCAGGGAGCGCCCCAGCAGCACGCTGCACAGCGCGAGCAGGGCCGGGAGACCCAGGCTGCTGCCACTGCGGGCCGAGTCAAAGGCGCGGAGTTGCACGGAGTATTCGTGCTGCCGGGGGTCACGTTCCCCCACCAGGAAGCGGGCCTGGGCGTAGAGGTTTTGCTCGGCGAAGCGGATGCTCTCCTGAAAGGGCCGCGGCACCGGGTTGTTCAGCACGCGCACGCCGCTTCCTGGCCCCTCCGTCACGTCGATGCGGTAGAGCCCCGCATGTTCGTCCAGGCCCCCGGTCCCCAGGGCCCACACCTGTCCGGGCGGCAGGGGATCGGTCCCGATGGCGTCGTCACTTTGCAACTCCGGCGTGGTCACGAAGCGCTCCACTCCCTCCTCGCCAAGCTGGTAGCTGAAGTGCGTGTTGCGGAACTCTGCGCTGCCGATGCGCTTTTGCTGTTCCTTGACCCGGCGGCGGACCTCCAGCGCGAGGCGCACCGCCCACTCCAGATCGGCGTCCTCGATCTCCGCTGCCTCGTCGGGCGAGACGAGCTTCAGCAGGCCACTGACGGTGCGCCCCACAGCGGTGGTGTCGCGGCCACTCAGCGCTCCGCCCAGCCGGACGCGGTGAGCAACCCCATGCCAGCGGCCCTGAAAGCGCAGCTGATGCCAGCATTCGGCCAGGAAGTCGCTGACCAGCCCGAAGTGACCGGTGAACAGCCCGGCGTGCAGTTTCGGCACGTCCCAGCCGGGCAGGTAGGCGTGGATGCGGTCCATCAGGGCGGTGTCGTCGCGCATCTCCGGGGGCATCGGGCCGAAGAGGTGCCCGGTGCGCTGCTGATGCGTGACGTCCACATCGAAGTTCCCGACCATCACCACGCCGCCGTCGGCGCGGATGCTCTCGCGGCCCCGCGAGAACTCTCCGCTTTCCATGTACCCCTTCATGATGTTGACGCCGTCCTTCTGGTCGAACGACACGCCAGACACCTCGTCAAAGCAGACGACGTCGTACTGGGTGACGAGGCCGCGCTGCCCGGTCGAATTGTTCACGAACATGCGGGCCACACTGGCCTTGCCCCCCGACACGAGGTGGGCATACGGCGATACCTGCTGGTAGAGGTGCGATTTGCCGGTGCCGCGTGGTCCAAGTTCGACCGCGTTGTAGTTGCGCTCCACGAAGGGCACCATCCGCAACAGCAGCACGTCCCTGGCCCGCTCGCTCAGGGCCTCCGGCTCAAAGCCCACGCTGCGCAGCAGCAAAGCCTTCCACTGCTCGCTGGTGAAGGCCGCCCGGCCCTGTGCCAATTCGGTGAGGGCCGAGCGTTTGGAGAGCTGAATGGGCCGCAGGGACGCCACGCCGAAAGGCCGTCCGCTTTTCTCGGCGGCGATGACGGCGTCGTATTCCAGCTCCACCTCGGCGTAGAAGCCCCCGGTGAGCATCCGCTCGTGCTCCTGCACCAGTTCCGGCGTGATCCGCACGTCGCGCAGCTGCAGGCTGGGCAGCTCAGCGAGGTAGGCGTCGGTCTTCGCGTCCAGCCGGGCAGTCACCAGGTCGATGAGCTTGACGCTGCCCCGCTCGCGGGCACGGGCCTTGAACAGTTCCTGGGTGCCCGCCCGGACGGTGCGCTCGTTCATCAGCCGCTGCACCACGTCCAGCCCTTCCCGGATCTCCTCCTCGTCGGTGCTGGCGCAGTACCGGCCCAGCAGGAACTCGCCGACATAGGTGGGCACCGGGTACTGGCCCTTGAACTGTCCCGCGAGGTCCTTGCGCACGAGGTACCCCTCGAAGACAGAAGCGGCCAGCCGGTCGATGATGTCCAGATTCATGCGTTTTCCCCCACGGTGACCGCCTGCTGCCGCAGGACTGCGCCACCCGCGTCCAGCACGACCAGCGTCACCTCCAGACCATCGAGCTCATCCCCCTCCACCAGCAGGGAGGCCAGTCCCCCGTCCCCCACCGGCTTCGGCCCGGTGAGGATGCTGCTGGCCGGATCGGTGGCCCGGCGGCGCAGGTCGAGGGTCAGCCCCGTGCCCCCCGCGACCTCGACCCGCAGGCGGTTGCCCCGCCAACGCCACTCCAGAATCTCTACAGCAGGAGAAGGGGCCGCGCTGCCCTTCACGGTCAGGACCGGAACCACGCTCTCCTGGAGGCTCAGGCCGCCGTGGGCGTACACCTCGCCTGCCTCGAAGGCGTGGACGCCAGGGGCCAGGGTGACCTCCACCGACGCGTCCCACGTCCAGGGCAGGGTCGGGTAACCGCTCGCGTTCCCCTCTTTCAGCACGGCGCAGCGGCCCTTGCGAAAGAGGGTCAGGGAGGCCGGGAGGTCCAATTTGGGCAACTCGCCGGGCAGCAGCAGCCAGCCGTGGTCGGTAACCACCCGCACTTCGCGGTAGCCCGCGGCCAGGAGGGCCTGCACCCGCCGGGCGATCCGGGTGAGCTCGCCGTCCAGGTGGTGGGCCAACCGCTCGCCGCGGGCGTGGCCGAGCCGGTCCAGGTCGCCCGCTTCCGTCCAGGCCGCGCCCGCCGGGTTTCCCGTCGTGTCCGGGGCGAGGGGGAGAAAGCCCCGCGTCTCCAGCAGTTGCCGCAGCACCTGGGCGCTGACCGCGCGGGCCAGGTACCCCAGGGTCAGGCGCTCCGGGTTCAGGGGGTCGATTCCCCCCCCGTGGGGGGCCACCGCCGGCTTGGCGGTCGGGGTCACCGTGGGCAGCGCCGCGAACTGCCAGTCCAGGGTCGCCCCGGACAGGCGCTCCTGCAACCGCGCGGCCACGTCGTAGCGCAGGCCATCCACGAACACCACCGCCAGTCCGGGCGCGGCCGTCCACCCCCCTGACCGGGGTTGGAGGAGCGTGCGGTTCCCCGTTCCCACCTCGGCCTGCACTGCCGCCATGAAGGCCGCGTTCACCCGTTCCAGCCAGCCGAGGTACGGTCCGCGCAACACCTGTCCCACCAGCGTCAGATGGTCGTCCCGGTCCACCGCCGCCAGGGTGTCCAGCACCGCGAGGTCGGTCCCGTACCCGCCCTCCGCATAGGCGGCGGCCAGCTCGGCGGCGCTCTGCCCCGTCAGCGGCCGGGCGGCGTGCTCGACCAGCTGCGTCAGGGGCGCCAGTGCGCCTGCCAGCGGCGAGCGCCCCAACTCGGTCCAGACGAATCCCCGGCGTGCCCCGTGCGCGTCCTCCAGCGCCTGCACGCCCACCGCGACCTCCGGCCCCGGGCGGCCCACCAGTGCCCGGAGCCCCTCTTCCAGGGCGCGTTCTGCGGCGTCATTGACTCCTGGCCAGACCTCGGCAGCGGCCAGTGTCCACCCGGCGCTCGCCGGCGGCCCGACTCCCTCCAGCGCGGCCACCACGCCCGGAAAGCGGCCCGGAGCGGCGGCAAACCGTGTCCATACTGCACTCCAACTGCCCTGCCGCCCCGCGAGGTGGGCGGCCACACTCAGCCGCCCCTCGGCCAGGGACAGGTCGTACTCGCCCAACACGGCGCTGTTCAAGGCATCCGGCACCTCTGCGCCCGGCGTGTTCAGCCACTCCAGCACGTCCCCCGCGAGGTCGGGGAAGGCGAGAGACTGCACGTTGCGGGCCGTCAGGGGGACCCGTGCCCGCAGCGTGTCCAGCGGCGTCGTCAGCAGGAGGCTCAGGTGCGCCGCCAGTGCGGACCGCGCTCCCGGCGCCACTTCCAACCCCAGCCCGTGCGTGGTGTTCCCCAGGAACGACGCCACCGTCCAGGCCTTGCCGTTCGGGTGGGAGAACACGGCTCCCCGGTACTGCAACTCCACCAACGGTTGCAGGTGAGGAGGCGCCGACTCGCTGCGAAGATCGTCCCGGCGCACGCCGGGCAGATAGATCACCGGGGGCGTGGTCCAGTCCTCCGTGTCCAGCACGGTCCGCAGCCAGATGGCCGGGCCACACTGCCTGTCAGGGTCGTAGGTGCCCAGTTCCAGCAGGGGCCGCCGCCCCCGCAGGGCCGCCGCGGCCTCCTGCCATTCCCCTTCCGGATCAGGCCACAGCAGGCACGCGGGCGGGGCCACCTCTCCCCGGTGGTACTCGCCCGCGTGCCGCAGGGCGTTCTCCAGGGCGGAAAGCAGGGTCGTCATCGGGGGACAGGATAGCGGGACGCCCCGAGGGGGCGGCCGGCAGATGTGACTCCCCCTGCCCCAACCTTCCTAGCGCCCCTGTGCGACTGCGCGGCGATAGTCCACGACGGCTGCTCGGCCGATCAGCCGGTAAAGGTCGGCAAAATTCTCCCGCAGGGCATTGCGGTGGCTGTTGTAAACCTCAACGTCGGCCTCAATGGGACTGCGGTACAGGAACACACGCAGGTCATCCCCATTGGTCAACAGGTAATAGGGCGAGTGCAGGAACATGGCGTAACTGCGGGCCTGCGCCACATGGTCGGTCAGGCGTTTGCCTGTGCGCTTGGCCTCCACGACCAGCAAGACGTTGCCCACCTCCCTCCTGTCTCCGTCAAACAGCACGAAATCCGCCTCCGCCCGGGTCTTCCGAACACCCACCACAATGTCCACGGGGAAGCCGTCTGCGCGGTCCTGCTCGTGGTACCCGAGCCGCTCGAGCAGGGGAAGAATGAACCGGATTTCGACCTCGCGTTCGCTGGCAAACGTCTTGGTCTGCACGTCTTCGAACCACGCGTCCTGTGAAATGTCTGGCACGGGGGGACGAAGTTCTTCAACGGGATGGACCGGGAGACTCGGGTCGACCAGGGAGAGGGTGACCCAGGCCTCCCGGTCACAGGTGGCCAGGTCCGGCGCCACGAGGATCCCAGCCCGGTTCAGCCCCTCGGTGATGCGGGTCAGTCGGTCGGCCGACCGGACCTTGAAGCCAAACTCCCGGAGCAGGGTCTTGAGCAGGATGCGGCGGGATTTTCGGGGCGTCGCCTCCAGAGCGCCCCGAATCTTCTCAATGGCCTCATGCAGCTCGCCGTTGTGCGGGTCGGTCATGTGCTGGGCAGTCTAGTGCGCTGCCAGCGGGTCTTGGGGCGACCCTCTCAGAAGAGTGAGGGTTGTCGCGTCGGCCGGGCCACTGGTCCGAGGGCCTCCAGATAAGCCTCCCGACTTCCCAGCGCTGCCCTCCACACTCCTGCCTCCTGCATGCCCAGGCACATCGCCGCGCAGCGGGCCTGACACGCTGCCGACTTCTGCGGATTGAAGGCAATGTCAGTAAAGCCCTGATACCCGCCCAGTGCCTCCAGCAACCCCGGGTGCTGTGCCAGCGCCTGAAGGTACAGCCAGTCGTAAAACGCCGTGGTGGGCTGCGCGGGCCACCGTTCTCCGAAGTGGTCGAAGCCCGCGATGTCACTGCGGCCCTTCACGCGCTCATCGAGCTTGGCGTCGCGGCTGCTCGCGCGATACAGATCCGGGAAGTGGTCGCCGTTTTTAAAGACCTTGCTGCCCTGGTAGGCCGATTCCACCGAGAGCCGCGTGCCGTCCGGGGCGGTGAAGGTCAAGTTGAAGGCGCTGAGTTTGATGCCCAGGGGATTTTCGCCCTTCGAGGAGATTTCCAGCAGCGGTGCCAGTCCTTCTGCACCAGCAGAAGCGTGGAGTTCGGCGATGGATTTCTGCGCCTGCGAGCGGGCCATGCCCGCGTGCCATTTAAAGGAGATGGATTTCTCCCGGACGAAGGGGGGCGCAGGGGCGGGGAGAAAGACCGGACGCTGGGCCATGCTTAGAAAAGTACCCGGTTGCGCCAGTGTTCGTGGTCATGTCGACCCCAGAAGTAGGTGTCATCGGTTTTGATGGGGATGATATGTCCCTCGCAGTCGTAGGAGGGCGGCTCATCGGGCTCAGAGTTGAAATGGATTTCGTCAATGTAGGTCGGGTGAATGGGTTCGAAAACCAGCACCTCGGCCTGTGGATTGGTTGTGTAGTGTGGGGGGAGACGGAGGCGGTTTCGCAACGCGGCATCATCAAACTGGGCCTGCCTCGGTTTTGCGTACTTTCGGTTACGCCGCTACGGGTTCCCTGATCCGCTCGAATTCTACCGGGCTTCGGTAGCCCAGGAACGAGTGCCGCCGTTGCCGGTTGTAGAACATCTCCACGTACTCGAACACCTGTGATCGCCCCTCCTGGCGCGTGTGGAACACGTGGTCCAACAACAGCTCTCGCTTCAGGGTCGAGAAAAAGCTCTCCACGACGGCGTTATCGAAACAATCCCCTTTCTTGCCCATGCTCGCTAGGGCGCCCTGGGCCTCCAGGGCGCCTCGGTAAGCGGAACTCGTGTATTGGCTGCCCCTATCGCTATGGTGGATCAGTCCCGGCGGCGGTCGCCGCCGGTCCAAGGCCATCTTGAGTGCCGAGAGCGGCAGGTCCGTGGTGAGCCGTTCCCCCATCGACCAGCCCACCACCAGCCGGGAGTGCAGGTCCAGCACGACGGCCAGATACAACCAGCCCTCTTTTGTGGGCAGGTACGACATGTCGCTGACCCACACCGTGTTCGGTGCGGTGACCTCGAAGTTGCGGCGCACCAGGTCCTCGGCGGGTGGGTGAGCCGGGTCCGCCTGGGTGGTGGCTTTGTACCTTTTGCGGACCTTGCCCCGCAGGCCCGCCTCACGCATGAGGCGGGCCACCCGACGACGCGAGCACGCCGTCCCAGCAGCTCGCAACTCGGCGTGAACCCGGGGGACGCCGTAGCGGCCCTTGCTCCTGATATGGATGCGCTCAATCTCGTCCTTCAGCTCGGCATCCTTGGTTTTCCTCGTGCTGATCGGCCTTCCTCGCCAAGTGAAGTACCCGCTCTTGGTCACGCCGAGCATGCGGCACATCACGTCGAGACGAAACTCGTCCCGGTGCCCTTCGATGAACTCGAAGGCCGTCATTGTTCCCGGGCGAAGAAGGCCACGGCTTTTTTCAGGACATCACGCTCCTGACGTGCAATGTCCAACTCCCGTTGCAACCGCTTGATTTCGGCCTGCTCAGGGGTCAGGACCTGCTTCCCGTGCCCGGGAAAGGCCGCCCCTCCCTGCCCTGCGAACTCACGCATCCAGCGGTGCAGGGCCGAGTCGCTGATCCCCAGGCCCTGCGCGACCTGGAGCACGCTCCGGTCCGGCTCTTTGGCGAGCCGGACGGCCTCCTGCTTGAACTCTTTGCTGTACCTCTTTCGCTCTCCCACACCCCACCTCGCTTGAATTGTCGAGGCGTTTCCTCAGGTACGCAAAACCGCGGTACTTCCAAACATACGCTCGAAGGCCGCGACTGTTTTCAATTCGTCCTCCGGCCGGGTCCAGACATCGCTCGACGCAGCGTTGACCTCCACAAAGCCACAATCTCGCTCCCAAAGCAGACAGGGGTCGAGCAAGAGGACGGCCCAACCGCCGCCCTTGCGCAGGCGGTAGTCATAAAACATCTTGTAGTTGGGATAGCTCACGGACAGGCAGATGGCGTGCGGCCGCTTATCTCTGCGCCAGTCATCGTTCCAGACGCAACCATCATTCCCCAGGGTCGCGCGGCTCCAGAGGCCACGCTCCCGAATTCCAGGCAGATTCTCGACGCGCGTGAAGTGCATGAGGTGCTTGATGCCCCGTTCCTCCACGATGCGGCGAATCGCAGCCTCACGCTGTCCCACCGCTTCGACCTGGTCAGTGGGCTGGACCAGTTGTTCTGCGCTGGTCGCGCGGTGACTCTCTTGTGCCGGGGCGAGCTGAGCGGCCCTCTGCTCCGACTCGGCGCGGATTTGTTCTGCCAGGGCGGCGGTCCGTTGTTCGTGACGTTGCGCTTCTGCCAGCTGCCGCTGACGCTCTCGGATCCCCGCTTCAAGTTGCGCCTGAGCACGCTGACGCTCCTTTGCTTCCTTGGCCTGACGCTGGGCCTCTACTTCTGAAGCTGTGTACGGAATCTGTAGCTTCTGCCTGACCCAGGCTGTATTGATGCTCCCCCGGCCACCTATCCAGTCCACCAGCAGCTGCTTCTGATACATCTGGGCCACTCCGGAATCCGCGCAGACTTCGACGCGAACGGGCAAGTAGGTGGCTGCTTTGAGGACAGCAACAAGGCCATCACGCTCGGCGGGCGTCCGGAACTCCAGAGGAGCACCACACAGCAGTTCCGAACCCAGCCAGATCCGGACACATGTTGCCGGGGCCTGCAGCAATTTGCCCTTTGCGGAGTAAGCAGGGGCGGTACCCCAGCCCACCGTCCCCGGTGAGGGGATACCGGACGGCATCGAATGGCTCGCTTTAACAGACACCGCCTCTTCCGCCTGCAGGGTTGACCTCGGTGGCTGTCGAGGGTGAGGTGTCCGTGGCCCTTCTGCGGCTGATCGCTGGTAGGCGGCAGGCAGCCTGGCCTGACAGGCTGCAACCTGTGGTGCCAACACGCCGTTTCCTCGTAGCCACTCCGCCACATGGGTCGGATCGAAGGCCCGGGCTGAGGCGTAGCTTTTGACCGCCGTCACGTCGGCACTCAGAGCTTCCCGCAGGGCTTGCAACACCTGGTCTTTCTGAACGTCATTCTCCAACTCATAGGCCGTGCCGAAGAGCCGCTCGCTGCCGCTGCTAAACGCGTATCTCACGCTCACGGTTCACCTCATCAAGAGTGGCGGGATCGTCTGACTCGCCCGTCATGCCGGACCAGCGCCCGCGTCACTGACCACTTTCCTGGTCCAGGGACGACAGCAACAGGACACGTGCAAACGCCAGGGCCCGCGCTGGATGCAGGAAGGAATTGAACGCGATTCTGCCCAGCGCCTCTCGGCTCAGTTGCCCGGAGCCGACCAGGCGTAGGAATCGCAGCCATTCCCCGTAAAAGAAGAGGTGAGACTTTCCTGGGTAGCGGCGCTGCAGCAAGTAGGCGCGGTATTCCTCCAGGGTGCGGTCCCCCTTGCCGTCCCCGGCAGGGTTGTTGCAACTGCGGCAACTCACCACCAAGTTGCTGGAGGCGTAGCTCTCGGGCAGGTCGCGGGCGCGGGGCGTCTGGTGCTCCAGTTCGGCACTGTCCTCCAGGCCGCTGCGGGTCGTGTTCAGGGTGCGCCCGCAATACCAGCACCTCCCACCCTGCTCTCGGATGAGGTGATGACGATTCGAGCCGAGGTAGAGCTGCACAAGGTGCGGATGCTGATCGACGTAGGTTTGCGCGGCCAGGCGCGACCCTTTCTCCGGAGCCAGCGCATAGGAGATATGCCGCTCATCGAGTTCTGGGCGTAACTCCGCCGTCCAGTTCAGATACTGGGGACCGGGCGCGTAGCTCTCCGTCTCGACGAGCAGGGCGTACCATCTGCGCTCCATCACGCCGTCACACCGCCTTGAGTTCGCGCCGCCTCTTCCTTCTCCCGCAGCGTGAAGTGCAGGTCATTGTGGCGCTCGTTGCTCTGGTGCTTTTCCAGGTCGGTCTGGGGGTCGCGGCCATGCACCTTCTGGAAGTCCACCTTGCCGGGATCGCTGCCCCGGTCCTTGCCCCACTTCACGTTGACCCGTGCCCGGAGAATCCCCGCTTCCACAAAGGGGCGGATGTTCAGGCGCACGCCGTCGCCCAGGTCAGGGTTCCAGCCGCGCGGTTGCTCGCCCAGGTCCTTCCAGCGCACGTAGATGTCGTAGGGCGGTTCGCCCAGCAAAATCGCTTCCAGCTTCTGCTGAAGCTCCAGCGCCGCCGCCAGCCGCAGCTCGGCGCCCCTGTCGTCGCTGCCCCGCTGGCGGTCAATCCACGCGCCCAGGTACGTGTAGGTCAGCTTTTCCAGCCGCGCCCGGTCCAGCGTGTGGTAGTTGACGATGGCCGAGAAGCCGTCCTTGCGCCCGTCCCAGATGTGCCACAGAAACGGGCGGTGGTGAAAGAGTTTGGCGTGCTGCTCGAAGAACTTGTCGCGCAGCCACGTTTCCAGCGAGTCCGCGCCCACGCCCGACAGCAACTCGCGCAGCTTCTCCGGTGTCCAGTCCGGCCCGTACACGCCCGCCAGCACGTCCAGCAGCCGCTCGTGCGCCGCCTTCTCGCCCGAGAGCGCGGGCAGGGGCACGATGCCGTCGGTGTCGGGTGTGATGCCGTCTTCCACCTGTTCCGGCCAGGCGTAGCCCAGGAGCCGCGCCATCGCTACCTGCAAAGGCTCGGTCGTGTCCGTCACCGTGCCTCGGAAGAGCCACTGCGTGGGGTCGTTGCTGTACGGCTCCGGCAGGCCGTCCGGGTACTTCTCTGCGGCTACTTGCTGCCAATAAGGGAGGTCAAAGGGGACTTTTTCTATGTAGCGAGGCTCCACATCTAGCTTGTTATTAATTGTTCGCATTGCAACTTTGAAGCTGTCGGAGGACAGGAAGCACCATAATGGAATTAAGTGACTCGGATGTTTTGGCCTCACTATACCAACATCGCCTGAAAATTTATCACCCGTGTAGAGAGTGGCGTAGAGGTTTGCCATTCTATTAATGGCAATGCCGGGACTGCCCCAAAATGGCTTGCCACGTCGCCAACTCTGCACTGCATGGTTCAGGTGCTTTAGGCTGTAAGCCAACTGAGCCAGCTTGCCCCTCTCGCCCTCCCACAGGATTATCGTACTACGTCCTGAATATTCATAATCGCCCTCGCAAGTCTCTTGCAGAGGCTCCCAACCACCTCCTACGGTTTTAAGCTCCCAAAAATACCTCTCAAATTCATTTGATGCTCCAGTTGATAGGCCCCGAAGAGAGTCTGCATAGTCTCCTATCAGGGTTTTGATCTCTGTCTGAACACTACTAATTACATCCCCACTGTTTTTGACCTTTTTAAGATCAATTTCAGATAGGGGTTCAATTAACAGAGCTGACGCTTTGTCTTGTTGGGCGAAATCCTCAACATCAATTAGGAACGCCTTTTCTGAGATTCCTGTATTGCCAATACATATCACAACATTTTTCCTAATAGAAGTTTCAAATGAGTTACCCCCCAAAACGGCGATTAAATTCAAGTCGTAGTGTTTAAGAAGCTCTTTTCTAAATTCCCTGTCCTTAGTTTGAAAAAACCAGTCATTTGGTATTACAGTAGCTACAGATCCGTGAGGCTTTACCATACTTGTCGCACGAAGCATCATAGCCAGAGAAAGATCTGTTCTGGCAGATGAATAAAAGTTGGAAATATAGTCTCTTAAGAACTCTGTCTGTTTCAATTGGCCCAGAAAAGGCACATTTGTTACGACAAGGTCATAACTTTCCATCAGCAATTCTGATGCTTTGGTAATGCCCTGCACGTTCTCGCCGTAGATGGCGGCAGCGGGGTCTTGGGCCTGCTCACGCTCCAGCAGTGTGCCGATCAGGTCGGGCAGACCGTCCAGCGCCTGATCCCCGAAGATGCCGAGGCGCTGCCGGATACCTGCCGCCGGGTTGATGAGGCTGCCCAGGTCGGGCGCGTCCCGGAACTCGTCGTGCAGCACCCGGAAGACGTTGCGGGCGGTGTCGTCCGGCGCGAAGGGCAACCAGTCCTCCACGCTGGCGCCGATGCTCAGGCCCGAGCAGGCGATATTCAAAGGCGGGAGCTTGCGGTAACCGCCCGATTTCCACGCCTCCAGCGTGAGGTTGAAAGCGGCAAGCTGCGTGCAGCGTGGGTCCAGTTCCAGGCCGTACAGGTTGTCGCGCAGCACGGCGTCGGCGGCTTCCCGCTCGCTCAGACCCTCCTCCAGCATCCTGAGCCGCTTGAGCAGCGCGAACGCGGCCACCAGGAAATGCCCGGAGCCGCAGCAGGGGTCGAGCACCTTCAGTTCTCGGACGGTGGCGGGCCAGCCGGGGAAGGTTCCGGCGGCGGGACTGCCATCCTCGTTGACCCGCAGGTAACTCTTGTCGGTGGGCAGCGCTTCTTCCGGGTGCCGTGCCGTCCACCACGCGCCAACCGTGTTGTGCAGCATGAACTGCACCATGTAGTGCTCGGTAAAGAGCTGCGTGACCGGGGAGATGTCCGCCCCGCCGATCTTGCGCCCGGAGGCGTTGACCTGCTGTTTGCGGGCGGTCTGCCAGAACTGGTAGACCCAGCCGAGAGCATCGTCGGCGGTGAACGCGGGTTTCGGGATGCCCTCAATCAGGGCTTCCAGGCGGTGGCGGTGTTCCGGGGCAAACCGCACCCGCAGCAGGGGGTCGTGCGGGCGGAAGATGCCCGGCAGCATGTGCGCGGCGTAGCGGGCAGCGGTGGCGTAAGCGTCGGCATCGCCTTCCTCCTGGGCCAGTTCCGCGAGGTCGTCCATGTTCACGCTCGCCCCGGCCTCCGGGTGCATGAGCAGGTCAGAGGCTTCCAGAAAGCGGGCAAACAGCATCGCGTGCCACTGCTCGTAGGCGCACTCGCGCACCAGCGCCTCGCGGCTGCCGAGTTGCTTCTGCTTGGCGAGCAGGGCCTTGCGCAGCTTGCGTTCGTCTTCGGTGAGGTGGGCCAGGTTTCCGCCCCCGCTGTTGTCCACCAGCAAGCGGGAGAGGGCGGCTTCAGCGGCGGTTTCGGCGGTGTCGCGGGCGGCGATGACCTGTTTTTCCAGCGTCTTGCGGAGGGGGGTTTCCAGGGCGGGCATGGGCTTCCTTTCAGGCCTGGGCGGTGTCCCAGTTCTCGTCTTGCAGGTCGTACAGCAGTTCGCTTTCCTCGCCGGGCCGGGTGAACACCGCGAGGTGCCGCATGGCGCGGGAGCAGCCCACGTAGAACAGGCGGCGGTCCTTGAGCTGTTCCTCGGTCTGCTCCTCGCTGGGCAGTTCCGAGACGTCGCGGGGCAGCACGCCGTCGGTGACGTTCCACAGGGCGACGATGGGGAACTCCAGCCCCTTGCTGGTGTACAGGCTCAGGACCTTGATGCAGTCGGCGTCCAGCCGCAGGTCACTGCTGCTCATGTAATTGGCCTTCAACTTGCGGGCCTTGAGTTGGCGGGCCAGGGCCACGCCTTCTTCATAGGCCTGTTTCTGGTGTCCAGCCACCAGAATGGCGGCGTTGCGCTGCGGCTCCCGGCTCTCGCGGGCCGCTTCACGCAGGTACTCGATCAGGGCGTCAAGCTGCGTGTCGGCGGGGGCGTGGATCACGCGGGGGCGCGGGCCGCTGCTCAGGCCCTCCTCCAGGGCCGCCTCGCTGTCTTCCAGGCTCAGGGCCTCGCGCACGTCGCCCAGCGCCCGGACAATCTGCGCGGTGTTGCGGTAGTTGCGCTTCAGGGCGTGGGTTTCCGCCTGCGGCCAGCCCCCACGCAGCGCGTCCCAGGAAAAGCTGCTCTCGTACAGCGTCTGGTTGGCGTCGGCGGTGATGTACAGCCCACCGGGGGTCCTGACCATCCGGGCGAGCATCCGCAGCGTGATGGGGCTGAGGTCCTGCGCCTCATCCACGATCAGGTAATCCAGCGTGGGCTGAAGGCGTCCGTCCTCCAGCGCGTGCAGGGTGCGCTGGCGCAGGGTGGCCCAGGTCAGGGCCTTGGCCCCTGCCACCCGTTCCCGGAAGCGCCCGTACAGCGCCCAGATCAACTTGCGGTTGGCGGCGGACATGGGCGACCTGCGGCCCAGGCGGGGCGAGGCGAGGTACTCCGCCTCACTGGACAGGCCGTTGACCTCGATCACGTCGAAAATCTCGCTGAGAAGATAGCGGGTGCTGTACTTGCGCAGTTGCGGCGGCCTGGGGTCCAGCACCTCATCAAAGAGGGCCGCGGTCAAGGCGTCATCCGGTCCCAGCAGGGTGCCCAGCGCTTCGACCTGGCTCAGCGCCCGGAAGGCGAGGCTGTCCACCGTCTCCACTCCAACCTGCGTGTGGTCCTCGGGCAGCAGCACCTCGAGTTGCTCGCGGCTGGCCTTCGTCAGCGCCTTCGTGTAGGTGGTGTACGCGATGCGGGCGTCCGGATACCGCTCCGCGAGCAGCTTGGCGCGGTACAGGGCCACCGTGCTCTTGCCGCTGCCCGGCCCGCCCTTGACCACGATGGGGGCGCGGGCATCTTCCAGGTGCAGGGCGCTCAGGCGGCGCTGGTGCTCGTCAAGGCGCAGCAGCCGGGTGGTGAGTTTGCCTTCCGCGAGGTCTTCCAGGTCGGTGGGGCGGCCCAGCACGTACTGCGGTTGGGCGAGGCGTTCTTGCCACTTGCGCGAGTACAGCAGGTCCACGACGCGGCTGAACACCCGGTACTCCACCGGAGCCTCCAGCAGGTCGTCCTCGGTGCAGCAGGCCGTCAGGATGACCTGGGCTTGGGCCGGAATGCGCCAGGAGGTAAGCAGTTCGGCGGTCAACGGGTGAGGCAGCGGCGCAGACTCGCCCGGACGCACGGCCGGCGTGACCTGCACGTCCGGGACGAGCTTCAGGGTGTCCTCGTCCGGAATGCCCAGCTTGCGGTACACGTCCTTGCGCGGCAGGACGCTGAAAAAGGTCTGCCCGTGTGGGTCGACCTTGTACAGCACCCGGTAGTCGTCGATCTTCAGCCGCCACGCGTCGATCTCCTCAAGTTTCTTCGTGTCCAGCTCGCGCCGGGCGTTGGTCGGGTCTTCCTTGAGGGTCCGGATGGCCTTCTGGACCCGTTTGTGCACACGCGGCGGCAGGGCCGCCTGCTCACTCTCGAAGGTGGGCGTGACGAACTGTTCAACGGTGGGCATGAATCAACCTCGGCACCGTCCATGAAAGCGCCGGCGTTGTCACACAATCACCACAACGTCGCCGGCCTGAACGGCCCCCAGCAGTTCTTCCCGCAGCCTCCCGAGGTACGTCTCCACGTCCGCGGCGGTCTTGAGGGTGGCCTGCCGGGGGCGCACGGTGCGGGCCTGCGGCTCCAGGCTTTTCAGGAACTCTTCGCGCAGTCGCCCGAACCGGGTTGGCAGCGCCTCGGTGAGGGCCTGCCATTCCCCCAGGCCGCGCCGGTCCAGCGCGTCCACGATCTCAGTGATGCCCGAGGGCCGCTCCTGGGGCGGGGCCTCCAGGCCAACCCGACCACGCCACCTCGCCTGCTCGGCCTCCGGCAGAGCCTGCCATTCGGCCATGCCCTCCAGCGCCGCGGCCTCCCGCGCGTACGTTGCCCCGTACCCATCCAGCACGGCACCCAGGTCGGCCCGCAGGCCGTTCATGACCTCGCTCGCCAGCGGCACCACCGGGTCGGGTTCGGCCAGCAGCATTCGCCCTTCCCGAATGGCTTCGGCCTGCGCCGCCAGCTGCGGGTCGCGGTTGTGCCGCAGCAGTCGGCCCAGCTTCTGCCAGTGGTCACGCCGGCGGGCAATCAGGTCGGCGCGGGCGTCGGCCTCCGAGCGCAGCGCCCTGAGGGCCTCGCGCGCCTCGTACAGCCCCAGCAGCAGCTCGTTGCCGCCCAGGTGCTCCAAGGCGTGCAGCGGGGCGCGGCTCAGCGGCTCGGGGAGGGGAGGCTCGCCGCCCGACGCGCCCACCTTCTCCGCCAGCCGCGAGAGGTACGCTGCCGCCTGCGCCGCTTCCTGCCCGGTCTGGGGGCTGAGGCCCGCGTCCTGGTACAGCCCCCGCACCCCGATAAGCTGCACCTTGGTCAGCGTCACGCTCTCCGGGCGGAACTCGGACGCCGTGAGCTTCTGGGCGTCGAGCTGTTTGGCCTCCACCGGCGAGCCGTTGTGCAGCGCCCGGAGGTGCCCCGTCAGCGTGAGCAGCACCAGCGCCGTGTCCACCGCGTCCTGCGGCCAGCCATAGGGGGGAGCCATGAAGGTCTTGCGCAGGTCGCTGCCCTTCTTGCCCGCCCCGATCTCCGACAAGATCGCCCGCAGCACCGGGTGACTGGCCGGTTCCGCCGCGTGTCCCACGCTTTCCAGCGCCGCCTGATTGCCCTGCTTGGCCTGCCGCAGCGCCGTGTCCCAGCGGGCATGATCTCCGGCGGCAAACTGGGGGTAGAGGCGCACGGCCGACGCCGCCAGCGCCGCCTGCACGCCGCTTCTCAGGCCGCCTTCCACCTCCTGCCCTCCGCCCTGAAACACGCGGGCCCGGTCCACGCTCAGCGCGATCAGGCGTTCGGCGTCGGCCTGCGCGGTGCCCATGCGGGTCTGCATCGCGCCCTGCGCCTCCCGGGCTTCCGGCGCCGTGGGGTTGGGCCGCGAGGCCAGCACGTCCTTGGCCGCCAGCCACCCTGCCAGGGCCGTTCTCAGTGCCTCACGCTCCGGTTCCGGCAGGAACACAAAGACGGTGGGCGACGCATTGCCGGCGGCGAGGGCGTCTGCCTGCACGCTCGCGGCGGTGTCGCTCCACCCATCGCGGATCCACACGGGCAGGTGGGCTGTCCCCGCCGGGGGCGCGGCGTAGAACAGCTCGGCTTTGCGGGTGGTCTTGCTGGCTCCCTGGTTCACGCTCAGGGTGCCCCTCAGGGCGCTCTCCACGGCCTTGCGCAGCAGGGCGCCCCGCTCCTGCACCTGCCGGACCTCGTCTCCCCGCAGGCGGTTGTACGCGCTGCGGAACGCCCCTTCCCACTCGGCGCCCTCGCGCGTCTGGAGGCGGTACTCGTCCCCGGTCTGCATGACCTGCCCGCCCTCCACCAGCCCGCGCAGCACCTCCGGAAGCCGGGCGCGCAGCGCCGCACTTCCGGCTCCCAGGTCCTCGACGAGCAGGTCGGCCAGGGTCGCCTCGGTGGACCGGAGGCCCAGGCGCGGGTCTAAGCGCGAGAGCACGTAGATGAGCTGCGCGGCCCGCTGGCGCAGCCTTCCGTCGGGCGTGCCGTCGTTCAGGCGCTCGATCAGGGTGTGGGTGTCGCCCAGCAGCACTCCCGAACTCAGCAGGCTGGGAGCCAGCGCCGGATACACGAAGTCCGCGCCCACCACGTGCCCCAGCGGGAGGGGCGCGACCTCCCGGCTGGCCTCGTGCGCGATGCGGAGCTGGCTGCGCAGCTGCCCGCTGCTGCCTGCCCGGTCGCTGGCCCGCAGGAACTCGTCCCACAGGCGGCGGCGGGTGGGCAAGACCGGGTAGTCGGCGGCCAACACCGCCCGGTCCTCCTCGCGGGGGGCCAGGCGGCTGCCCAGGAGGTGGCGGTTGAGTTCACCGCTGCTCCGCTCCAGCACCCGCTCCACCTCCGGGAGGTACCGCGAGTCCTTGCGGAGGATCACCTGCCGCACCACGTGGTCCACGTCCGCGCTGCTCAGTTCGATGGGCTGCGGAAAGCGGGCCTTGATGCGCTCGAGCTGCGGGGTCGCGCCCATCGCCGACTGCCCGGTGCCCACCAGCAGCAGCTTGCCGCCGAACCGCTTGCTGACCGTCTCGGTGAGCTGCTGGACCTCCATCGCCCGGCTGACGCTGTCCCCAATAAACTGCTGCACCTCGTCGAGCACGACCAGCGTGCAGGGCAGCTTCCCCGGCTTGCGGCTGACCAGCGCCAGCACGTCTTCGGTCACCCGCAGCAGTTCCTCGTCGCTGAGGTCCGTCGGCCTGGGAAACTGCTCGCGCAGCAGCGCCCGCACCTCGGCGTCGCTCGCGAAGCCGGGCAGGTGTGCGTGGATGGCGGCCGAGAGCGGCACGGACATGTACAGGTTGTCCAGGGCAAAGCGCCAGCTCTCCCCAGCAGCTTCCACCGCTTCCCGCACGCCCCCCAGCACGCCCTTTTCCCGCAGCCACATCACCAGTCGGGCCTGCTGGAAGGCCGGGGGCAGTCCCGCGGCCCGGAACAGGATGGTCGCGAAGGCGAGCCGCACGGCCCCGTCCGCTCCGGCCCCCAGCGTGCCCGAGGCGGACCACAGGCCACCCTCACGGCGCCCTGCGGTGTCCAGCTCCCGCAGGGCGTCGGCCACCTCCTGGGGCAGATGCACCAGCGAACGGGCTGTACTGCCGTCGGGCAACCGGGTGTCGGCCCACAGGTGCTCAAGCACCCGCACGAAATGCGACTTGCCCGAGCCGTAAAAGCCGCTGACCCACCATGACGGCTGATCGGACTCGTCCACGCGGGCGAGGTAAGCCGTCAGCAGCCGGCTCAGGCCACGGGCGTACTGCCCCTCGCACACGAAGCTCTGCAGCTCCCAGTGCAAGGTGGCCCATTCGGCGTCGCTGGCGGGGGTATCCAGGCGGGTGACGCCGCTGTTGGGAATGTTGAACTTGAGGGGATCGCGGGCGAAGACGTCAGCATTCAGCACGGGGGAAGCTCCTTGAGGGGTCGGGGTCCGGCGGGGTCATGGGGTCAGCGGAATGGAGTGGTAGTTCCAGCCGTCGCGGGCGCCAAACATCCGGTAGTTGTGGCCTTCCACGCGGCCCGGAAACAGCAGCAGCATCCGGCCCTGCAGCGCGGGCGAAGCCTGCTCGATCAGCCGGGACACCCGCGTCAGCCCGTACAGGCTTCCGCTGCCCAGCACACCCACCACGCTGCCGGGCTCGGCGGCCTCCAGAGTCTGCCGCACACGCAGGGCCAGCGCGTCCTCAAAAGCCCCGAGGCTTCCGGCCAGCAGCTCCGGCTCGGCGAAATACGCTTCCCGGTAGGGATGGGCCGCCATCCACTCGGCAAACGCTCCAGTGAGATCCAGCGCGTGCCAGGCGAGTCCCGCCTGCCGGGTGGCCAGCTCGAAGGCAGGCAGAGCCGCCCGCAGGCGACGCTCGTCCGAGGGGTCGTACACCGCCACCCACACCCGCTCGGTGGGGGAGAGGGAACCTGCCCACGGCAGCCCCACCTGGGTGCGGTACCGCTGCAGCAAGCGCTCGACCGGGGTCACGCCCCCTCACCTGCCCTCTGTTCCGTCAGACCCGGAAAGGTTACCTCCAGCACGTCGGCGATGCGGCGGTAGGTGAGCCACCCGCGGCGTGACGCCTCAAAGGCCATGTGGTCGAGCGTCTCTGGGCTGGAGTCCAGCACGTGGGCGTAGGGCGTTTCCAACAGGGCCAGCCCCCGCCCGCCCTGGCGGTAGCCCAGCAGCAGGGCCAGGGTCACGACCTCGGCGGTCACGGGGGGCCGGGTCCGCCGCTTGGGGACCTGGCGGCTCAGCCACCCCGCCTGCGTCCAGCTGGACAGCAGGTTCCGGGCGCTGCTGCCCAGGGTGGTCTCGGTGTAGCGCGTGCCCTCCTCCCGCAGAAACCGGACGAGGTCCGGCCAGGTGACGGGCTGCCCCACGGTAAGTGACAGGACAAAGGGCACGCTCTGCGTCAGCAGCCGGTCATGGTCCAAGGCGAGCAGCAGGGCCAGGCTGCCCCGGGTTTCCGGCACCTGCCACAGCTCCCGGAACAGGGGCGTGTGCATCAGGGCCGCCTCCAGCGGATACAGGCGTCGCAGGTACCCCAGGGAAGCCGCCCGCGTGCGGACTGTGCCTTTCCCCAACACGTTTTCGTCAAGCACCAGAGGCCGCAGGGCCTCCGGGGCCGCCTCGCCAGGGGGAAGATGCTCCAGCAACCGGGACAGGTCTTCCAGCATCAGGGTGCGGCTGTCGTGAACGGTTGGAGCGGAGACGCCGCGGGCTGCGCGGCGGGGAGAGGGGCGGGTCATCGCCCGGAGAATAGAGAATCCACCGGCAGATCATCGGAAGGCTTGCGCTTGCCGCTCAGGACGGGGCTCTGGCGGGGCCACACCACGGCAACGTTCGCCGTGCCCTTCGAACGGCCCGTCCCGGTACAGGAAGATGTGCCAACCGCTTCAGCGGTTGGAGTGTCGGGCCCCGCATGACTTCTCCGTTCTAAACCGAAGGCACTGCCCGTGCCAGGATGTTCCAAGCGGCGTTGACGTCGGCGTTCCCGGTATGCCCGCACTGGCGGCACACGAAACGGGACTGGCTGAGCCTATTTCCCTTCTCACTGTGGCCGCACGTCCGGCAGGGTGGCAAAGTGTACGCCGGATTGACCCCCCCGACCCGCTTTCTGGCCCATTCTGCCTTGGAGGCGAGAATCTGGGAAAACAGACGCCACCAGCGTCCTGGATGCTGCGGGGCAGATCCCGCGCCCCGTACCGCCGACGTTGAGGTGGAGGCTGTTCAGCGCTGAGCCCAGGTTGTCCCTTTCCAAGAAAGGTGGCCTCGCCTTTCCGATCGCTGGCATGCACCCAGCGGCGGAGCAGGGACGCGCTCCACTCCAGGTCGCGCGCGACCTGGCTCATCGCCACATCCGGCGGCTGGGCGAGTTGCACCCTCTCTGCTGGCGGTAAAGCTACGATGTTTGCCCACGCTTGACCTCGACTTCTCAATGTCAGGCCTTCACTCCATGTCCACGAGAGCGGGGCAGGCTCAATCCTCGTAATGGAAGCGCAGGCTGGCGATCAGCAGGTCATCCCCGCTCACGCGGTACACGAAGCGGTGTTCCAGGGTGATGCGCCGCGACCACCAGCCCTGAAGCTGATGCCGCAGCGGTTCAGGTTTGCCGGGGCCGCTCAACGGGTCGCGGGTGGTGGCCCGGATGAGTTCGTTGATCTTCCTCAAGGTCTTGCCGCCTTGCTCCTGCCAGAACAGGTAGTCCTCCCACGCTTCCGGGGAGAAGACCAGTCTCATTCGGTCAGGTCCCGTTCCTCGCCCCGTCCAGCCTCCAGGGCCGCGATAGACCTCAGGAGGCGGCGGGCGTTGGCCGGCGTCCCCAACAGGTGCGCGGTTTCCTGCCAGGAGTTGAAGTCCTCCAGGCTCATGACCACTACGGCCCGCTCACCCCGCGTTACGATCACCGGATCGTGGTTGTCGATCACCTCGTCCATGGTGGCCGCGAGATTCTGCCGCAGCTTGGTATAGGTTACCGATCGCATATGTACAGGATACTGTACAGCTCCGACCGATAGGGGGATGTCGATGAAGATCACCAGCAAGGCCATCACGGAAGTTGTTCAGACGGTCGAGAACAGCGAGGCGGGCGAAGTCATCGTTCCAGCCGGGGAGTTCTGGGCCCACTTTGGCGTGCAGGATTCCATGCAGGCCTTGCAACAGCAGATCGCCCAGCGGCTGGCAGAGGAGGGGCTGGAGGTGGCGTTCGAGGTGGTCATCGCCCTCCCCCCAGAAGAACTCCCTCTGGTCGGAGAGTTCTCCGTGCCCGCCCAGCCCGCGCCCCTGGATCTGTCGGCAGGCACCCTGCGCGCTCTGAGCATCCAGCAGCCGTGGGCCGAGCTGATCCTGCGCGGCGACAAGAACCTGGAGTACCGCTCACGCCGGATGCGCGAGATGGGGCCGCTGCTGGTGCATGCGTCGGGCACCCGCGTTCCCGAGAACTTCGGGGGCCGTGACCTCGACCCGGACGCCCTGCCCTACCGCGCCCTGGTCGGCGTCGTGGACGTGGTTGGCGTGCAGGAGGTGGAGGGAGAAGACGGCCTCTACGCCTGGCAGCTCGCGTACCCTCGGCGCTTCCGAACGCCCCTCCCTTACTCCGGGGCGGCAGGCATCTTCCGGGTGCCGACTGAAACGGTGCGTGAGGCGCTGGAGACGGCCACGACACCGGAAACGCCCCTTTGAAGTCTGACCGCGTTCGCCTCCCCCTGCAGACGACCGCCGCTGGAAGCACCACGGCCGCCGCACAACGTCTGTTGCGGGAGCGCCCTGAGCCCGTCGCGGTCCTGAACGTTACGTCGGCCGCATCGCCGGGCGGGGAGGTCCTCACCGGGTCGGCAGAGCCTGTGCCATGCGAGCGCCCTCCACGCCTCCTCGACGCTTCATCCTGAGAATTACGGGATCCCCCGTCAGGCACGGGACCCGCTTTACACCGATTTCCTGATGTCCGCACGGGACGTGCCGATCTTCCGCGAGGAAGACGGCCACTGGAGAGGTGACCCCTATGCCCCCAATGTCCTCACCACCGCGGCCCCCAACCTGCGGGACATGGGGGCCGCGGTGGTGAGGCGCTGCGACCGGCAGCACAACGTACCCTGGAGCAGCGGGCCTCCCGGGTGCTGGCCCCCTCCGAGCATGAACGCTGCCCCGCGTGGTGCTGAGCGCCTGGGGCTGCGGTGCGTTTCGCAACGACCCCGAGCCCCAAGCACGTGCCCTCGGCCTTCGCGTAAGAACCAGGGGCCGGTGGATGGCACTCCTCTCCTTCCCTCAGTCACGCTGCTGCCCGTCCGCGTGGGGGAAGCATCTGACCCCGCAGCAGCACGTTATGGGCAGCGTTGGCGTGCGCATCCAGATCCGCCCCGCACGCCGGGCAGCGGAAGCGGTCGCCCGCCCGCAACCCGTACACGACCCGGCCTTGGTGCTCGAAGCAGGGAGCGCACAGGGTACTGGTGTGATGCGGAGCCACACGCCGAAAATCGACACCAGACGCGAACAGGTACTGGCTGAGCGCCGAAAAGTGATGGTCATGAATTGCCCGGTCGCGTCCGCTGTGAATCCAGTGGGTGGACATCCCCATGTGGTTGATGCGCTCGGCGTACACCGTGTGGGCGTGAAAGTTAAGCCACGCCACGATCCCCTCGGCGTCCAGTCGCCCGGAGGCATAGATCAGGTCCCGCAGCAGCATCTGGGCGTCCGCGCTCAGCCACGGCAGCTGACGTACGTGGCGCAGCGACGTCGGTCGGAAATACCGGGTCGCGCCGGTATCGGTGTGGGCCACCGTGAGCGGATCAATCCCCAGGTCCAGCCCCACTGCAGAGCGCCTGGCCAGCCCTGGTGGCGGAACGTACCGGACCGTGTAGCTCAACCCCAGCATGTAATGCCCATTGGACAGCCGCGACACAAAACTGCGTTCTGGGAGCCAATAAGTGAGGTAAGTGGTTGGGGGAACGGCCAGGGCAGGACGTGGCAAAGGGACGCGGCCCTGACGCACCGTCGCCTCCAGCGCGTGGGCAAACCCCCCTGGATCCCAGTCGTCATGGGAACGCAGGAGCCGGGACAGCTCACCCGTGCCGGCGTACTGGGTGAAATGGGGCGAGGCGGCGACCATGGCGCAGTACGCGTGGCTGGGCTGGTGATGTAGCGCCGCCTGCAGCGGCACGCCAGCGATGGAGCACTGGTGGTCAGACTGTACGGTCAGCGGGGAATCCACCCGCCAGATCTGGGCCCCTGGGAAACCGGAAAGTCGGCCCAGGTACGGCTGGAGGGCCCCAGCCTGAACCAGCGGGCCGAGTCTTGAGTAACTGGAGTGCCGAATCTGGACCCAGTGGAGATCGGGGTCGTTGCGTGCCATAGGAATCACCGGTGTAGAAAAGCCCCCACCGCAGGGCGATGGGGGAGCGTGAAGCGGAGAGAAGTTGAGAACGTGCCCTAGAGGCTGCCAAGAACCCTAGTACAGCGTTCATTTAATACGAATGGCTTCGTAGTGCCGTCCTAGCGTCCGGCGGGCGACCTGGGTGGAGAACTGCCAGTTGAGGGTGACGCCCGCGCGTGAACGCGCTGCCACCCAAGCCTCGACTTCCGACCGAAGCCGTTCCAGCACTGGAATACGCCGGTTCAAGCACTGCCGCTGAAGGGCACTGAATTCCAGTTCTGCCATGTTCAGCCACGAGGCATGTTTGGGCGTGTAGACCCACTCGAAGCGGCCCACCAACCGGTGGGCCGCCTGTGGCGACATGAACTTGTAGAAACTGCCGCCGTGATGCGTATTGAGGTGGTCCTGAACCAGGGTGATCTGGACGGCTGCTGGATAGGCCCGTTCCAGGTTCTGCATGAAGGCGGTGTACTCCTCGGCGGTCCGTCGGGCACAGACCTGGACAAACCGTCGGCCTGTTTTCGGCTCGACGGCCAGCAACACAGCCGCGCTCCCAAAGCGCTGGTATTCGTAGTCTTGTTTGGCGACTCGCCCCGGTTCCGATGGAACCGGGGCCATGACGTCACCGATCAGGAAGCAGGGTTGCTCATCGAAGCACAACACGGGAAAACGGTCGTCGTAGGGCCGAGAGTACACGTCCAGAACGCGTTCCATCTCGCAGAGGAAATTCGCCGTCAGGTGCGCGATGCACCACTGCCTTTTGCGGTGCGGCTGGACCGCGTTTTTTTCAGAATGTAGAACACCGTCGACGGAGCGATGTGGTCGACCAAGTTCAGCTCTACAGCCTTCTCTGCCAGCAAGCGAATACTCCATTGTGCGTGACCTTCGGGCGCCTCACTGCACGCCAGCGCGGTGATGGCCGCCCGGTCTTTGCCGTCGAACTTCGCGGGTCGCCCCGTATGCGGCGCATCGAACAGCGCCGCGTCCAGTCCCCCCAGGGCAAAGCGTTTTCGGGTCGCTTGCACCATCTGGACGCTGATACCGAGGGCGTCCTTGATGGCCGAGTCCGTGACCTGTCGATGGGCCAGCAGCAGAATCCGGGCGCGGGTCATGACCCGCGCCTTGCCACTGCCCTTCATGGTCATGCCGTGCAGAGTCTGTTCTTGCTCAGCACTCAAAGTCACTGGATAGCGAAGAGGACGGCTCATACCTCACTATGACAAATTCAAAAACGCTGTACTAGCGAGCATGGGCAAGAAAGGGGATTGTTTCGATAACGCCGTCGTGGAGAGCTTTTTCTCGACCCTGAAGCGAGAGCTGTTGTTGGACCACGTGTTCCACACGCGCCAGGAGGGGCGATCACAGGTGTTCGAGTACGTGGAGATGTTCTACAACCGGCAACGGCGGCACTCGTTCCTGGGCTACCGAAGCCCGGTAGAATTCGAGCGGATCAGGGAACCCGTAGCGGCGTAACCGAAAGTACGCAAAACCGAGGCAGGCCCAAACTTCGGGGAGAAAGCCTCAGAAAGAAGAGCAGGAAGTTGACCCCGGAGACGGTCAGCCTTTCATAATGGGGACAGCT
Source organism: Deinococcus sp. NW-56 (assembly GCF_002953415.1). NCBI lineage: Bacteria > Thermotogati > Deinococcota > Deinococci > Deinococcales > Deinococcaceae > Deinococcus > Deinococcus sp. NW-56. The sequence goes on along the minus strand of NZ_CP026518.1, from coordinate 23,511 downwards.
CGTCCGTTGGCTGGGAGGGTGCCGGATAACTCCATTCCTGGAGGCCGGATAACTCCAGCAGCGGGTGCCGGATTGGCCAGCATACGCACAGAACTGGAAGACATGCTGTTCCAGCCGAAAAACGACCCCCTGCTCTTCGCATATTTCGGGATCAGTTTGCAGACGAGGAAACGGTCACGTCAAAGTGAATTGAGGGCTGTCCTGGCCTGGCGCAAACGGGTTGGCAGAATTCTTGGCAACCCAACGGACATCCTCCAGAAGGAGATCCTCTTCCGTGACGCGACGGATGACGCCTATCCCTTGACAGAGGAAGTAGCAGACTTTGAACAGAATCCAAGGTGGGCGATCTACCGCGTTCGCTACTTTAATGCGCGCAACGCCCTCATCCTTGAGATCCGCTCTCACCTTGCTTTTCATGACACTGAAACTGGCGAGTGGGATATGCTCCCGGACCCTGTCCCCAGTGACCTCGATAACCAGCTCTGGGGAAAAGAGAGCGAGTACAGTGATCTGCACTGGCGCAGACAGCACGCCTGGCAGCGCACTGTTCCTGAAAAGCACCGAGCGGAACTCGTGGTCTTGAACAGGATTTCGCTCGAACGGGTGCTGGCGGTGGACGAGGTGGGCGACTTGGCTCACCCCCTGCCGATTTTCTATGTCGAGCCCCTTCCCTCTGGGAGGCTGCTGGATGCGGAGGACGAATTCCACTACCTCACCTCAGCCAATTACGGCTTGCACAAGCCGGAATACGATGCGGATCCTGAAAAACGCATCCCCTACTTCAAGAATTTCAAGCTTGAAGCAGGGGATGAGCCACACACCTAACCCGCTGAGTCACCACCTCCGTGTTGAACCCAGGGCGGCAGCGATGGCGGTGGGTCTATGGATTGAGCTCTTCCGACAATCTGAGCCGTTGCTCGAGGCCGCCGATGGTGATCAGGAGAGGGGGACGACCCCCGAACTCGGGCGCGGGCCACACCGCAAGGGTGGCCCGCGCCTATAGCCTGCACCGCTCAGGTGTACTTGAGCGCTTCCATCAATTCCTCGACGAGCTCCACGCTGTCACCCCGCGTCGAGGCGGTGGCGACGTGCGCCTCGAGGTGCCCGCGCAGCACGACCTCGCCCGCGCCTGAAAGCGCACCCTGCACGGCCTTGATCTGCCGGAGTACGTCCACGCAGTAGGCATCGTCCTTCTCGAGCATGGCCACAATGCTGTCCAGGTGCCCTCGGGCAATCTTGAGGCGCCGGGCTGCGCGTTTGCGCGCGTCCTCCGGCATGCACAAGTGGCTGGAGGACGTGCCGGTGTGGCAGGTGGTAGGGTCGGCTTTCGCGGCGGTCACGTTAAGCGCGGACCTGAGCCCCGTAGCCTTCCTCAGTGACGGCGGCGACAAGCGCCTGCGGATCAGCGTCGCCCTGCACGGTCGCGGTACCGTCCTGCAGGTTGACACGGACATCCTGGACGCCCGGCACACTCTTGAGCGCATTCTGAACGGCCTTCTCGCAGTGGCCGCACGTCATGCCGTTGACGGTCAGTTCGGTGGTCATGCCTCAACTGTAAACCCTATGGGGGAGGGTGTCAAGGCGGTCTGGCGCAGCCCCTAGCTGTCTTTCCCCTTGACAGTGGGCGAGAAAGGCTTGCTTCAGCTTGGACGCTGGCTTATGCTTTCTCCGTACCCCCCGGAGGGGGATAGGAGCGACGATGAAGAAAACGATTGAACTCGGCGTCCAGGGCATGACCTGCGCCTCGTGCGTGGGCCGCGTCGAGCGGGGCCTGAAGAAAGTCGAGGGGGTGGAGGGGGCCAGCGTGAACCTGGCCACGGAACGTGCGACCGTCACGTACGACCCGGCGCTGACCACCCCGCAGGCGCTGCTGGACAAAGTGAAGGACGTTGGGTACGAGCCAGTGATCAGCGAACTCCAGTTGGGCGTGCAGGGTATGACCTGCGCGTCCTGCGTGGGACGGGTCGAGCGGGCCCTGAACAAGGTGGAGGGCGTGCTGGACGCCTCGGTGAACCTCGCCACCGAACGGGCCACCGTGCGGTATTTGCCGTCCAGCGTCAGTCCGGGGCAACTCAAGGCCGCTGTAAAGGCCTCTGGTTATGAGGTGCTCGAGAGCGAGCCCGGCAAGGACCGCAGCGACCTGGAGCGTGAAGCGCGTGAGCAGGAGGTCCGCAGTCTGCGGCGTGCCGTCACCTTCAGTGCGGTCTTCGCCATCCCGCTGGTGATCCTCGCGATGGTGCCGATGCTCTACATGCCCTTCCACATGTGGCTGATGGAGTACATGAGCGAGCGCACCATGACCTGGATCATGCTGGCGCTGGCCCTTCCCGTGCAGTTCGGTCCCGGATTGCGCTTCTACCGCCTGGGCTGGAAGGCCCTGAAAAACCGTTCCCCCGACATGAACTCTCTCGTCATGATCGGCACCTCGGCCGCCTTCTTCTACAGCCTGGTCGTCACGCTGGCACCCCAGATCTTCCCCGAGGGCACGGCCCACGTGTACTACGAGGCCAGCGCCGTGGTCATCACCCTGATCCTGCTCGGCAAGTATTTCGAGGCCATCGCCAAGGGAAGGAGCAGCGAGGCGATGAAGAAGCTGCTGAGCTTGCAGGCCAAGACGGCCCGCGTGGTCCGTAGCGGTCAGGAACTCGAAGTACCCACCGACGAGGTGCTGATCGGCGACCTGGTGTCCGTACGCCCCGGCGAGAAGGTGCCGGTGGACGGCGAGGTCACCCAGGGCAACTCCTTCGTGGACGAGTCCATGATTACCGGTGAGCCCATCCCCGTCGCCAAACAAGCGGGCGCGGCCGTCGTCGGCGGCACGATCAACCAAAATGGCGCGTTCCAGTTCAAGGCCACCAAGATCGGGGCCGACACCGCGCTGGCCCAGATCATCAAGTTGGTGGAAAGCGCTCAGGGCTCCAAGCCGCCCATCCAGGGGCTCGCGGACAAGGTCGTTTCGGTCTTCGTCCCGATCGTCCTCGGGATTGCCGCCCTGACCTTCCTGATCTGGCTGCTGGTGGGCGGGAGCACGGCCCTTTCCTTCGCCCTGGTCACCACCGTCGCGGTGCTGATCATCGCCTGCCCCTGCGCGATGGGGCTGGCCACACCGACCAGCATCATGGTGGGCACCGGCAAGGCGGCCGAGCTGGGCGTCCTGTTCCGCAACGGTGCGGCGCTCGAGGGCTTGCAGGGCGTGAATGTGGTTGCCGTGGACAAGACGGGCACCCTGACCAAGGGGAGGCCCGAACTCACCGACCTCGTGACCGCCTCCGGCTTCCAGCGTGCCGAAGTGCTGCAACTGGTCGCGGCGGCGGAAGAACAGAGCGAACACCCCATCGCCCGCGCCATCGTGGACGCGGCGAAGAAGGAGGGTGTCGCCATCCTCCCCCTGGAAAGCTTCGAAGCGGTGCCCGGGTATGGCCTGGAAGCGCGGGTGCAGGGCCGCCTGGTGCAGGTCGGTGCCGACCGGTACATGCGCAAGCTCGGGCTGAACGTGGGTGACTTCGCGGCCCAGGCCGAGCGGCTCGGGGACGAGGGCAAGAGCCCGCTGTACGCGGCCATTGACGGGCAGCTCGCCGCCGTGATCGCGGTGGCTGATCCCATCAAAGACGGCAGCCCGGAGGCGGTGAAAGCGCTTCACCGGCAGGGCCTGAAGGTCGCGATGATCACCGGGGATAATGCCCGGACCGCGCAGGCCATCGCCCGCCAGCTCGGCATCGACGAGGTGCTGGCTGAGGTGTTGCCCAGCGGCAAGAGCGACGCGGTCAAAGAGCTCCAAGCGAAAGGCCAGAAGGTGGCGTTTGTCGGGGACGGGATCAACGATGCTCCGGCGCTCGCCCAGGCAGACGTCGGTCTGGCGATCGGGACCGGCACAGACGTGGCCGTCGAGACCGCCGACGTCATCCTGATGAGCGGCGACCTGCGTGGTGTGCCGAACGCCCTGGCGCTCTCCCGCGCCACCCTGCGCAACATCAAGCTCAACCTCTTCTGGGCGTTTGCGTACAACATCGTCCTGATTCCTGTCGCGGCGGGCGTGCTGTACCCCGCCTTCGGGTGGCTGCTCAGCCCGGTGCTGGCCGCGGCAGCGATGGGCTTTTCCAGCGTGTTCGTGCTGAGCAACGCGCTTCGCCTACGCTCCTTCCGCCCCCCCGTCCGTTCCGACCCCGCTCCTGTCCGCGCAGCGCCCACCGTCATGGCCCAGGCCTGAGCTGCCGGTCCACCGCCCCCAAAGGAGACACCATGACCAAACTCACCGTAGGCCCCTGGATTGCGGCGCAGAAACTCCCCAGCCGGAACGTGGCGCGCGACCGCCTCGCGTTCCTGGAACGCACCCGGGTCCGGCAGGCCACGCCCACGGTCGCGGGCTTCCCGCTCGTCGGGCTCGGCGGAAGCTGTGGCAAACCGTGCTTCGCCCTCCCGTACACCCTCACCTGGGACGACCAGAACACCCAAGCACTGGAAGCGCTCGCCGGGGAGTTCGGCTGTTACGTGGAGTACGGCGTATACCCGCACCTCAAACTGCACGAGAACGACCAGGAAGTCGCGGCGGTGCAGGACTGGACGACCTTCGCCACTGTCTACCTGCGTCCCGGCTACGACCGCGCAGAGGAACTCCTCGTGCGCCTCGCGGACACATTCCGGCCAGCGGGCAACTGACCCGAATTCCCCGGGGGCGGCGCGTGAGCGTGCCGCCCCCACTCTTCACTCCAGAAGCCTGGTCCCCATAACGCTGACGCCGAGGCGCCGACCTTCCACGCTTGACCTTGACATGCTGGAAGGGCTCAACCTGAACGGATGATGCACATCAGTGAGTTCGCGCGGCAGAGCGGCATCCATGCCCAGACGCTCCGGCGGTATCACGCTCAAGGCTTACTCGTGCCCGAGGTCGATCCGCATAGCGGTTATCGCTGGTACTCCAGCAGCCAACTCCACACGGCCCGGGTCATCCAGAGCCTCAGGGGCGCAGGGTGCAACGTGGTCTTGATCAGGGCCATGCTGCACCCCAGCGATGCTCCAGACCTCCTTGGGCAGCTTGAGGCATACGCACTGACCCTCCGCTCCCAGGCCACGCACCAACAGGCCCTGGCCATCACCATCGAAGGATTCCTGCAGCGCGGCAAGGACACAACGCTTCCCGACATTCACGAGTTCTGGAATTCCCTGTGGCTCACTCCGGCTGACGCCCACATTAGGGTCGCCTTCGTGGGTTTAAAGGGCGGCGTGGGCCGTACCACCAATGCCATCTACACGGCCACACTCCTGCAGGCCCTCGGGCGGAACGTTGCGGTCGTTGATGTCTCCGGCCACGGCGATGGGGCGCTCACATGGGCCAGGCAAGCCAGCCAGCGGGATAAGCCTCTGCCGTTTCCCGTGTATACGCTCCGTCAATACCCGGATATCGCGGAGGATGTCGACGTCATTTTCGACAGCACACCGCGGGTAGAGGACTTCACGGCGGCAGCACTGCTGGCCGACCGCCTGGTGCTGTGCGTGGACGCGGGCGGTATGGTGCAGTGACCTTGCCCCTGTTTCCGGTGCCAGTCTGATTGCAAATCGAGCAGCAAACTTGGAGGCACATGAAAGGCAAACGGTACACCGAACAACAGATCCTGGACATCCTCGGGCAGCTTGAGGCAGGCACGCCGCTGAGCGATCTGACGCGACTCCATGGAGTCGCGATGACGACCATCTACCGCTGGAAAGCCAAATACGGTGGGATGACCAAAGACGAGACCCGCAAGTTTCGCCAGTTGGAAGCAGAAAACCAGCGCCTGAAGAAGTTGGTAGCGGATCTGTCGCTCGACAACGCCATGCTGAAGGAGGTGGTGGGGCGAAAGTGGTGACGCCTGGGACGTCGTCCCAGGCGCAGACGCCCCTCAAAAAGCAGATGGTGACCCTGCTGCGGGATTCTTTTGCGGTCAGCGAACGTCGGGCCTGCCGGGTGCTGGGCTTTTCCCGGACCACGCAAAGACGGAACAGCCCCAAAAGGGAAAAAGACCAACGCCTGGTCGAGCGTCTCCGCACACTGGCCCGAGAGCGACCTCGGTTCGGGTACCGGCGGATTCACCTGATGCTGGGTCGAGAGGGCGAGACCGTCAACCACAAGCGCGTCTACCGGATCTACCGGGCTGAAGGGCTGGCCGTTCGAAAGAAGGAGCGCCGCAAGCTCAGTGTAGGAGAGCGACAGCAGAAACCTGCGGTTTCTGCGCCCAATCAGCGGTGGAGCCTCGACTTCATGTCGGACCAGCTGGCCTCCGGGCAGCGGTTTCGGGTCCTGAACGTCGTGGATGACTTCACCCGGGAGTGCCTGGTGATGCACGTCGGGACCTCCATCACCGGGCATGACGTCGTCCGCGCTCTGGAAGCGGTGGTCCGCTTCCGGGGGCACCGCAGTCGATCACCACCGACAATGGCCCAGAGTTCGCGGGCAAGGGCCTGGATCTCTGGACCCATGGGCGTGGCATCACGCACACCTTCATCCGGCCGGGGAAGCCCGTCGAGAACGCTTACATCGAGAGTTTCAACGGCCGTGTCCGGGACGAGTGTCTGAATCTGCACTGGTTCCAAAGCTTGGATCAGGCACGCCTGATCCTCTCTGCCTGGCGCCAGGACTACAACGCCGTCAGGCCGCATACCTCGCTCGGTGGACGGACCCCGAACGAATTCGCCCGCCTCGAACAGGCGGGCTGAGGTACGCTGACTTTTGCAAATCGGCTGGTACCGCAATTGGGGCACCCTCAGTCGGTGTGGCGTTTATCTGGGCCTGTGTAACTGGGGAGCTGCTGGTAACCGAGAAAGGCGTACGGATCAAGAAACACGGACACCGCACGGTGTCCGTGTTCCGGCTTGGCCTCGACCATCTTCAAGATCTGCTGCTGCATCCCTCTCGGTCGTCTTGGCACACCCTCGCGACTCTCATGCCGCGTTTTGAAGGGTAGTCAGGGCCTAGTACAGCGTTTTTGAATTTGTCATAGTGAGGTATGAGCCGTCCTCTTCGCTATCCAGTGACTTTGAGTGCTGAGCAAGAACAGACTCTGCACGGCATGACCATGAAGGGCAGTGGCAAGGCGCGGGTCATGACCCGCGCCCGGATTCTGCTGCTGGCCCATCGACAGGTCACGGACTCGGCCATCAAGGACGCCCTCGGTATCAGCGTCCAGATGGTGCAAGCGACCCGAAAACGCTTTGCCCTGGGGGGACTGGACGCGGCGCTGTTCGATGCGCCGCATACGGGGCGACCCGCGAAGTTCGACGGCAAAGACCGGGCGGCCATCACCGCGCTGGCGTGCAGTGAGGCGCCCGAAGGTCACGCACAATGGAGTATTCGCTTGCTGGCAGAGAAGGCTGTAGAGCTGAACTTGGTCGACCACATCGCTCCGTCGACGGTGTTCTACATTCTGAAAAAAACGCGGTCCAGCCGCACCGCAAAAGGCAGTGGTGCATCGCGCACCTGACGGCGAATTTCCTCTGCGAGATGGAACGCGTTCTGGACGTGTACTCTCGGCCCTACGACGACCGTTTTCCCGTGTTGTGCTTCGATGAGCAACCCTGCTTCCTGATCGGTGACGTCATGGCCCCGGTTCCATCGGAACCGGGGCGAGTCGCCAAACAAGACTACGAATACCAGCGCTTTGGGAGCGCGGCTGTGTTGCTGGCCGTCGAGCCGAAAACAGGCCGACGGTTTGTCCAGGTCTGTGCCCGACGGACCGCCGAGGAGTACACCGCCTTCATGCAGAACCTGGAACGGGCCTATCCAGCAGCCGTCCAGATCACCCTGGTTCAGGACCACCTCAATACGCATCACGGCGGCAGTTTCTACAAGTTCATGTCGCCACAGGCGGCCCACCGGTTGGTGGGCCGCTTCGAGTGGGTCTACACGCCCAAACATGCCTCGTGGCTGAACATGGCAGAACTGGAATTCAGTGCCCTTCAGCGGCAGTGCTTGAACCGGCGTATTCCAGTGCTGGAACGGCTTCGGTCGGAAGTCGAGGCTTGGGTGGCAGCGCGTTCACGCGCGGGCGTCACCCTCAACTGGCAGTTCTCCACCCAGGTCGCCCGCCGGACGCTAGGACGGCACTACGAAGCCATTCGTATTAAATGAACGCTGTACTAGGCTCCTCCTCTGACGCCCGACCCACTCAGGACTCAGTACAGGCTGAACGGATGAATGGGTTGTCCCTGATACGTGACGCGGTAATCCAGATGCGGCCCAGTGCTGTTCCCGGTGCTCCCCACCCGGGCGATGACCTGCCCGGCCTCCACGCGGTGACCCACCGAAACCAGATTCGCGGAGTTGTGACTGTACCGGGTCTGCAATCCGTTTCCGTGATCCACCAGGACCGTCCAACCCCATCCGCTCTTGCTGTCGAAGTAGGACTGCGTCACCACGCCCGGCGCCGCTGCGCGAATAGGCGTACCCGTCGGCGCCGCGAGATCCACGCTCAGGTGTCCTTCCCGGTACGGCGTGGTGACGCGGCCCGAGACCGGCATGACCGCCGTGACGCGAATGGACACCGGACGCGCGACCGCCCCCGCGGCCGACCGGGGAGCCGCAGCGGCCCTAGGCGTAGGCAGCAACAGTTTCTGCCCGATCATCAGGGGCCGTTGCTGATCCAGGCCGCGGTTGGCGGCGACCAGCGCGGCGACCGTCGTCCGTTCGCGCTGTGCGATGCCAGACAGCGTATCGCCCGCCCGTACGCTCCACACGCGCACGGCGGTGGCCGGGAGCGTCACGCGGGTCCCAACACGGAGAGGGCCCTGCGGCAGGGACGGATTGGCCCGCGCCAGAGCCTGCGTGGTCGTGCCGTACCGAACGGCCATTCGCTGGAGGGTGTCGCCCGCCTGTGCATTCACCGTCGCTGCAGCAGCAACACTGAACCCCATCAGGGCGAAGGTAAGCAAAAGAGGCAGACGCATGAACGTGGGTCAGCTTGTCCTGATTGTGTAAAGATCGTGTAAAGGCCTCGTGACGCTGACGGTTGAGAGCTCGCGGCCTCAATGCAGCGCGTGCCGCCTGTCAGGCGGCACGCGTCAGTGTGTAAGTCTTAGACTCAGGAGTTGCACCTCGCATAGCGCAGTGAATAGCCGTGCTGGCGGAGAAATTCCGAGTTTCTGCTGAACGTCAGGAGCAGGCGGTTCAAATGAACGTCTGGCATGACCGTCATCAGTGCCAGAGCAGCACACGCCTCCAGGGTCATCCCGGTCTCTCGGTGCAGGATGGCCAGTGTCCAGGCCAGGAACACCAGCAGGACCCAGCGATCCAGGCCCACAGCAGTTCGCAATGCGAACTGCGCCAGACCAAACTGGTGCTTGCCCTCCTTGAAGAACGATTCCTCACTCCACCGCTTTGCCCCCTCGGCGACCACCTCGTCGCCTTCCATCAGTTCCGAAGAAACCGCGTGAAACACCCGGTCTCCACGGTCGACGCGACCCAGCACCAGCGGGTCATGCGGCCAGTTCTTCAATTCGATGTAGCCTCCATGCGGACAGTCAGCCACCGTGACCTCGCCTGGGTGCATCGTCCGCCGGGTTGACCGAACGCCCACCACAAACTCGAAGCCCAGCTGCCTGACTTCATCCAGGAAGACAGCGGATTCGAATCCGCTGTCTGCTAACACGCGAATCCGGAATCGACGACGGATCGCGTCTGGGACGGTTCGCAGAAGTTCTCGTGCCAGAGTCACTGGGGTCGCTGTCCCCTTGCCCCGGTAGACCCGGTACCCCACGGGAAACTTCACCGCTCCGTATTCGGCGAACAACACGACCAGATGGATGCCGTGAACCTCGTTGTAGACGCGAACGAAGGGCAGCGTGCTGCCCTTTTTTTCGATGCTGGTCAGGTCGACACTCAGCCGCAGGAGTGGGCGGTGTTTTCGTCGGGCCGCGACAAGCAGCGCGTCCCACTGGGCGCGCTGCAAGATGGCCCAACCCTGTGCCGTATCCCAGGGGTACTCGTTCAGGAGGCGGCTCAGCGCACTTTTGCTGACCAACTCAGCGCGGTGCAACGCCGTTTTGGTGGCAGTGTCCAGGAACATCGACAGCGCAGCCTCCAGGCTGCGCTGTTGGTAGGACGTGGTTGGAACGGCCAGGAACTCATCTGCCAGAATGCGGACGCGCTCCCCCAGAATCTGTGACGTAGACACTCCCAGATTTTCTCGGCTGGGAGCGCTTCCCCGTCGTTATGCAGGTGCAACTCCTGAGTTAGAGACCGCGTTTCAACAACCACAGGCGGAAGTCGTGCACCTCCGCCACTTGATCCTGCGCGATCGTGCGGGCAAGCTTCAGCACGCGCACGTCACTGCTCTTCTCCAGAGCCATCACTCCCATCTCAATGGCTGACACGTGATGAGGAATCATGCCTTGTACGAACGCAACATCAGGATTCTTGGCCTTTTTGACCATGTCAGCCATGCCGCTCATGCTCTGCTTCATCATATTCGCCATGGCTGCGTCACTGCCGCCATAGCTCTTGAGCAGCGTGTTCATCTGCTTGATTTCGCTTTCCTGGGCTTTGATGACTGCATTTGCCCAACGTTTGACCGTTGCGTCTTTGCTGCGCGGCAACACCGCACGTGCCATATCCACGGCCATCTGGTGGTGGGGGATCATCATGCTGAGAAACGCCCGGTCGAATACCTTGCCTTTCAACTTCGCCGGAGCGCTCATGTCCATCGTCATGGACGAACCGCTCTGACCGGACATGCCGCCCATATTGCTGTGATCCATGCCGCCCATGCTGCCCTGCCCGAGGCTCATGCCGGACATGCCCAGTACAGCCATGATAAGAAGGTTCCGTTTCACGGTTGGAAGATAAACCCAGCCTGTAAAGTTCGTGTAAAGTCCGCTCGCCGCCCGCTCGGCAAGCTTTACAGCACCTTTACACACCCTGCATACCGTTACCGGGGCGAAGACAGCTTGGCCCACGCGGAGGCGAAATGGACCCGGTATTCCTTCAGATCGGCAATTTCACGATTGCCTGGTACGGCGTGCTGATCACGCTGGGCATCGTCCTGGGGCTGCTGGTCGGCACCCGGCTGGCCCGTCAGCGTGGGCTGAACGTGGACCTCTTCAACGACATGGTGCTGTGGGCGATCATCTGGGGGCTGGTGGGCGCCCGCATCGTGTTCGTGGCGACCTCCTGGGAGCAGTTCGCGGGAACGCCGATGCCCCGGCTGCTGCTGGACATCATCAACCTGCGCCAGGGCGGCATCTCGATTCACGGCGGCCTGATCGGCGGCATTCTGGTGCTGGTCTACTACGCCCGGCGCTACCGGCTGAACTTCTACCAGTACGCCGACCTGTTCGTGCCCGGCGTGGCCTTTGGGATCATCGGCGGGCGCATCGGCAACATCATGAACGGCACCGACACGGTGGGCCGCGTGACCGGGTGGCCGGTCGGCTACCGCTGGCCCAACGAAGCCCGCGCCTTTCACGAGGGCATGTGCATTCCCAACCCCAACCCCGACATGGACCTCTCGCGCTACTGCCAGGAGATCGGCGGGCAGCTCGTGATGACGGCGCCCGTGCACTTCACCCAGCTTTACGGCGTGTTCATCGGCATCGTGCTGAGTATCGCCGCCTACTTCTGGCTGCGCTCGCGCAAGGCGGGCTGGGCCTTCTGGCAGTTCTGGCTGTGGTACTCCATCCTGCGGGCCGGGCTGGAGGAGACCTTCCGCCTCAACCCGCTGGCGATTAAGAGCTACCTCAACCAGGGCCTCGACGCCCCCGGCATCGGCTTGTGGACCGACACACACATCATCAGCGTGCCGCTGATCCTGCTGAGCCTTTACATGCTGCTGAAAATTCGGCGCCAGCCGGACTCCCGTCCCACGGTCCTGACAGTACCCACTCCGCTCACCTCTACCCGTTCGTCCACGGAGTCCCCATGATCTGTATGGCTGTTCCCCCACATCGGCTTCAATTCGCTCTGCTGCCGGAGAGCTTAACTGGCGGCCGTGAAACGCCGCAGTGGGGCGCCATGTTGTGTGTCCTCCTCGGGCCAGGAGTGTCATGGCCACGGTCCTGATCGTGGATGATGACCCGGCCATCGTGGAGGTGCTCACGGCGTACCTCGCGGCGGAAGGTCACTCGGTGGTGATGGAGGAAGATGGCCTGGCTGCCCTGCCCCTGCTCGCCCGCGCGGACGTGGCGATCATCGACTGGATGCTGCCGGGCATGACGGGGGTGGAGCTGACCGCGTACGCCCGCCGCGAGCACCCACACCTGCCGGTGCTCCTGCTCACGGCCCGGGGTGAGGTGGAGGACCGCTTGGAGGGGCTGAACGCCGGCGCGGACGATTACGTGGTCAAACCCTTCAGTCCGCGCGAGGTGGTGGCCCGTATCCGGGCCCTGTTGCGCCGGGTGGGTGTCCGGGAACGCATTGAGGCTGGGCCGCTCACGCTCGATCTGGCCGGTCGATCGGTCGCGTTGCACGGTCAACCCGTGGCCTTGTCCCGCACGGAATTCGATTTGCTGGCGACGCTCGCGCAGCATCCCGGGCTGGTCTGGTCACGGGAGCGGCTGCTGGAACGGGTCTGGGGTCCAGAGTATCCGGGGGTGGCACGGGTGGTGGATGTTCACATCACGGCGGTGCGCCGCAAACTCAGGGATGATCCGGACGCCCCGCAGTTCATTGAGACCGTGCGGGGGCTGGGGTACCGCTTCCGGGAGGACTGAATGCGCCTGTTTCCACGCTTGCTGCTCAACCACCTGGTGGTCGTCACGGTGACGGCTGCCGTCCTGCTGGTCTCGGCGGAGCTGGCGGCCCATCCGTTCATTCAGCGGCACGTGCAGGAGATGATCGACCTCATCGGCCCCGAGGGGGGAGTGCTGCGGGAGGACCTCACGCACGGAATGCGGGACACCCTGACCCAGGCCCTGATGGCCGCGCTGCCCCTGGCCCTTCTGGTGGCCACCGTCACCGCCTGGGTAGCGGCCCGGCGCGTGACGGCCTCCGTGCGGTCACTTCAGGCGGGCAGTCGGTCCATCGCCAGCGGGGAGTACAGCCGCCGCCTGCCCGAGACCGGGCAGGACGAGCTGGCGGGCCTCGCGCGGAGTTTCAATACCATGGCGGGTGCCCTGGAGCGGGTAGAGCAGACACGGGTGGAATTGATCGGCAACGTGGCGCATGAGTTGCGAACGCCTGTGGCGGCGGTGCGCGGGTACGCGGAGGCCGCTCAGGATGGAGTCTTGCCCTCGGAGCAGGCCCTGAACGCCATCGCACGGGAGGTGGCCGGCATGGAACGTCTCGTCCATGACCTCAGCCTGGTCAGCCGTGTCGAGAGCGGGCGGGTGGACCTGCACCTCACGGCGGTTCCGGTGAGTGACCTGCTCGTGCAGGCCCAGGAGCGTTTCCAGATGGCCTTTGAGGACCGGGGGATCACGCTGCAGATGAACACGCCACCCCCCGAAATCAGGGTCCACGTCGATCCCCAGCGCGCTCAACAGGTACTCGCGAACTTGCTGAGCAATGCACTCAGGTACACCCCGCCGGGCGGAAAGGCGTGGGTCTCGGCGGCCGTGCAAGGGCGGCACCTGACCATCTCGGTCACAGACACAGGACCGGGAATTGCCCCGGAGCACCTCGAGCGCGTCTTCGAGCGTTTCTTCCGTGCGGACCTTGCCCGGACACGGGGTGATGGGAGTGGCATGGGGCTGACGATCGCCCGCGGTCTGGCCCGGGCGATGCAGGGCGACCTCAGGGTGAATTCCAGGCCCGGGCAAGGGGCCTCCTTCCACTGGAGCATGCCCCTGAGCCCGGAGCTGCCACACCCGCAGTGAACGCTCGGGGAAGCACGGCTGTTCCCGGCAACTGCGCTTCCCCAGCAGCGTCCTTTGCGCGAGAATGCTCACCAGTTCCGTAACTGGAGGAGTTCGTGTCATGACGTTACCCGCGGCTTTGCCCACCATCAGCACGCACCCCGCCTTGTTTCTGGACGGGCTAACCCTGGACGGCGGTTGGCGCGTGACGGGCCGGGCGACCACAGTCAGGGGACAACCCGCGGGCGGGCATCAATCGGTCGGGTACTTCGCCGAACGCGCCGACGGACACCAGGGGTTTCTCAAAGCCATCGACCTGTCCCGACTCATCCAGGCCCAGCACGTCATGAGGGCCCTTCAGGAGGTCACCGAGCAATTCAATTTCGAGGTGAGCTTGCTCGAGCAGTGCTGTGATATGCGGCTGAGCCGGGTGGTGCACGCGATTGACCATGGGGAACACCGGGTTCCAGGCGCCCTCGTGCCGGTCCCGTACATCATTTTCGACCGGGCGGACGGCGATGTCCGCGACCATCTGGAAGCGACAACCATCGACGACGTCTGGCTGTTGCGGTGCGTTCATCATGTGGCGGTGGGTCTGCACCAACTCCACACCTCGAAGTTTGCCCACAATGACATCAAACCGGCCAACGTCCTCGTGTTCGCGGCTATGGGTTCGAAAATCGGGGATCTGGGAACGGCCGTGGACGCCTCCGGCATGTCCCCGCACGGTGACAAAGCGTTCGCGGGAAGCTGGGACTGCGCGCCTCCGGAAGTGCCTTACCTGGCTGAGCCAGCAGATGCCTGGCAGCACGGGCGGCGCTGTGACCTGTACATGCTGGGTGGACTCATCACCTTCCTGTTCACGCATCAGCACTTCAACACCTTCCTGAAGCAGGAGCTCTCGGAGGACATGCTGCCCCTCTTCTGGGGCGGCGACTTTACCGGGTCCTTTGAAGAGGCGCTGCCGCATCTGCTGGGCGCCTACGACCGGGCCAGCCGGAATGTGGACGACACCCTGAGGGCCCGGCTACCCGGCACAGTCGCCACCGAGGTGCTGCAGAGTGTGCGCGAGCTGTGTCATCCGGAGCCAGCACGCCGGGGGCATCCCCGGAACTTGTCTGGCCTGAATCCTTTGGGTCTGGAGCGGTACATCAGTTTGTATGACCGCCTGGTGCTGAAAGCGAGTCTGGCGCGGGCACGCCAGAACACTCCATGAGTCTGCCCGCCAAACGCAGCAACCGCCGGGTTCTTCCGCGGTGGCGCGATACCCAGGCCGCCGCTGAGACCGGGGAGATGAAGGGCCTGAAGCGCGTGACTGAGACTGAGAGGGTCCGGGCGCAGCAGGGCGTGGCGCAGCGCCTCAGGCACCTTCAACTGGAGTTTGCCGCGAAGCCCAACGTGGGACGCGCGGCCGAGCTGACCAGCGCCGCGGTCCTGATGAACCAGCCTGAGGCGGCGGAGGATGCAGCGGCCTACCTGCTGCTGAACGCGGAGCGGACAACGCCAGCCGCACTGATCTCAGCCCGTACCCTGCTGCAGCTGCCCTCGTCCGGAGGCGCCGCGGGGCCAGAGCAGCAGGAAACGCCTCTGATGACGGTGCAGGCGGAGGTCCGCCGCCTGCGTCCCCTCCTGCGCGACTTCCCGCACAACCCGTTGATGCATTCGGATCTGGCGCGTGCTTACGCCGCGCTGGGCCAGGACCAGCGGGCCGAACGGCACCTGCGGGTGGCCCTGGCCCTGGCCCCGCAGCACCGCTTTATGCTCCGCACGGCGGTACGGTTCCACGTCCACATGCATGACCCACGTGCCGCCGTAGCCCTCCTGCGCCAATCGGACCGCACGCCACATGATCCGTGGCTCATCGCGGCCGAGATCAGTGCGTCCATGGTGGCCGGCGTGCCACCCAGGTTTGTTCGTCGGGCCCGGGAGGTCATCGAGCACTGGGACGCCGACCCCCTCCACATCAGCGAGCTGGCCGCCGCCCTGGGAACCCTAGAGTTGAAGGACGGCGCCAAGAGCAAGCGCGTGCGCAAGATGTTCCGACAAGCGCTGGAGCATCCAACAGAGAATGCGGTGGCGCAGGTGCAGTGGGTCGCGCCGCAGGTGCATGTCCCTCTGGACGAGCAGCAGCTGACCGGGGTGCCCCGCAACTTCGAGATGCGGGCCTGGGAGGGGTACGCCTTATCGCGTTTTGGGGCGGCAAGATCCGCCTTCGAACGCTGGCTTCAAGACGAGCCATTTTCCTCCACCCCGGTGATTATGGCGGCGTACCTCGCTGGGGGCCTCGACCCCACGCCTACCCGGGCGATCGAGCTGACCCGCCTGGGGCTCACGGCTCACCCCACCAACGAAATCATGCTCAACAACATGGCCTTCTACCTGGCCAGTGCAGGTCAGTTGGAGGACGCAGAAGCGTACCTGGCCCGCGCTCAGGCCGCGACGTCACCCGGCGACACCTGGAACACCGCGAATCTGGTGGCCACCCAGGGCCTAGTGATGTTCCGCCGCGGTCATCCAGATGAAGGGGTCCAGCTGTATGAGGCAGCGGCCGCGATGGCGAGGAAGAGTGCTCTTCCGCGGCGGGCTGTGGTGGCGCAGCTCTATCTTGCGCGTGAACTCATCCGCTGCGGCGATGAGCGGGCTGCCAGGGTGCTGGCCCAGGCGCTTCAGGAAGCGCAGGCCTCGGCCGCACCGGAGGTGGATCTGGCGATGGCGGCTCTCCGCATCCAGGTGGCCCGACTCGAGGTTCTGCCGCCAGGGTTGCCAGCCACTCTGTTGCCATAACAAAGGGCGGGTCAACTCTCGCTGACCCGCCCTGCTGCCTCAGGACGCTCTTTGCTGCAGTTGTTCCACCGCAAACCCGAAGGCCTCTTCCGTCACCGGGCGCACCAGGCCGGTGTCGTCACGGCGGATCATGCTGTAGTACCGGGAGTTGGACTCGAACTGCCCCAGGTGCGCGTTGAAGGCCAGGATGACGGTCTGACCGCCGGGCTGCTTGATGACCTTTACGGGAACTGCGCCGACCATGTAGTACTTCGTCATTCCTCCACCTGCCCTTCCGTCACCAGGCTATTCCACACCCGGGAGAACATCAGTGTACTCGCATCATCCAGTGTTTCCAGGACAACCGTCTGGACCGCTGAAAGCTGGGGGAGAACTTCCAGGGTTCTCCTCATCTCGTACAAGCGGTGTTCATAGGAATCCAGTTCATCGAAGGCCGCCAGGGCGAGCTTGACCTCGGCCAAGTGGTGACCGAGGTCCACGATGAACTGCATGTCGCGGTACCCACTGGACCGTGGTTCGAGAAAGCGGTCACGGAATCCCACCACAGTAAACGTGTCGCTGACCTGTTCCGCGGAGGCGTAGATATCCGCGAGCGCGGTAAATACGATCTTGCCTGCCAGGATATCCAGGGGGGGGAAACCGAACAGCCGGGTCTTCTCCTCCAACCTGGCCCGGGACTTGACGCCACCGGGTCTGGGGAATGCCGGGCAATTGAGACGCGTCCCCAGGGTCAACAACCGTTCGGCGAAGTGGCCTTGCCGCTGCACGGCTTCGTCGTAAGCTGCCTGGGCACTGGTGGCAGGCTGCCGCAACTGTGAGGGGTCATGAGGGTACCGGACGCGCAAAGCACGGCTTTGTTCGGCGTAGGGTTCCGGCAGTGGAGTGGCGCTGTTGGGATCGGGCTGAGGCATGAGCAGTCCTGGCCCCGCAGTGTATGACGCCGGCACGCAGGCACCGCCCCCATACGCGTACCTCTGAGCCGATGTTGCTCTGAGGGGTCGTCGGCGACTCGGCTCACCTTTGATCGTGCCGGACAACGGGCGTGAGACAGGACGAGAGAATCGCGGGAATGCAAGTTAGCCCTCCGCTCTTCTCGGGCGCCGAGCATCACGCGTGGCCCCCAGCGTCGACCACAGTCCTGACTTCATCACGGCCAGCAGTTCGCTGCGGTCGACCGCGTCAACAGGGGCAATGCCCTCAGAACCTTCCACAGGCCACCACCCCAGGGGGAGCAGGCCGGGTGTGGAGGGCAGCCGCACAGGGGCGAAGGGGTCCCAGAGCTTGGGGGAGCCAGGGCTAATCACAGGGGTGACGCTCGGCACCACCGCTTCTGGCCAGTTGACCTGCTTTACACAATGTGAACACGCCGTTCTTAGCCTGCTTGCCAAGACATGCCGATTCACTTCCGTTTGGCCTTCATCTCTACGCCGCACAGGGGCATGATCTTGTGCGCGCTTTCCTCGCAGACTCGGGCCCAGTTG
Organism: Deinococcus sp. NW-56; assembly: GCF_002953415.1. Classification (NCBI taxonomy): domain Bacteria; kingdom Thermotogati; phylum Deinococcota; class Deinococci; order Deinococcales; family Deinococcaceae; genus Deinococcus; species Deinococcus sp. NW-56. Next base: position 5,488 of record NZ_CP026518.1, on the reverse strand, counting down.
GGCTGGACACCTCACTGATGCAGCGTGCCTTGTCCACCACGTCTGGCTTGCTGTACCCGGAATTCGGGCGACCTCACAGCGTCCTCTTGGTCTTGACCGCGCCCCATGGAGCTGCGTGGGTCATCCTCATGCCGACAGAAGGACTGCTTTCCTGTGCGACACAACTTTTTTCGTGCCAGTGATTACCGGGTGGCCCGTCGGGCGAGCCTGATCGCATTTCTGACGCTGATCTCTTTTATGGCCCTCGCGGTGACGCTGGCCCAGCTTACGGCGCCACCTCAGGACTCCCCAGTGCCGCTGCACGCCGGCGCAGGCACCCGCGGGCGACTCGTCAGTGCCGACGGTCAGATTCTGGCAGGAGGACCCTTGCAGCGGCGCCAGTACCCTCAAGGGACGGTGGCGGCGCAACTCGTGGGGTTCGTGGGTGCTGCCGGCGGTCTGGAAGGCTTGGAGCGCGTCTATGATGCCCAGCTCCAGCGTGGAGAGACACTGAACCTGACATTGGACACGCGGGTCCAGGCGGCGGTCGAGCAGATTCTGGCCGACGCGGTGGCCCGCACGGACGCCCAGTACGCGACGGCCATCGTGATGGAAACCCGGACCGGAGACATCAAAGCCATGGCCTCCACCCCAGGATTTGATGCCAATGCGTGGCGAGGGGCTTCCCCTGACCGTTGGCGCAACCGTGCGGCGCTGGACGAATACGAACCGGGGAGTGTGGTGAAGGCCCTGACGGTCGCGGCCCTGCTGAACGAGGGGCGGACCACACCGGACACGGTGTATGACACGCCCATGTGGCGCCGGTATGCGGGGGCCACCATCAATGACATCGTGGGGCATCCGAAGCGCCTGAAGACCCGGCAGATCCTGCGGTACTCCAGCAACGTCGGCATGACGCGCCTGGTCGAGGACGTGCCGCCCGCAGTGCTGCACCGTTACTTCACCGCGTATGGCTTCGGGCAACCGGGGCCACTCGCGCTTCCATCCGGAGATGGACTGCTCCTGGAGGCGGAGGACTGGGGAGCCCTCTCGCAGGCCACCATGTCGTTTGGGCAGGGAATGACCGTCACGACCCTGCAACTGGTGGCGGCCTTTAACGTGATCGCCAACAATGGGCTGTACGTCTCGCCGCAGCTGATCCTCGGCAAACGTCCGCAGGCGCGGAGGGTCCTGAGCACGGCGACCGCTGCAAGCATGCGGGAGATGCTCCACAGCGTTATCGACGAGGGCATTCAATCCAGAGCCGAGCTCCCTGGGTATCACGTAGGTGGAAAGACCGGAACGGCGCAGGTTGTGGTCGACGGGCGGTACAGCAGCCAGGTGTTCTCCAGCACCTTCGCGGGTTTCGTTCCGGCAGATCAGCCGCTGTTTACGGTTGCTGTGATGGTTCGCGGCGCGAAACGCGAGTACCAGGGGTCGCAGGTGGCCGCGCCGATCTTCCGGGACGCGACGGCCACCCTGCTGTCTCTTCAGGGGATCCCCCCCAGGGTCGAGCGCCCGCGCGCTCAACAGCGGGACAAAGAGGAGTGAGGGTCCCGGGCACCGCGGTTCAGCAGAGGCAATCCGTGACCAGGGCAAGGTCTAGCCCTGGGCTCCGCGATCAGTAGAGCGGTGTCAAAGCTCCAAGAGCCAGAATGACCATGCAGGTGATGATGGCGTAGAGCGTCGCCCGCATGGCCCACGTGAAGGCCGTGTACTTGGCCAGGCAGATGTCGGCATTGGAGATGATCTGCTGGGCCAAAGCCCAATCGTACGGGGTCGTGTCGCCGGGCGCTTGACCAACCAGGAAGGAGAACCGTTCCAGATAAGTCTGAGGGTCGTAGTGAGCCGCGTGACCGTAGAAGAGAAGATTGTCAGTGTCCTGCGGTCTGACACTCGGCTGGCGGGGCACGATCCGGACCCTGGGTGTGACGCTGAGCAAGGCTACCATGATCGAGACGATGGTCAGGAGGAGGTAGCTGAGCAGGGCAATCTTTACGTATTCAGGGAATTTCTCGTTCGTCAGCAGCTGGGCGCAAGCAAAGGCGGCAGCGCCATTGACTGTGATCAGGACGGTGAGCTTGGTCTCAGCAAATTTGAGCCAGTCATTGACGGAGGTCAGCGTGGCCAGCAGTCGCTCACGCCGTTTAGGGCTTGAGTCAGGTGGTCTCGGGCAGTGCGGGGACGAGAAAAAATGGAGACGGTATGGGTAGATACCGTCTCCACCACAGTTTAGGTCGGCGAACCGTCATTCGTCAGCTTCACCGCTGGGCCAAACGGCATTTCAGCGACCACAAGCGATTCAAACACCAGAAGCTCAGCGATGCGCTGTTGGTGGCATTGCTGCTCAGCCGTCTCGTCTTCAAGCATCCGTTTCCGTCGATTTGGTGGCAGATACTGAGGGAAGATCGGAGCGGTCTTCCCTCGTACACCCAGGCTTACACCCGTGGCCTCCGTCTCCTGGAGCGCCTCGAAGCCATCGTCAGCCCTCCCAAATGGTGCGGAGAGGTCATCATCGACTCCATGCCACTGCCCGTCTGCCGACCCAAACGAGGGAAACGCTGCGCGTTTCCTGGCGCTCGGTGGGGCTTTGGGACGCAGGGCGACGTGTACGGCTACAAGCTCCACGCTTGGGTGACGCCGAACGGTGAAATCGTCCAGTACCTGCTGAAACCTGCCAACCTGCACGACACTACGGTCAGCTACGAGCTGAACCGAAGATGGCCGGAGTTCGGCGGGCCAAAGATCATCGGTGATAAGGGCTACTGCTGCCTGGGATACGTATTTCCACCGAAGAAAAATTCCCGGTACGACACCGGGTGGCGGGAAGACCGCCACCCGAAGTTACGCAAGCGCATTGAAACCGTCTTCTCCCAATTGGTGGAGGCCCAAATCCGTTCCGTGCAGACGAAGACGCTCGCCTCACTTCGCTTCCGTGTTGTCCTGGCCATCATCGCCCACAACCTTGCTCCGCCCTAAACGGCGTCGCTCACTGATCATAAGCTGTTGACGGCGGTAAATATGACGTCGGCTCCATAGATTCTTCCTGAGTACTCCTTTATTTTGATGCTTGTCTCCTTGAAATACCCAGCCTTCACGATTGGGTCATTGGCATGCTCCGCCAGTAAGCCATCGTAAACCTCCTGCGTCACCAAGATGGGTTTGTGCGTAATTTGACTCGTTTGCGGCGCGACAAAGAAGCTGCTGAAATACTCTTCACTATGAAGTAGAGTTTTCGAGTACGTAGGCTTCAGCTTGTCAAGAAATTGTCGTGGGGTCAAACTATCGTCCCAATGCCACTTATCCGTTAAGGGATAATGAAACCCCTGATATACCACATCCTTTTTACGCGTAATTGTCTTGTTTCCCAAATCCGTCAGTCTTGAGGCGACATTGGCCGGTCGACCGAGCCAGACCAGCGTTCGGTAAAACTCAGTCTCCCCTCCTCGTCTGATGGCCCCACCCTTGACGATCAGCATCTGACCGTAATCGATTCCGATCCCACACTTAAAATCTATACCTTCAATCTTTTTGTCAATAATGTGCTGCGCAATGGAATTCATAAGCGTTGCCGTACGGTACGCATTGATGAAGCAGTTCTCCCGATCGAACACAACCATTACACGGTCACCAATGATGTTACGCACATGACCACCGTAGTGACGCGCCGCAGCAATCATATTCTTGACAAATGCCGAGTACATTTTGGCAAGTCGCTCAGACTGATTCGACACGCTGATAATCGCAGAATCTCTAATATCTACGTAAAGAACGCAACTCTCGAGCAACTTGCATTTCTTCTTGTTTTCATTAAAATTATCGTAGGTAATAAAGGGGTCGTCAAAATTGGGAACGTATCTCGTGCGCGTGATTTCTATCTCATAATCTTCAGCCAGGACAATCTCAACGTCTTCATCAACCTGTTGCAGGAAATCAATAGAGGCTGCCAAGAACAGGGACGAACTCGAGGGGCGTGGCTCTGAGAACAGCAGAATGGGTGGGTGACGCGGCGAGGCTACCCCAGCGACGTTGACGACGACACCTACTTGTTCCTGCTCCCGTACCTGCTGCTCAGCCGTGCGGATGCAGGTCAACGGAAGTACCCCATCCGGGATGTCCTGAACGCCTTGCTGTGGATGGCCCGCACGGGGGCGCAGTGGAGCTATCTTCCAAACGACTTTCCTCCTGCGGAGACGGTGCGCCAACAGGCGCACCGTTGGTTCGTGGCAGGCTGCTTCGAGAATGCCGCCCACGACCTGCGAATCCTGGCCCGGGTGGAGCAAGGTCGAGATCCCGAGCCGTCCGCGGTGGTCATGGACAGCCGAACCCTCCAAAGCACACCTGAAAGCGGTCACCGTGCGGGCTATGACGGGGCCAAGAAGCGCAAGGGCACCAAGGTTCACCTCGCCGTGGACACCCTGGGACACGTGCTGGCTATCCTCACTTCCCCAGCCAACGAACAGGACAGGGCACAGGTCAAAGACCTGTGCCTAGAGGTGCAGGAAGCCACCGGAGCACAGGTGGAAGTCGCCTTCGTGGATCAAGGGTATACGGGAGTCCAGACCGCGTTAGACGCGACGGATGCGGGCGTCGAGCTGGTCGTCGTGAAGCGTCCAGAAGCGACCAAGGGGTTCATCCTGCTTCCGAAACGCTGGGTGGTTGAACGTTCGTTTGCGTGGCTGGCACGCTTCCGGAGGCTGAGCCGAGATCTGGAACGCCTTCCCTCCACATTGGTTGGGTTCCACTTCCTCGCCGCCTGCATTCTGCTCTGCCACAACCTCACGCCACTTTTTGCTTAGGGTTCTTGGCAGCCTCTAACTGTACTTCGGGGATATTCAGGGGCCGCTGAATAAGGCGGTGCAGGTGTGACATCGGCGGCAAGGAGGTGGCAGGGGCAAGTCCCCTGCCACCTCCGCTCGAATGGCCGGAATGGTGTCGCCTCTGAGGTCGTCGGGCTGGGTGAGGCGAAGCCATTGCAGGAAGGTCAGGGCCACCATACACAGCACGGCGTGGTGATGCAGACCTTGCCAGGACCGGCCCTCGAAGTGGTCCAGCCCGACTTCGTCCTTCAGCTCCCGGTGGCTCAGCTCACACGCCCAGCGGCGCTTGGTGACTTCCACCAACCGCGACAACGGCGTGTCAGGGGGCAGATTGCAGACGTAGTATTTGCGCTCCTCACCTCGTCGCTGTTCTCCGATGATCCAGGCGGCTTGACCCGGCAGATGTTGACTGCGAGCGTACTCCTCCCCGTCTGCCAGGCGAACGTATTCAGCCGCGAAGCGTCCGGAGAGCGGGCCTTTGGTTCCATGTCGCCATACCAGGTGCTGCCATGCAGCACCCGCCAGCACTTCTTCTACCGACAGTCGGTCCTCGGATGGGGTTGGGTGCGTCGGTTTCCTGCCCCGGAAGATCCGAGGGATGGGGATCAAGCGAACGTCCCTGGGATAGACCGTCTGCGTGCGGGTGATGCCGACCGACCACAGCAGTCCTCGCTCGGTGAGTGCCTGCC